>NZ_CP093396.1:314168-628337 GCF_029027405.1 Sulfurimonas sp.
GATGCTAAAATTCCAATGTTTGGTATTTGTTTGGGTCATCAACTACTTTCTATATCTCATGGATATGATACTTTTAAATTAAAATTTGGTCATCATGGCGGAAATCATCCTGTTAAAAATGAAAAAACAGGATTAGTTGAGATTACTGCACAAAATCACAATTATAATGTTCCTAATAATATTATAGAAATTGCAGATGTAACTCATACAAATCTTTTTGATAATACCATAGAGGGTTTGAAATACAAAGATTCTCCAATCTTTTCAGTTCAGCATCATCCTGAAGCTAGTCCAGGGCCAAAAGAGAGTCAATATATCTTCTGTGAATTTCTATCTCTAATAAAAAGGTAGCATAAATATTTCTTATATTTATGCTACCTCTTCTTCTTTCTTAAAAATTAATTAAATTACTAAAGTAAACAAAAAATTAATAAAAATAGCAAATTTGTCACAAATTTGTCACTTTTTAAGAAACTTTAAACAATAAAATTGATATAGTGATAGGGTTAATTAGTCTAGTATTTTGCTAGACTTAATTGCTTTGAATCTTTAAGGAGGCTATATATGGAGAATCGTCCATTAGAGTACGACTATACGGTTGCAAAGATGTTCATGGTTTCAACAATTGTTTTAGGAATTGTTGGCATGCTCGTCGGTGTAATCTTAGCATTTCAACTTGCTTTTCCAGGGTTAAACCTGATGTTAGGTGAGGGACTTGCTGAGTATACAAACTTTAGTCGTCTTCGTCCACTGCACACAGATGCAGTAATTTTTGGTTTTACACTAAGTGGTATTTTTTCTACTTGGTATTATGTTGGTCAGCGTGTTTTAAAAGTGTCAATGGCAGAGTCAGGGCTATTGATGTTTTTAGGAAAATTACACTTTTGGTTATACTTAGTAGGTGTTGCAGCAGTTGTTGTTTCACTATTAATGGGTATTACAACTTCAAAAGAGTATGCTGAATTTGAGTGGCCTATTGATATCGCTATCGTTATCGTTTGGGTTATCTTTGGTATGAGTATTTTTGGTCTTATCGGTATTCGCCGTGAAAAATCACTATATATTTCTATTTGGTATTATATCGCTACATTCCTAGGTATAACTATGCTTTATCTTTTCAACAATATGGAGATTCCTACTATTTTAGGTACATCTGCTGCTGGTGAAACAGGAATTGGTGCGTGGTATCATTCAGTATCTATGTATGCTGGTACGAATGACGCTCTTGTAGAGTGGTGGTATGGTCATAATGCGGTTGCATTTGGTTTTACTGTTCCTATTGTTGCTATGATTTACTACTTTTTACCAAAAGAATCAGGTCAAGCTATTTATTCTTATAAATTGTCTTTACTTTCATTTTGGGGTTTAATGTTTGTATATTTATGGGCAGGTGGTCACCACTTGTTATACTCAACTGTTCCCGATTGGTTACAGACTATGGGTTCAATTTTCTCAGTAATATTGATTCTTCCTTCATGGGGTTCAGCGATTAATATGCTTCTTACAATGAAAGGCGAGTGGCAACAAGTTGCGGCGTCTCCATTAATTAAGTTTATGGTTCTTGGTTCTACATTTTATATGTTCTCAACTTTAGAAGGCCCTATTCAGGCAATTAAATCTGTTAATGCAATCGCACACTTTACTGATTGGATCGTTGGTCATGTTCATGATGGTACTCTTGGTTGGGTTGGTTTCATGATTATGGCTGCACTTTACCACATGGCTCCACGTGTATTTAAGCGTGAGATTTACTCTAAATCGCTTATGGCTGCACAATTTTGGATTCAAACTTTAGGTATTGTTTTATACTTTACTTCTATGTGGATTGCTGGTATTACTCAAGGTATGATGTGGAGAGCTCACGATGAATTTGGTAATTTAGCTTACTCTTTCATTGATACAGTTACTATCCTTCATCCTTACTACGCTATTCGTGGTGTTGGTGGATTATTATATCTAGTTGGTTTCTTTATGTTTGCTTATAACATTTATAAAACTATGTCTGCTCGTGAAGTTGAAGAGTCAGAGCTACAATCAGCATCGCCTATGGGCGCTTAATAGAAAGGATTAATTATGTTTCATTGGTTAGAAAAACATCCGTTCTTTTTTGCGGTAGCGGTGTTCTTAACAATTGCGTTTGCAGGTTTAGTTGAAATTCTTCCAAACTTTGCTCAGGCTTCTCGTCCGACAATCGGCACTGCACCATACTCTACATTAGAGTTGGCAGGTCGTCATGTTTATATTAAAAATAGTTGTAATGCTTGTCATTCACAGATGATTCGTCCATTTAAATCAGAAACTGACCGTTATGGTCACTATTCTTTAAGTGGTGAGTATGCTTATGATCGTCCATTTTTATGGGGTTCAAAAAGAACTGGTCCAGATTTAATGCGTGTAGGTAACTACCGTACTACTGACTGGCACGAAAATCATATGAAAGATCCAGCTGCTGTTGTGCCAGGTTCAATCATGCCTGCATACCGTTGGATGTTTAGCAATGCTGCTGATATTGATACTGCTTTTGCAGAACAATTAACAATAGCAGAGTTCTTCTCGGTTCCTTACAACAAACCAGTTCCTATGAAAGATGGGTCTAGTTTAATTGTAAAAATGGGTGATAGTGTTGCAGATGCACATGCTATTGCGTTAACTGAAGCAAAACTGATTGTTGCAGATATGAAAGATCAAGATGTTAAAGATGCAGTGGCTAATGGTGAGATTCCTGAAATAGTTGCTTTAATTGCATATTTAAATAGTCTGAAATAGTAAAGGTTTGTAATGGATATTGCTCAGCTACAAGCTTATGGTTACTTTGGTTTAGTTGTTTTTTTAGTTCTTGCTCTTTATGGTTATATATATCATTTGTATAGTGCAAAAAAAGATGTTAACGGGATTGACTATGAAGAGTATAGTAATATTGCATTACACGATGATGTAGATGATACACCAGTATTGTCTTCGTCAAAGACAGAAGAGAAATAGGAGAGATATATGAATAAGATTTATCTTTGGGGAATTATCATTACAGTATCAATGATTGGATTTACTTACATGTCTGTAGGTATGTCTGAGGGTGGTCTTAATGGTGATATAGTAAACATACTAACAGTTGCGGCTGCAGTTGCTCTTGTAGTAATTACAGTTTTTGTTGTAATTAAGTATGTCCGCCAAATGCAAACAGATACTGCTGAAGGTCAATTGCTTGATGAGCAGTGGGATGGAATAGGCGAGTATTTAAATGAAGTACCAAAAGGCTGGGCTGTTATGTTCTTGCTTACTATGGTTTGGGGAATGTGGTATTTTATAATAGGTTATCCTGTAAATGCATATTCACAAATTGGTGAGTATAATGAAGATGTTGCAGTTCACAATGCTAAATTTGAAGTACAGTATAAAGATATTACTGGTGACAGATTAGTAGAAATGGGAGAGTCAGTATTTTTAGCTGAATGTAAAGTATGCCATGGTTTAACGGCTGATGGTATAGATGGTAAGGCTGCAAATCTTAATGTAAGAATTGAAGCTAAAACTGTTAAATTTGCAATAGAAAATGGTTCAAACAATCAACTACTTGGTATGGAAATGCCAATGCCTGATCGTAATGGACTTTTCAATGCTAATACAGGCGCTCTTATTACAGATGCTGACATAGATGCAGTTTCTGCGTTTGTTGCAAATGGTATGACTGGTGCAGGTGCTGATACATTTGCTGGAACTTGTGCAGCTTGTCATGGTGAAGATGGGAAAGGTATGGAATATGTTGCTCCTAGTGTAGTTTCATTTACTCCAGCCCTTGTTACCAATATTCTTAGTCATGGTAAAAAAGGTGCTATTGGTAAAATGCCAGCATTTAATAGACTTAATGCTAAGCAAAAAGAAGCAGTTGGTGCATACATCACTAGCTTAAGTAAATAAGGGAGTCAGGTATGAATGAAAATAGAAGCGTATTTGCTCTTGATGGAATTACAGGAATGTTGATTGCAACTGTGTTATTACTAAGTATTTTGGTTGTTCTAACAGTTTTAGGTATTGGTGTACAGAATGCAAATGCAACTAATTATTATGAAATAAAAAATGAAACAAAAATAGGTTCAGGTATAGGTTTTGGTGAAGGTCATACGACATCAAAAGTATCTGATCATATTGTTGATGTGAAGTAAGGAGTGTAAAATGGAAAAAATTATTACAGTCGGCCTAATTATAATGGCAGCTTACACAGCATATGTGGTTTTAACACCAAATCATTTATTTATTGGTTAGGAAGATTTCATTGAAATTTTCAAGAGGGCTTGCGGCCCTCACTTTTTTTGTAGTTTTTCAAACATCATTAGCAGCACAATATTTATATAAAGATACAGTAATTTTTAACCCAGCATTTAAAGCAGAGGTTGAAAAATTAGGTTCAGAACTGTATGAAAAAACAGGAATATCTTTAATGCTAGTTATGCTTAAAGAAATACCAAATGAAAAGGGTATAGTCGAGTATGAAAGAGAGTTATTAAAAACATTTTCTTCTCCAACTATCTTGCTTACATTTGCAGAGATGAACTCTAAGGTAGATATCTTAGCAAATGACAGCTCTTTATATAAGTATTTTGATAAAAAACAGGTATTAAGTCCTGTGGCTTCTCCTGTTCAGGCTTTTGTGATGGCATTATTTTATAGTGATAGTTTTGCAAGGTTTAAAGAGGTAGCATCTAGTCATAGTGGCACAATAATTCCATTACTAGCTGGAAAAGCGAAAAAAGGTGAAGTATTAGGTAAGTATAGTGCATCTATGTTTAATGGATATGCAGATATTGCAGAACAAATTGCTGACTCTAAAGGAATTGTTTTAGAAAATGCTGTAGGAAATGCAAATCAAAATAGTATATTTTTTGTGAAGGTATTATTTTACGGTTTTTTAGTTTATGGTATATTTCTTTATATCAAAAGAAAATTATATATAAGAAGGCAAAAAATTGAGCAAAAGTAAGGGAATGATTTGGCCTTATGCCATTGGAATATCGATAGCACTAGTTTTTGGAGCTTGTATAGCGACAGTCATAATAGCCAATCAACTTCCAGTTGAAAAGAGTGATACTTATATGATGGGTTATCATGAAGCAGATGCCAAAGCGAATGAACTACTTCAAGCTAGAATAGACTTTGATAAAGAGTATAAAGTTGAGTATGTGACAGATGGTTTAAGTTTGAAAAATACAGTTATAAAATATAAAATCACTACTATAAATTTAGAAGAAGTTAAAAATGCAAAGATTGAAGTGGTTGTTACTAGACCAAACAATCATAAGCATGATCAAACTTTAAAATCTTCAACTATTGTAGATGGCGTATATACATTTTCTTCAATAGAATTACCTGTTGAAGGTAGATGGGATATTATGGCAAAGATTAGTGTTGGAGATAAAAAAAGATATTTTAATGTTAAGGCTGATACAAGAGAGAAAGAGGTGTTTGAATATTAAGCTGAAGCTTATAACTTAAGATATAATACTAATATGAATAACACTACAATAGTTCTACCAACTGCTCGTGCAATTAGGCATGAGCAACTTCTTCATAGTGAACAAACACTTTTTCTTCCAAATCATATAACTATGCATGAATTTATATCTAAGTTATGTATAGTGAAAAATTTTAAACTTATAGATGATGATAGTAGAGTTTTACTTCTTCTTGAAGCATCTGACTTTAACTCCTTTTCTAACTTAAAAATAGAGAGAAACTTTTTTACATTTACAAAAAACTCTTCATATATATTTAAATTTTTTCAAGAGTTAGCGCACGAACTTTATGATATAAAAACGCTTGATACTTCAGATATATATGCTGAGTATGAAGAGCATATTGCTATACTTCAGGAGTTACATAAAAGATATGAGCATCTATGCATAAAGAAAAAGATATTAGATAAAATTTTTTTACCAAAATTTTATGAGTTTAATAAAAGTTATGCTTTATCACATAAAAATATTGAACTTCATGTAGATGGGCATCTAACTAACTTTGAGTTAGAATTACTTGAAAAATGTTGTGAGTTTTGTAGTGTTGAAATAATTTTTAAAACTTCAAATTTCAATACTAAAATGCAGACTAAGTTTTTAGAACTAGATATTGAGCTAGATGCTGATTATGTATATAAAATATCATTAAATTCTAAAGAGATAATAAAAAAAGAAAAAATACAGAAGAACCAAAACATAAGTTGTGAGTCTTTTAGTGAATCGATACTTCAAGTAGCATATATAAAAAAGAGAGTTTACGAGTATATAAAAAAGGGTTATGAGCCTCAAAAAATTGCTGTAATATTACCAGATGAAAATTTTGCTTCTAAACTTCTAAGCTTTGATGAAAAATCTAACTTTAACTTCGCCATGGGTAAATCTTTCTCAAAAACTAGCATCTATGAAAAGATAGATGCAACTTGTACGTTAATAGAGCAAATATCACAAGAAAACAGTGCGAGAATTCAAAGAGTTGGTGACGAGATTTATAAGATGTTATCTCCCATTTATTATAAAAAGGTGCATGAAGTAGATGCTCTTACTTTACTTCAAAGTTTTTTAGAATTTTGTGAGACTACAAATGTAGAAGATAAAGTCTATAAAGAAGAAGTTTATACTCTTAAAAATATACTCATAAGTATGAGAGATATGAGTCTGAAATCTTTACTTTCACTTTTTTTACAGCGATTAGCATCTAGGAGTTTAGATGATGTTCGCGGTGGAAAAATTACAGTTATGGGAGTTTTGGAAACTCGTTCAATAGAGTTTGACGCTGTAATCATAGTAGACTTTTCAGATGCCAATGTTCCAAAAAGAAGTGATAAAGATATGTTTTTAAACACTCAAATAAGAGAGATGGCAAATCTTCCAACAATGAGTGACAGAGAGAACCTTCAAAAACATTACTATGAGATGCTAATAAACTCATCAAAAGAAGTTTGTATCTCTTTTGTGGAGTCTGAACAAAGTAGTGGCTCTAGGTTTTTAAAGCATCTAGATATAAAAGCAAAGAGTAGTTTCGAGAATGAATATGCAAAGATACTCTTTGAAAAAAGAGAAGATAAAAATCAAGAAGAATTAGAAATCGTAAAAGAGTATAGTTTTAAAGATATAAAGCTATCAGCAACTAAATTAAAAACCTTTTTAACTTGTAAAAGAAAATATTTTTATGCTTATGTACAAAGTATTAAAGGTCATCAAATACCAAAAGATATGCCAGAAGAATGGGAGATAGGAACAGCTGTTCATGATGCTCTAAATATACTTTATTCTAAAAAACCATTTTATACAGATGCTGATGAATTAAAAAAGGACTTAGATAAAGAGCTAGATGCTGTATGTGGAAAAAGTGAGTTAGATAAATACCTCATAGAGATGCAAAAAAGAAAAATGATAGAGTTTGCTCACAATGAAATAAAAAGATTTCGTGATGGCTTTAGAGTTAAGTATTGTGAAAAAAATCTAACTTGTAATTTTGCTAATATGACTCTTAGCGGTTTTGTAGATAGGATAGATGCCAAAGGTGATGCGTTGTTTGTTCTTGATTATAAAACAGGAAACTACCCAATATACAACGCTAAAAATTTCTCCCAAGCAACAGACTTTCAGTTGGAATTTTACTACCTTTTAGCATCTACACTAGGAAAAGTTTCATTTTGTGGATACTACGACTTAAAAGACAGCAAAATAGTTCAAGAAGCCTTTTTAGAAGAAAAACTAGAAATTTTAAAATCAATTATAAATGATTTGTTAGAGATAGAAGAAGTAAATTTTGAAAAATGTGAAGAGACTAATAGTTGTAAGTTTTGTGAATATAAGATTATGTGTGGGAGAGAGTAATGCAACCTTACGGAAGTGAGGCTTCAGCCTCGCCTTGTTTTTCAATATATGAGGCAAAAAGCCTCCAAAAGATTTAAAATAAACAAATGGAAGTGGGACTTTAGTCCCGCATAAAGTTTTTGTTTCTGCGAGGCTAATAGGAATGCTAACCAATTGCATTCTCCACTCCGAGCCTCACTTCCGAATATTATTTAAGGAGTTAACATGAGCAACTGTCCTATATGTAACGGCAAGATTGAATACAAATCAGAACAGATTATTTATACATATAAAAAGCACTCCATAGAGATAGAACAGTCTGGTGAGTATTGTATGGAATGTGAAGAGGCTTTTTTATCTCCAAAAGATTTAGAATCTACGAAAATGAAAATTGTTAATTTTAAGAAAAATATTGCAAAATGGCATGTTTTAAATAAATAATAATTAATTTTGGTAAAATTAATCTAAATATATCAAAAGGATTTAAAATTGAAATTAGAAGAAATCTATAATGTGCTAAAAGAGTCTTGTTTAAAAGATTTTCATATACCAAAAGATATAGGTGAAATAGTATTCATCTATAAGGAAAATATTGGATTATCAATATCAAAAGTAGAAGAAGATGAGAAAGTTTTTAGTTATGATTATTTTTTTAATAGTGATAAAAGTGAGAAAAAAGATTTAATTGAAGATGATAATCTTATACGAGATTTATGTAAATTAAAAAACTTTCCAAGAACATATAATAATATAAACACAGAGAAATGGGGAGTTAAATATAATGGACAAATTATATATACTTTATCATGTTTTCGAATATCCGATCCAAGTTCATTAGATGTAACACTTCCTATTTCTTTAAGTGCTTATGATTTTGAATTGAATTTTTTTGAAATGTGTAATGAATATCATGGTGCTATTACAATTTATCAGGCAAAAGATATAATAAAATCAAAGGTAAATGAGAAGCAATCAACTTATCAAGATTTTCTAGATAATTAATAAAATATTTATCTATGGAAGTGAGGCTTTAGCCTCGCAAATAGAAAAATAAGGCGAGACTAAAGTCTCACTTCCAAAAGGAAAAATAATAGATGCAGTATAAACATCTTCCTCATGTAGATATTATTGGATATTATCAATTTATAACTTTTAGAACATTTGATAGTACTGATGACTTTTTAAAAAGACTATTGTTAGTCGATAAACCAAATAATAAGAAACAACTAGAACTTGATAATTATTTAGATTTCTCACAAAAAGGTGCTTATTTAAATGATGATATTTTAATAGCAATGAATGAGTTTTTAAAAAACAAAAATAATGATTTATATGAACTAACAGCATTTGCAATTATGCCAAATCATATTCATATACTTATCAAACCACTTGATAAATTGTCATTGGTTATTCAAAGTATAAAAGGTTCAAGTGCAAAGATGATAAATGATATTCTAAAAAAAAGAGGAAAGTTTTGGGTAAATGATTACTATGATAAAAGTATAAGAGATGAAAATCATTTCAATACAGTGTATAATTACATAAAAAATAATCCTTTGAAGTTGGGCGAGGCTAAAGCCTCACTTCCGAGATTTTATGGAATATATGAATGAAAAAACAATACAATTTAAAGTGGGACTTTGAGAGGAAAATGCCGTTGGTTACTACTCCTTTTAGTTTCGTAAAAAGTACTAACAATGTTTAAAAACAATCTAGCCTACGAAGCGAGTGCGGGGAGTGGTAAGACTTTTATGCTTGTTGTTCGGTATCTTAGTTTACTTTTTAAAGGTGCATCTGCATCTAAGATATTGGCTCTTACTTTTACAAACAAAGCGGCTTTTGAGATGAGTGAGAGAATCGTTTTGACTTTAGAAGAGTTAGAGAGTCGTGGTGAGTTGGATGTTATTTCGCAGGTGACAGAACTTTCTAAAGAGCATCTATTGAGTCAGCGTCAAACTATTTTAAATGAGTTTTTAAACGCAAACACTAAAATCATGACCATAGATAAGTTCTTCTCTCAAATACTTAGAAAATTTTCCCTTTATGCTTCTTTGATGCCAGACTTCTCAACTATGAACTCACAACATGAACTAAAACTACTTTCTCGATTTTTAAGTGAAGTCTCAGATGCTAAGAAAAAAGAGACACTTATCACACTTTCACTACAGTCTAAAAAAAGACTTGGAGATATATTTACTCTTTTAGATGAGTTTTATATAAAACAAGAAGAGTTGTCACACTTAAAATTTAAAAAAGAAGAGTATTTGCACTATGAAGCGATAGCTTTAGATGCACTAGAGGGTTTACAAAATATTGTAGATAATTGTAGTGGGGCATCTGCTAGTTTAAAAAAAGTAGTTTTGACGGATAGTTTTGATGAGTTGAAAGAGAAAACTTGGGTAGCGAAACCTAGTTTAGAGTATTGGGTTTTTAAAAAGTGTTATTGCCCAGAGATGGACATATATTTAAAAACTATTCAAGAAGCTGTGAAAAGTCATACACAAGCAAAAGAGCAAAACTTTTTTTATGCTTTGAGTGAGTTGGTTGGCATCTATCAAAAAGCAAAAAAAGCACTTTACTCAGAAGATAGTGAACTTAGTTTTAATGATGTAACTATTTTAGTGCATAATATTTTAAATAAGAGTATTGATAGTGAGTTTTTGTATTTTAGACTTGATTCAAAAATAGAGCATATCCTTTTAGATGAGTTTCAAGATACAAGTATTTTGCAGTATGAAATCTTAAAACCTTTAATAAGCGAGATAGTATCTGGAAGTGGCGTGAGCGAAGATGGAAGCTTCTTTTTTGTTGGAGATGTTAAGCAGTCTATTTATCGCTTTAGAGGTGGAGTGAGTTCTCTTTTTGGCGCTGTAGTAGATGAGTGTCGTACGGAAGTTGAATCACTGCTTATAAATTATCGTTCTCAAAAAGAAGTCATAAATTTTGTAAATGAAACATTTAAAGAAAAAATCAAAAACTATGCACCCCAAAGTGTACAAGCAGATGCAGATGCTGGTTATGTGGAAGTGCTTTGTAGTGAAGAGATTTTAGAAGAGAGTTTAACTAAGGTTAAGGATTTAATCTCTCTTGGTGCGGACATAAATCAAATCGCTATTCTTTGTGCTACAAATGGAGATGGTGAGAGTATTAAACAACTTTTACAAGATGAAAAGATTGAAGTTGTAACTGAAACAACAACAAAACTCATAAATCAAAAAAGTGTAAAAGCTGTGCTTGAATACTTAAAATATCAATACTTCGAGCAAGATATATATAGACATAACTTTTTTGCTATTATTGATGAAGAACTAAAAGAGATAAAAAAAGTTCATTTTTTAAAAGGTAAACTTTTAGATATTACAAAAAAAATCATACAAGAGTATAAACTTTTTAGTGATGACTTTCATCTTATTCGTTTTTTAGATGTTCTTGGTAAATATGAAGATATTGAAGCACTACTTTTTGAATATGAAAGACTAGATGCTAGTGGCGCTGCATCTGATTTGAATGGTGTAAAAGTTTTAACTATTCATAAGTCAAAAGGTTTAGAGTATGAGCATGTTATAGTAATGGACAGACTCAAAAAAGTACCACCTGCAAGAAATAGTATCATATATGAATACGATGGCATACAACTGCAAAACATATATCTTCGCTCAAAGGGGAGAGAGTTTATAGATGCCTCTTATGCACTTGCTCTTGAAAAAGAAAAAGCTTTAGTAAAAGAGGACTCTTTAAATGCTCTTTATGTTGCTTTTACTAGAGCAAAAAGAAATCTTTTTCTTATTTCTAAAATGAAAAATTCTATTTTTGAAATTTTAGAGCTTGTGGATGGCAGTAGTGGAGAGGTATCCTTATCAAGCGATGATTTGAATATAGATAGCAAAGCAGAAGAGCCAAGTGCATCTATAGAGTACAAAGAGTTATATTATGGAACTCAAAGTGATATCTTAAAACTCCAAGAGAACAATGAAGAAGATTTAAAGGCTATAAACTTTGGTCTGGCACTTCACTATATGCTTGAGATGCTAGGAAGTTTTACTATTGAGGCAGTTGTTAATGCTAAAGATATGATGATAAATAAATATGGTTATTCTTTAGATGTAAAAGAAATAGATGATATAGAAAACAGAGTGTCAAATTTATTGGCATCTAAAGAGTTTATCTCTTTAGCATCTGGAGAGTGTTATAAAGAAAAAGCCATCAGATATAAAAATAATCTTCGCTATATTGACCTCTTAGTTAAGAGTGAATATGGAAGATGGAATATAGTTGATTATAAAAGTTCTATGAATTATAAACAACATCATTTAAAACAAGTTAGGTACTACCAAAAGGCAGTTGAAGAGATAACAGAGGATGAAGTAAGAGGCTATATTTGTTATATACTTGAAAATGAAATAAAAATTATTAAGGTTTAACAATGATACTATCTTTCGCAGAGGGATTTTTGTTGGGGCTTGGAGCGGCTGTTCCTCTTGGCCCTATAAATATTCTCATAATGAATGAAGCGATAAAAAAATATAAGAATGGTGTAATGATTGGTCTTGGTGCTATGAGTGCTGATATGACTTATCTTTTTTTGATTATTTTTGGTCTTATTACTTATTTTAATCAACCAGAAATTTTAAAGTATTTGTCTATATTTGGAGGTCTTTTCTTAATATATTTAGCTTTTAACATATACAAAAATAAAGATAACATTGTTAATAAAACAAGTGAAAAAATAGTAGATAAAAGCAGTATAAAGTTATATCTTAAGGGTTTTGCTTTAACCTTTATAAATCCATATACAATAGGTTTTTGGTTAAGTGTATCAGGACATGCTGCTAACAAAGAGCTAAGCATTTACGCAACACTTTTTGGAATGATAAGTGCACTTTTACTTTGGATAACAATAATGCCTTATTTTGTTCATAGGTCTAAACACAAAATTTCTCAAAGAGTTTCGTATTGGATAAGTCTAGTGTCTTCTATAATTTTGTTTGGTTTTGGTCTTTTTATGTTGTTCTAAACCTTAAATAAACCAAAAATTAAGCTAGTTCTAAGTTTGTGAGGTTATACTTCTAACACTAAAATAAAACAAGAGGTTTTTGAATGAAATTTACAAAAATTGCAACTCCTGAACAGATTGACCAAAAATGGGTTTTAATCGATGCTGAGGGGAAAACTTTTGGTCGTATGATGACTGAAGTAGCCACTATTCTTCGTGGTAAGAGAAAAGTTTGTTGGACTCCAAATATTGACTGTGGTGACTATGTTGTTATCATTAACGCTTCTAAGGCTCGCTTTAACGGTCTTGGTAAAATTAATAATAAAGAGTATTTTTCTCATTCTGGTTACTTCGGTTCAACTAAGAGTGTTAAAATGACTGAGCTTTTAGAAAAAAATCCTGAGAAGTTATTTAAATTAGCTGCTCGCGGTATGCTTCCTAAAACAAAACTTGGCGTTAAAATGCTTAAAAAATTAAAAATATATGCAGGTGCTGAACATCCTCACACTGCACAACTTGCTAAGTAAGGATTGATTTATGGCAACAAGAATATATGCAACAGGTAAGCGTAAAGCATCTATAGCAAAAGTATGGTTAACTCCAGGAAGTGGTAAAATTACTGTAAACGGTCTTTCATTAGACGCATGGTTAGGTGGACTTGAAGCTAAGAAGCTTCGCGTAAAACAACCATTAGCTCTTTCTAAACAAGATAGTTCAGTTGACATTGTAGCTACTACTTTAGGTGGTGGTTTTGGTGGTCAAGCTGATGCCCTTCGTCATGGTATCTCAAAAGCTCTAGTAGAGTTTGATCCAGCGATTAAAGCGATTCTTAAACCAGAAGGTATGATGACTCGTGATTCTCGTGTTGTTGAGCGTAAGAAACCAGGTAAGCGTAAAGCTCGTCGTTCTCGTCAGTTCTCAAAACGCTAGTATTTTCTACACTTTTTTACCGATGCTTTTGCATTGGTGAAATCTTTCTTTTCTCATAACAACAAATTAACAATTTTTTTTATATAATACGCGTAAATAAACTAAAGGTATATTAATGAAAAAAATTATAATAGCTCTTTTCGTTGTCATAGCGATTGTAGCGATTCTTCCACTTATTGGAAACAAAGCAACACAAGAAATTTTAACTACAAGAGTTAGTGTTTTAACTTCTAATGGCTTAGAACTTAAAAATGCTTCATCAGAATCAACTTATCTTAGAACAAAAAAACATTATGAGTTTTTACTCCGTGATGCTCCAAAGTTCATAAAACATTTAAATCAATACTCAGATGTACAACTTCCCCCTTATGTAGATGCTATGCTTGGTGGTGTACTGGTTGGTGTGGATATTGAGTATAGTAATTTCCCTTTAGGTAGTGATATTTTAGTAGATATTTACCCTTTGTCTTTATCTACAAACATGATAAGTCAAATGAAAAAAGAAGATGTAAATTTTTATAAATATATAGAAAATCTTCTTCAAAGTAAAGGTGTTTTATATCATATAAGTTATTCAGTAGCAGATGGTTCTTTTTCTGGTTTTATTAAGAATATAGATGAAAATTATACTTTTGATAACTCCACAAAGATGATATTTAAACTAAGAGAAGCAACTTACTATGGAAAAGGTCCTTTGATTGCTCCAAAAAGTTTACAGTCGCATATTTCAGAAATAAATTTAGAAGTTATCGCACCAACAAAAAATATAATGTTTAATTTTAAAAATATTGCTTCTTCATCAACATTTCATTCAAGCAGCACTTACGCATCTAGTGCAACTATTAAGACACTTGTTATGAATGTTAAAGAAAAAAGAGGTGAAGAAACAAAAGTTAAAGTTGATGATGCTAAGTTTAATATATCTTCAAATACTCAAGGAGAAAAAGCAGAGTTTTATACAAAAAGTTCATTTAAAGAGTTTGAAGTAAAATCAGATAAATTAAATCTGCTTTTAAATGGTTTCAACTATGATGTTTCTTTAGATGGAGTTGATAAAATTGCTTATGAAGAGTTTAGAAAATTAACACTAAATACAAAGTCAAACAATTCTCAAGCCTTTGAAAAAGAGTTGCAAGAAGCAATTATTAAAATATTTTCAAAAGGATTGGAACTAAATATTGCAGATTTTTCAGTTAAAAAATTATCTTTAGAAAATGAAACTTCTATTGATGCTTTTAGTTTAATGGCAAAACTGAATGTTAAGCAAGATAATGATTTAGCTAAAAAAATAAAAAGCTCTCCTATGACATTGATTAACAATATTAACATTGATTCAACAATCAAATTATCAAAAGATTTTTATGTTCTTATAAATAAAAAAGTACCAATAACAGGTCTGGCTAATTCATTTGCAAAAGAAGAAGGAAATAATCTCATTTTTGTAATAAAACTCATTGATGGGAAGCTTAGTCTAAATGATAAAGTGATAAAGTAAAAGTTATATAGTGAAATTATTATTACTTCTTTTTTTATCTTTAAATATATTTGCTTCGACTTTGCATCTAGCAACTTCGGCAAATCCCTCTAGGCTGAACCCACTTCTAGCTACTGACTCAAGTTCTTCCGAAATAGCTGGATTTTTATTTAATGGTTTAGTTAAGTTTGATAAAGATTCTTCTACGATTATTGGAGATTTGGCAAAAGAGTTTTACTATGAAAATGACACAACTCTTATATTCAAATTACATCAAAATGTTCTTTGGCATGATGGAGAAAAGTTTAGTGCTAAAGATGTTCTTTTTACATATAAAACATTAATATCTCCGAGTGTAGTTTCTCCATATAGTGCAGCTTTTCGTTTTGTAAAAGATGTGCAAGTCATAGATGCTTTTACTTTGCGAGTGACTTATAAAAAACCATATTTTAAAGCGCTAGAAACTTGGATGATGGGTATTATACCAGAGCATATTTTAAAAGATGAAAAAAACCTAATGAATTCGAAGTTTAACACGAATCCAGTTGGAACAGGAGCGTATAAACTCCATCAACTAGAACATTCTAAAAATATTATATTAGTAGCTTTTGATGATTATTTTGAAGGTAGAACAAAAATAGATAAAATCTCTTTTCATGTTATAGCAGACCCAATGACTCGCTTTTTGATGTTAAAATCAAGTGCTTTAGATGTCGGTGGAATCGAACCTATTCAGTATGAAAGACAATTAAATGATGATTTTTTCAAAAAGTTTAATATTTATGAAGAGATAAGTCATTCTTATACTTACTTAGGATTTAATTTAAGACGAGAAAAATTTAAAAATCCAAAAGTTAGACTTGCTCTATCTTTGGCGATAAATAGGGAAGAAATAGTTGATATCTTATTCTTTAAACATGCTAAAGTTTGTACAGGACCTTTTCTCCCTGCCTCAAGAGCTTTTAATAAAAATGTAAAAGCACCAAAACAAGATTTAGAAAAAGCAAAACAACTCTTAAAAGAAGCAGGTTATGATGAAAAAAATCCTTTTACTTTTGAGATAGTAACTTCAAATTCTAGTGCCATAAGACCTTACGCTGCACAGATTCTTCAACATCAGCTTAAATCGGCAGGAGTCGTTGTTAACTTAAGAGTTATGGAATGGCAAGCATTTTTAAATATGGTAGTTTTTCCAAACAAGTTTGATAGTGTACTTCTGGGTTGGGGACTCTCCTCAACTCCAGACCCATATCTGTTTTGGCATAGTGACAACGATAAAAAGGGTGGATTTAATTTCATAGGATATAAAAATCCAAAAATAGATAAAATGATAGAAGAATCACAAAGTATAATAGATAGAGAAGAACTAGGAAAGCTTTGGCGAGAAATGTTTAAAATCATAGTCAAAGACAACCCTTATTTGTTTTTATATATTCCAAATTCTATAACAACCGTAAATAAAAATATAAAAAATATTGAGCCAAGTCCTAGTGGCATCTGGCATAATTATAGAAAATGGGAAAAAGATACTTACAAGTAGTTATAGTGTCCGTAAATCATTTGAATAAAGAAGTGTAAAATGCATATTGACCTAACTCAGGGTGTAATCAAAGAACATATTGTAAAACTGGCTGTTCCAGCTGTTATCGGCTACTTTTTTCATACTATGTTTAATGTTACAGATACCATTTTTGCTGGTATGATATCTACACAGGCTCTTGCCGCATTATCTCTGTCTGCATCTATATTTTTTATGGTTTTGGCAATAGGTATCGGTATGAGTGAAGCAGTAACTTCCATAATAGGGAATGCTTTAGGTAAAAAGGATATTGCTAAAGCCCAACAAGTTCTGCTTAATTCTTTAGTTTTTGCCGTTTTTCTTTCTATTGTTTTAGCTCTTGTGGGTATTTTTAGTGTTCCTTATCTCATAGATGCTCTTGGTGATTCTTCTTATACAAAAGAAACACTTGAGTATATAAATATTATTTTGTATGGCTCTATATTTTTCGTAGGGTCTTTTTTCTTAAATGCTATACTAACTGCTACGGGAGATACTATCTCTTTTAGAAATATTCTTATTTTCACAGCTTTTTTAAATATTTTTTTAGATTATATTTTTATAAAAGTTTTTAACCTAAGCGTTAGTGCTATTGCTTTAGCAACTGTAATTTCAGAGGCTATTACTCTTATTTATCTGTTTTATAAAGTAAGAAAAACTAAACTTTGGTGTGGGTTTTCTGAGTTTATATTTGATATAAACATTATGAAAGAACTCTTAAAACAAGGCTTTCCTCCAAGTGTAAATATGTTTATGATGGCATTTGGCATGTACATAATAACCTATTTTGTAGCACCATTTGGTAAAGAGGCTGTTGCGGCATTTGGTATAGGCATGAGGATAGAACAGATATTTTTAATGCCAGTTATCGGTATAAATATAGCTGCTCTTGCCATTATCTCTCAAAATAATGGGGCTAAATCTTACAGTCGTATTCCTAAGACTGTTAAACTATCAGTTCGTTATGGATGGATAATATCAACCATAGGAGTGAGTTCTTTTTTACTATTTGCAAATTATTTTGCTTCGTTTATGAGTTCTGACCCCTTAGTTATAAAAGAGGTTGCCTTGTATCTGCGTGTGGCTGGTTTTGCTTCTTATGGTTTTGTTGTAATCTTTGTTTATATTGCGATGCTTCAAGGTATAGCAAAACCAGCTATCATCTTTCCTTTAAGTGTTTTTAGGCAACTCATAGCCCCTGTTGTTCTTTTTAGCATCTTAAGTATTTTTAACTTTGGCATCTTTTCTATGTGGCTAGGGCTAGATATAATCATCTTTAGCTCAGCCCTCTTTTTATGGTTTTACGGGGAGAAAAAGTTAAAACAGCTTCGCTAGAAGTAAGCTTGACAAGTTTTTAGACAAAATATATAATTGTTTATTTATGATAAAATATGATGAATGAAATCACCTCTGAACTGAAAAAATAAGTGCTAAACTTAAAGGTAAAAATATATGAATAAGTTAGATGGGAAAAGTTTAGATATTGTAAGTGTATAAAATGGAGAATCAAAGATGAGCTTAATAATTAAAGATGTTGTAATTACAGATGAAGCTATAAAAAGGCTTTTTAAAAATAATGCGATCATCGCTTTATCTGAAGCAATTTGGAATGCTATTGATGCTAAAGCTAGAAATATTTCAATTACACTACAAAAAAATACTTCAGAGGTAATTGAAAAAATAATAGTTAAAGATGATGGGGATGGTGTACCAAGAGATAAATTTGATGAATACTTTTTACAATATCAAAAGTCTTGGAAAGCAGAAGCAGATGGTGACTATCATGGTAAAAAAGGAGAAGGTCGTTTTAAGTTGATGGCAATATCTAAAAATATAGAATGGAGTACATCATATAAATTTTCTGAAAATGAATATAAACAGTATGAGATAACTGCTGAAAAAAAGAATCCAAAAAAATTTAAATTAACTGATGAGAAAATTAGTAAAAAGTCAGGTACTACAGTTACCCTTAGTTATTTAGAAGAAAAAGCACAAGAATTAAATTCGCACTCAACATTGTTTAATCTAATCGCAATTTTTGCCTTATATTTAAGAAAAGATTCTTTACTAAATATTTCACTTAATGGTAAAAAGCTAAACCCTGATAATTTCATTTTTGATGAAAAAAGTGGATTCTTAAAATTTAAAACTGATGAACAAATAATAGATATTAAATATACCTTTATCGCATGGAAAGAGGATTTTAAATTTAATGATAATAAACATACATTTTTATTTGATAATAATAACAATTATATCTTAGAAAAGCCATCTGGAATACCTGGAAACTTTGTTATGCACACAGTATTTTTAAATTCTGACTATTTTAAACTATTTGATGGTTTATTTGAAGAGCATACTGGTAAAATTGATAAAATAAGAAACTTATATAAAAAAGATTTACTTGAATTTCTTTATAGTGTTAGAAAAAAGCAATCTACAACTTTTTATGAAAAGTTTAAAAATAATAAAACTTTTTATCCTTTTGATAATTCTGTAATAGAGTCTGAAGAAAATGAAGCACTAAAAGATATTTTTGATGTTTGTGCCTTTAAGCTGCTAGAGCAAGACCCTAAACTTTTAAATGATAGAAATCACTCTATTACTATGCTTTTTAAGCTGTTAAAGAAAGTTATTGAATACGAACAAGATATAAGTTCTATTGTTTCAGAAGTCCTAGAACTAGATGAGGAAACCACTGAAAAGTTTATTAACTTATTAGATAGCACATCATTACCTGCATTGATAACTCACTATGAAGAAGTAGCAAGAAAATTAACATTTCTTGATGTACTTGAAGAACTTGTACATGATGAAAAATATAAGAAAAAACTTAAAGAAAGAAGTCAACTACATAAGATAATTGAAAAAGAAACTTGGATTTTTGGTAGTGAATTTGAAAATAAAGTTGGAGCAAGTGATAAAGCATTAACTGCTGTAATTACAAAGAATTTAAAAATTAATAATGTTAGTACATCAGAAATAGACAAAGTTGAAGCTCAATTTAAAATAGATAAAAAAGAAGATGCCTTGTTGCGTTTAATACCTGATTTATATATGTGGCATGATTATAAAATAAATGATAATAGAATAGTTAAAAATTTGGTTATTGAACTAAAAGCACCTAGTGTATCTATTGGTGATGCAGAAATAAATCAGATTGAAAAACAAAGGAAAGCTATTCAGAGAAATTTAAGATATACTGTTTCAAATGACAATCAATGGGAGTTTTATATTTTATCTTCTGATATAAAGAAAGAAGTGCTTACTGAGTTTTCTGGGGATAATAATGATATTCTATATGATAAAGACCCAAATTTTATCGTTTATTGCAAAACATGGGATGAAATTATAAGAAATTCAAAAAGAGAACTATTAAAGTATAAAAAAGAACTACAGATACAGATTAAAGAAGCCCGTAAAGAAAATCTCCTTAATCAATATTTAGAAGATGTTGGTTTTGAGGATGATTAGGTGAACCTAAACCAACTAATTACTCAACTTTTTGACAAATGGAACATAGTAAAACAAAAAAGTCATTTTCATCAGAAAATTATAGGTATTAAAGAGCGTGATATCGTTTTTGTTAGGATGGGACAAAATGTAGGTTATGAGCAAGATGGTAAGGGTGATGAGTTTTTAAGACCTGTAGTAATTATGAAAAAGTTTAATAAAAATATGTTTTTAGCTCTGCCTTTAACGACAAAGAAGAAAGAAAATATCTATCATTACGAATTTTCTTATACTAATAAAAGTAAAAATAGTATAGTTAATAGTGCTATTTTATCACAAGTAAAGATGTTTGATACAAAGCGTGTTAAATATAAGAGTGGTGTTATGAATATAAATGATTTTGAAACCATGTATGAAAAATTTGTGAAAGTAACAAAACCTGAAGTAGTAACTTCCCCATAAAATGAGGAAGAGCCCCGAAGGGATTCAATACAAGCATTATAACATAAAAGAATAGGATAAGTAAATGCCAACTAAAACAACTATAAAATGCCCGAATTGTAACACAGACATAGATGTAAACGATATACTTTATCATCAGTTAGAAGATGAGTTAAAACAAAAAAATATATCTGAACAAAAAAAACTAAGAGATGAAGTAGAAGCTAAACGAAAAGAGTATAAACAAGCATTTGATACTTTAAAAGTTCAAGAAGAAGCCATCAAAGAACAACAAGAGAAGTTTGATGAAGAACTTAAAAAGGCTACACAACTACAACTAAAAATTGAAAAACAGAAACTTCAAGAGAGTATAAAAAAAGAGTTACAAGAGGAACAGAGTGAGTCTATTGCACTACTAAAAAAAGAGCTTGATGAAAAGTCAGATCAAGTAAAAGAGTTAAATAAATCTAAGGCTGAGATAGAGAAATTAAAAAGAGAAAAAGAAGAGATAACTTCAAAGGTTCAAGCAGAAGCAGAGATAGCTTTAACGCAAAGACTGCAAGTTGAAAAACAGGCGATTAAAAAAGCTTCAGATGAACAAAATGAACTTAAGTTAAAACAAAAAGAAGAACAACTCAAACAGCTTCAAGAACAATTACAAATAGCACAACGAAAAGCAGAACAAGGAAGTATGCAACTCCAAGGTGAGGTTCAAGAGTTGGCGATAGAAGAATATCTTGCGGATAAGTATCCTTTTGATGTGATAGAGGAGATTAAAAAAGGAGCTCGAGGTGCTGATTGTATTCAAATCGTGCATACTAGGGAGGTTCAAAACTGTGGAAAGATTTATTATGAGAGTAAACGCACAAAAGATTTTCAAAAAACTTGGATAGAAAAGTTTAAAGCAGATATGCGAGAAAAGAGTGTAGATATTGGCGTTTTAGTAACAGAGGTTTTACCATCTAGTTTGGACAGAATGGGTTTAGTTGATGGTGTTTGGGTTTGTACTTTTGAAGAGTTTAAAGGCTTATCTTCTGTGTTAAGAGATGGTGTCATCAAAATAAATCACGCTAAAAAAAGTGAAGAAAATAAAACAGATAAGATGAGTTTGCTCTATGGCTATTTAACAAGTGCAGAGTTTAGTATGCAGATAGAAGCAATAGTTGAAGGCTTTACAACCATGAAAACTGACTTGGAAACTGAAAAACGCTCAATGGCTAGGATTTGGAAACAAAGAGATAAGCAGATAGAAAAAGTTCTTGACAATACTATTGGTATGTATGGTTCCATAAAAGGTATAGCAGGGAACGCTATAGGTAATGTTAAGGTTTTGGAATTACCTTATAGTGATGAGGAAGATGTATAGATGCAAAAAAGAATGATTATACTTTTTGACTTAGATGGGACACTTATAGATTCTACAGATGCTATAGTTAGTACCTTTCATCACTCTTTTGATGTTCACGAAACAACTCGCCCCGCTGATGAAGAGATAATGGCTCTTATTGGTTATCCTCTTGATATTATGTACGTTAAGTTAGGTGTTGATAAAGATAAAGTTTGGGATTTTGTTGCTACATATAAAGAAGAATATAGAAAAATATCTACCTTTAAAACGACACTTTTAAAAGATGCTAAAGAAGCGGTGCAAGAGGCATATAAATTTGCAACACTTGGAATAGTGACAACAAAAACAGGAAAATATTCTAAAGTTTTAATGGAGTATTTTGACCTAATGAAATACTTTGAAGTATTAATAGGTAGAGAAGATGTAGAATATCCAAAACCAGATGCCCAACCAATATTAAAAGCCTTAGAAGCTTTAGATACTAAAGATGAGGATATTTGGATGATAGGGGATACAAAATTAGATCTCATTTCTGCTAAAAATGCAAAGGTCAACTCAATCGGAGTTTTAAGTGGTTACGGTAATTATGAAGCCTTAAATGAGCATACAAATATAATATTTAGTGATTCATTAAAAGCTATTAAATATTTAAAGAATACAACAACTTTCAACTACTCTTAAGAGCAACTTCTCTAAAATACCCTACATTAGAACTGAAAATTCTTATACAATAAAAATAAGGAGAATATATGCTAGAAATTAGATGGCATAGTCGTGCTGGTCAAGGTGCTGTAACAGGTGCAAAAGGTTTAGCGAATGTTATTTCTACAACTGGAAAAGAAGTACAAGCTTTTGCCTTTTACGGGTCTGCTAAGCGTGGAGCTTCAATGACAGCTTACAATCGTGTTGATGATAAAGTTATTATGAATCATGAAAAATATATGGAACCAGATTATGTATTTGTTATTGATCCTGCTTTAGCACTTACTACTGATGTTACTATTAGTGGTAAAGAAAATACAAAATATATTATTACTTCTCACTTAAGTACGGAAGAGTTAATTAAAGCTCAACCAAAACTAGAAGGAAAAGAAGTTTATACTGTTGATTGTATTAAAATTTCTCAAGAAACTATTGGTCGTGCGATTCCAAATACACCAATGCTTGGTGCATTTATGAAAATTTCTGGGATGTATGATATAGAATTTTTTAAAGAAAGCATGAAAAAAGTTTTAGGTAAATTACCACAGAAAATTATTGATGGTAATATGCTAGCAATTCAACGCGCATATGACGAAGTAAAGTAAAGGAGTTATGATGATGAAAAAAGGATGGGATGAGTTTGAAATCGGAGCTATGCTTCGTACATTCGATGGAAGCATTACGGACATTGCTGCAACTAGTCAAGAAGATCGTTCTTACTCACAAAGTAGTTCATATACAGCAAGTGTTGCTGATTGGCGATTAATTAAGCCAATATTTAACAAAGATTACTGTATTGACTGTCAATTTTGTTGGATTTATTGTCCAGATGTTTCAATTATATCAAGAGATAAAAAAATGGTTGGTATAGATATGGACCACTGTAAGGGTTGTGGAATTTGTGCTGAGGTTTGTCCAACAAATCCAAAATCACTTATAATGTTCCCAGAACAAGCCCAAGAAGAAGCAGAAATCACTTCGTGGCCTGCAAAAGATGAGGAGAAATAGTAATGGCATTTGATAAAATGGAATTAATCGATATAGAAGTATGGGATGGTAACTTTGCAGCGGCACAAGCACTAAGACAGTGTCAAGTAGATGTTGTTGCAGCTTACCCTATTACTCCATCAACTCCTATAGTTGAAGGTTATGCAAAATTCAAGTCTGATAACTATATTGAGGGTGAATTTGTAATGGTTGAGTCTGAGCATGCAGCTATGTCCGCATGTATTGGTGCTTCTGCGGCTGGTGGTCGTGTTGCAACTGCTACGTCTTCTCAAGGTCTCGCTCTTATGGTAGAAACACTTTACCAAGCATCTGGTATGCGTTTACCAATAGTTCTTAACCTTGTAAATCGTGCATTAGCTGCACCACTAAATGTTAATGGTGATCACTCTGACATGTATTTATCTCGTGATTCTGGTTGGATACAATTAGGTGCCTTTTCTCCACAAGAAGCTTATGACTTAAACTTCGTTGCTTTTAAAGTTTCTGAAGACCATGACATTAGACTTCCATCAGTTGTAAATCAAGATGGTTTTATGACATCTCATACAGCTCAGGGTGTAAAAACTATGGATGATGACACAGCATTTAATTTTGTTGGTACTTATAAACCGATGAATGATATGCTTGACTTTGAACATCCTGTAACTCATGGTGTACAAACTGAAGAAGATTGGCACTTTGAGCATAAAGCTCGTCAACATAATGACCTTATGACAAAAGTAAGCCCTAAAATTGATGAAGTATTTGCAGATTTTGCAAAGCTTACTGGTCGTCAATATAACCAAGTTGAGTGTTATGATATGGATGACGCAGATGTAGCAGTATTTTGTTTAGGTACTTCAGTTGAAACAGCTCGTGAAGTTGCAACTGAGATGAGGGCAAAAGGCATTAAAGCTGGTGTTGTTGGTCTTCGTGTAATTCGTCCTTTCCCATTTATGGCAGTAAGAGCGGCACTTAAAGATATAAAAGCAGTAGCAGTTCTTGACCGTTCATCTCCAAATGGTGCAGCAGGAGCAATGTTTAATGAGGTTGCTGGTTCGTTGATAAATACAGATTCAAATGTATTACTTTCTGGATATGTTTATGGTCTAGGTGGTCGTGATTTAACTAAGAAACATTTGGTAGATCTTTATACTGAGCTTCAAGCAAATGCAGATGCTGGTAAAATAACTACTCAACAACAACAGTTTATCGGTGTTCGTGGACCGAAACTAGCATACTTATAAGGAGAAGAAAATGAGTGAAATGAAAAAAATTAAAAATTTAAAAGAGTTCTCAACTTCTGCTGATAGATTTGAAGGTGCAAACCTTTTATGTCCAGGTTGTGCTCACTCTATTATCGTTCGTGAAGTTTTAAATGCAACAAATGATGATTTAGTATTAGCTGCGTCAACTGGCTGTCTAGAAGTTTGTACAGCTGTTTATCCATATACATCTTGGGATGCTTCTTGGATTCATATCGGTTTTGAAAATAGTTCTACTGCTGTTTCAGGTGCAGAAGCAATGTATAATGCACTTAAAACAAAAGGTCGTTTAAAGCAACCAGATCGTAAACCTAAGTTTGTAGCTTTTGGTGGAGATGGTTCATCTTACGATATTGGTTTTCAGTGGATTTCTGGTTGTATGGAAAGAAATCATAATATGATGTATGTTGTTCTTGATAATGAAGTATATGCAAACACAGGTGGTCAGCGTTCAAGTTCGACTCCTATTGGTTCATCTGCTACAACTTCACCTGCTGGCTCAATCTCTTATGGTGAAAAAAGAAATAAAAAAGATATGTTAGGTATCATGGCAGCACATAATATTCCGTATGCAGCACAAGTTTCTCCAAATAAATGGAAAGATATGATTAAAAAAATCCAAAAAGGTTTTGCAACAGAGGGTGCGACATTTATAAATGCTGTTTCTCCTTGTACAACTGAGTGGAAATTTGATCCTAAAGATACTATGCATTTAGCTGATTTATCAACAGATTCATTAGTATTCCCACTTTATGAAGTGATTCAAGGTAAAGAGTGGAATATCACTTATAGACCTAAAAATGTTGTGCCTGTTGAAGAGTATTTAGCAGCGCAAGGGCGTTTCAAGCACCTTTTTAAAGATGAGTATAAGTACTTAATCAAAGAGTGGCAAGAAAGAGTAGATGCTAACTGGGCGTATCTACAACGCCGTGAAGAAGCTAAAGTTTAAAAAAAGCTTTTAGCTTAGGCGCATCTTGCGTCTAACTCAGACACGGCAGGCTATTAGCCTAGCCTTAGTCTGAGTTAAACACAATCTACACCAAATCTAAAACTTTTTAGATTTTCCTATATAATTTTTTAACTTCAATAACTTTAAATTTAATCTTGCTACAATATCAACAATAAATATGAAATAAAATCAAGGAAATTATATTATGCCATTATTAGACTCTTTTACAGTTGACCACACAATCATGCCTGCTCCTGCAGTTCGTCGTGCTAAGGGAATGAAAACTCCATCTGGAGACGACATTACAGTTTATGATTTGCGTTTTGTAAAACCAAATGAAGAAGTACTTTCATCAGAAGGTATTCACACTTTAGAGCATCTGTTTGCTGGTTTTATGAGAGATCATTTAAACTCTAAAAATACTGAAATCATTGACCTGTCGCCAATGGGATGCAGAACAGGTTTTTATATGAGTGTGCTTGGTACACCAGATGAAGAAGTAGTCGCAGATGCATGGGAAGCTTCTATGAAAGATATATTAAATGTTAAAGAACAGCGAGATATACCAGAATTAAATATTTACCAATGTGGAACTTACAAAATGCACTCTCTTTCAGATGCAAAAGATATAGCATCTACCATTCTTCGTAAAGACATTGACATAATGGATAACGATGCTCTAGCTTTGGATTTGTCAAAAGTAGACCAATAGATGTATATTTTACTTCCAATGGACTCAGAAGAAGTCCAAGAAGCCGCATTAACCAAACTTGAAGATGTGAAAATTTGGACTCAGATACTTGTTGAAGAAGGTGAGTTGGTTGAAGTACTTCACGCAAAAGAAAAAGATGCTTTTGAAAATTTAAGTGAGTGTGTAGTGGTTACAAATGACAATGAATATGTTTGGCCTTTTATGGAAGTAAATATGATGGTTTTAGTAGCACATACTCAAACAAGTATAGATGCTATAGTTGAAGCATATTTATTTAAAGAACTGCACGATTTAGCTTACTAAATATTATGAATTTAGAACAGTTTTCCCAACTTTTTACTCCCTTACCAGGGAATCACTACTTAGAAGTTTGCACAAAAGAAGATGAAGTAACTAAACTTTTATCTTCTCTGATGAACAAAGTAGAGGGGGAACTAAGTGTTATTTTATACGATGAAGACAACCTAAAATTTTCAGAACCTTTTCGTGCAAGACCAAGAGAACATGATACGGTTATTTTTAAAGATGTTTTTTCAAAACATGAAAATAAAAAAATGATTTTAAAACTCTCTTACTTAACTCTTGCAAATGCAGCAAATGTTATCATAATAGAAAAAAAAGGTAACCTAAACCTTGAAGAAACTAAATCACTTTTACAAGAAATGGAATTTCGTTCTGCAAATGAGATAGATATTATAGAAGGTTATGATTTGATTGTGGCTAAGAAGATGCATATGTGGGGTAACGGTCTTTAGAAATGCCATCTTTTAACAATGAATTACACGCTATTACTTTAAGCAAAGATGGAACATATACCGCTTATTCTAAAGAGTATGACGAGCATTATCATTCAACAGAAGATGGAGCTTTAAATGAGTCACTTTTAAAGCATGTTCTGCCTGCTTTTAGTGAGGTGAAAGATAAAGATGAGATAAATATTTTAGATATTTGTTATGGTTTAGGTTTCAACACTTTAGCTACTCTTTATTATCATAAAAAAAACTCTTTGACTTCAAAATTAAATATTTATTCGCCAGAGTTAGATGCCATGCTTCTTTCTTCATTAAAAAATTTCACTTATCCAAAAGAGTTTGAAGATTTAAAAGAGATTATTTATAAGCTTTGTGAAGATGGAGTTTATGAAGATGAATTTTTTTATATAGAAATTTTTGTAGGAGATGCTAGAGAGTATGTTAGAAAATTTACAAATAAGTTTGATATAGTCTATCAAGATGCTTTTTCACCGAGTGCAAATCCGACACTTTGGACTTTAGAATATTTTGCAGATATAAAAAAAGCTATGAAGGAAGATGGGGTTTTAACAACTTACTCTATTGCTTTAGCAATTAGACTAGCTCTTTGGCAAAATGGTTTTAATGTTTATACAAATAGTTCTGAGAATATAAGAGTTTCAACATTGGCATCTATACAAAAATTACAGAATTTTAAAGAAGTTGATATGCCTCATAAAATATCTTGTAATCCAGATGCAAAGCCTCTTAGGGATTAATACCTAGCGCTTATAGCATCTACTTCATCCCAACTAAGAGTACCTTTTTGATGAGAGATTATGTGTGAAACATAACGAGCAAACATATCTGTTTCTATATTTACTTTTGTTCCTTTTTTATAGTTTTTAAAGAGTGTTTCTCTCATTGTAATGGGTATGATAGTTAGTCTAAAATTATCGATATTCACATCATTAACAGTTAAACTTACCCCATCAATAGTAATAGAACCTTTTGGTACAATATAAGGAATAAACTTTTTGTCAACACTTATAAAGATATCAAAAGAATTTCCACTATTTCTTACTTCTTTTATCGTTCCAATAGCGTCTATATGCCCTTGAACTATATGTCCTTCAAATCTATCACCCATCATCATGGCAGGTTCTATATGTACTTCATTTTTAAAATTTTCTAAGACTAGATGCTTTTGTGATTCTGGAGAAAGCTCTACACTAAAGCCATCACCAGTAAGTTTTACAACACTTAAACAAGCACCGTTTATGGCTATGGAATCACCAAGCTTTGCTTTGTACTTAGACCTGATACTTAACTCACTTCCAACGAAGCTCTTAACAGTTGCTATTTCTCTTATTAAACCTGTAAACATACTTTCTCCTAAAAAACTATTTTACCATCATTTTGCAAGTTCTTGATGATTTCTTTGGCTTTCGCGTGACCTTTATAAGCGGCTTCTCTACACAATTCAAGTGCCTTGTCATGATCTTGTTCACATCCAAAACCTTGATCATAAAGTTGACCTAAATTATATAAACCTTCTCCGATTCCACCATTTGCTGCTTTTTCAAAACACAGGAAGCATCTAGCCTCATCTACTTCTACCCCATGACCATCTTTATATAAAACACCAAGATTATTAAAAGACTCAAGGTGTCCTCTTTTTGCTCCCTCTTCATACCAAAAAGCAGCTTCTGAGTAATTTTGTAAACACCCAAGACCACGCTCTAACATAAGAGCTACTTCATACATAGCAGGTGGAACTTCTAACTCTGCTGCCTGCATGTGAAGTTCATGAGCCTTAAACTGGTCATGCTCTACACCACATAAACCATTCATATATAAAATAGCTAAATTAAAAATGGCATAAGGTTGTTTAAGCTCGGCTGCCTTTTCATAGTACTCAACTACTTTTTTATCATCTTTTTGACAAGCTATGGCATTTTGATACATATAACCTAAAGATGTCATAGCGTCTGCATTTGTAGATGCTAACTCTGTATAAAGCTCAAATGCTGTTTTAAAGTCTTGTTTGTTATATGCTTCATGTGCTTTTTTTATCATGATTATTTAAATACCTCTAGTAATCTTTATATATTATGCAAATCATACTGAAAAATGATAAAATTCGATTTAAATAAGGAAATTACAAATGAATTATGATGTAATAGTAGTTGGTGGTGGTCATGCTGGTATAGAAGCAGCCCTAGCATCTGCGAGAATTGGTAACAAAACTTTAATGATTTCAATGTTAGCAGAAAATGTTGGAGCAACAAGTTGTAATCCTGCAATTGGTGGTTTAGCAAAAGGGCATCTAGTTCGTGAGTTAGATGCACTTGGCGGTGAAATGGGACTTATAACTGATGAGGCTGGAATACAGTTTCGTATATTAAACCAAACAAAAGGTCCAGCCGTTCGTGGAAGTCGTGCTCAAATTGATATGGATAAATACCGAGTCATTGCACGAAATACTATTTTAAATACTCCAAATTTAGATTTAGCTCAAGAAATGGTAGAAAGTTTAGTTATCCAAGAAAAAAAAGTAACAGGCGTAAAAACCGACCTATTAAATGAATACAGTGCAAAAAAAGTCATCATTACAAGTGGAACATTTTTAAAAGGCATTATTCATATTGGTGAAGTTCAACAGGTTGGCGGTCGTTTTGGTGAGCAGACAAGTGTTGGTCTTAGTGATTCTTTGAGAAATGATTGTTCTTTAAGTATGGCAAGATTAAAAACAGGAACATGTGCAAGAATAGATAGTTCAACTATCGACTTTAGTGTAATGTCAGAGCAGGGCGGAGATGAGCTTCCAAGTCCTTTTAGTTTTAGAACATCTCGTGAAGAATTTCGTGCTACAAAAAAACAACTTCCATGTTTCATAGCTTATACAAACGAAACTACGCATAACATCATAGAGTCAAATTTTTATAGAGCACCACTTTTTACAGGTCAGATAGAAGGAAAAAGCCCTAGATATTGTCCAAGTATAGAAGATAAAGTAAGTAAATTTCGTGAAAAAGATAGACATCATCTTTTCATAGAACCACAAACAATAGACAATACTGAGTGTTACATAAATGGCATGAGTACATCTTTACCTCCAGAAGTTCAAAGAGAAATGATTCAATCAGTAGAAGGTATGGAGAATGCAAAGATTGTGCGTTATGGTTATGCAATAGAGTATGATTTTGTAGATCCAAGAGAACTTAAACACTCACTAGAAACTAAAAAAATTAGCGGATTATATCTAGCTGGACAAATCAATGGAACAACTGGTTATGAAGAAGCTGCTGCACAAGGCCTTATGGCTGGTATAAATGCATCTTTATCACTTCAAGGTAAAGAACCTCTCGTTCTTAGACGAGATGAAGCATATATAGGTGTTTTAATTGATGACTTGGTAACAAAAGGAACAAATGAGCCTTACCGTATGTTTACTTCTCGTGCGGAATATAGACTTTTACTTCGTGAAGAATCAGCAGATACTAGACTTAGTCATTATGGGCATGACTTGGGTCTTTTAAGTGATGAGTTTTATGAGGGTGTTAAGTTAAAAAACAAGCAGATTAAAGAAGGTGCTTTACTTTTAGAAAACACAAAATTCACTCCAAATAAAGAGTTTATAGCTGTCTTAGAAGAAATGGGAGAAGCTCCGATAAAAGATATTTCTACTGCTCAACAGTTAGTTGCTAGGAAATCATTTGATGTAGCAAAGATGATAAAAATAGTTCCTGAGTTGGGTATTCATAATGATTACATAAAAGAAGAAATTTTCGTAGAAGGAAAATATGCTCGTTATGTTGAAAAACAAACTCAAGAAATACAAAGAATGAAAAAATATTTAAAAATTAAGATACCAGATGGTTTTAATTTTAAAATAGTAAGTGGATTATCTAATGAAATAGTAGAGAAACTTGAAACTTTTAACCCTCCAACTCTTCAAGCTGCGATGCAAATAAGCGGAATAACTCCAGCAGCAATAGAGATACTTCATATTTATATAAAAATTGCACAAAAAAGAGAGAAAAATGCATAATCCTAAAATATACTACTATGTTCATACAGGTCATCGTATAGGTTTAGATAGGTTTAGAAGAGCGTGTACGATACTTAGACTTTTTAAAGATGTTGATATAACACTTTTATGTTCTGATTTTCGTATAGCACAAGTTGCTTGTGACTTTGGGATTGAGAAAAGTGTAGGGATTGATGTTGTTAGAAATATTCCACATATTGCAAATCAAGGAGATAAGTTAATCTTTGATTCTGATGAAGCAAATCCTATAATGCTTGAAGATATGAAACATTTTTTTTCATCTTTTGTGCATATCAAAAATGATATGGTAGTAGTAGATGATAAATATTTTAAAAAATATGATAAAACCATTGAAATTGCACTCTTTTTTGGCGATGATGATTATGAAAAAGATTTAGAGAAAAATTTTTCTTTTTTTAATGGATTAGATTTAGACTTACAGTTAGGATTTTATTATTTTTTAGATTATGAAGATATGTTAAGAGAAAAGTTTCCTCGGCATCATGAGTTTGAAGATTATGATGAGCTAATAACAAAATCTAAAATTTTAATCACACCATCCCCTCAGGCTGTTTTAGAAAATCTTGCATCTGGTGGAAAACCTATCTATATTCAAAGAGAGGACTATACTAGTAAATATCAAAAAATATTTGATAAACTAAATATCCCTGTTGTAAAAGGTTATGATAAAAAGCAACTTGTGATAATACTCGAATCTATAGACAATCATAACTATTACAAAGTGCAACAAAACAGCGTTCAAACCTATAAATTTATAAAAGAAAACTTAAATTTATGATTACTTAAAAGTAATTTAGTATATAATAAGCTTTTAAAATTCACACTAAAGTGAGCAAATATGCAAAACAGTAGCCGTAGAGGTTTTATGGGGAAAGCATTTGGTGCCGTTGCGGCAGTAGGTGCAGTAGGTTCATTGGTTGCAATGAAAAGTAGTTGGGATCCACTTCCAAGCGTTAAGGCAGCAGGTTTTACAACTCTTGATATGAGTATATATGAAGAGGGTGTTATGGTTACAGAGAAATGGAGAGGGAAACCAATCTTTGTACTTAAAAAATCTGCAGCAGTTATGGAACAAGAAAAGGGAAACGAAGCTGCTGAGGCTAGAAATATTAAAATTGGCGATGCTAACTATATGGTTGCTATTGGTCTTTGTACACACTTAGGCTGTATTCCAGCATTTAGACCAGCTGAAAATGATTTTTTATGTGCATGTCATGGTGGACAGTTTGAAGCATCTGGATTGGTTAAAAAAGTTCCACCACCGCGTGGCTTGGATATACCTCCATTTAGAATAGATGGTAATAAGTTGGTTTTAGGTGAAGTTGGACCAGAATTCCAGACGATGAAAGACACTGGCGTTACGCTATAAAAAGAGGAGAGTAAATGGCACATTTTACAAAGGCAACAAGTGTTAAAGATTGGTTAAACCAACGATTGGCAATTGAAAAAGTTGAAAAAGTTATGGCATCCGAATATTGGATTCCAAAAAATATAAACTTCTTGTGGGCGATGGGTATGGTTCTTGTAATCACTTTCGTTTTTCTTTTAGTTTCAGGTATATTTTTATTGATGTACTATGTACCAACTGTTGAGGGCGCATTTTATAGTGTAAACTATACTATTATGCGAGAAGTTGGTTTTGGTTGGTTATGGCGACATGTTCATGGTGTTGCGGCATCTGTTGTTTTCTTAATTATGTATATTCACATGTTTACAGGTATTTACTACGGCTCTTATAAAAAAGGTCGTGAGATGATTTGGTTATCGGGAATGTTACTATTTATTGCATTTTCAACTGAAGCATTTTCAGGATACATGTTACCATGGGGTCAAATGAGTTACTGGGCAGGTATGGTTATTACTAACCTTTTCTCTGGTGGTTCTTTACACGCTGATGGACTTGTTGAGTGGATTCGTGGGGATTATGTTCCTGCTCAAGCATTCTTAGGTCGTTTCTTTATGCTTCATGTGCTTCTAGTACCTATCGCAATTTTAGGTCTTATCGGTCTTCACTTTGCAGCATTAAGAATTCCTCATGTTAATAATCAAGATGGGGAAGAGATTGATTTTGATGTTGAGTCTAAAAAATATTTAGCTGGCGATAAAGCAGGAAGTAAAGTTATGCGTTTTGCAAATGACTTTATGTCTAAAGATATGATGGTTGTTGGAATTTATTTAATCTTCTTCTTCTATCTTGTATTTTACAACTATGGTTTCGCTATGGATCCTGTAAACTTTGACCCTGCTGATGGACTTAAGACTCCTGCGCATATTTATCCTGAGTGGTATTTTTTATGGTCTTATGAGATTCTTCGTCCTTTTTCTATTGATATTGGTTTAGTATTATTTGCTTTTGCACAAGGTATTTTCGTTGGTTTACCATTCTTAGATAGAAGTCCAAATGCTGTTCCTGCAAACCGTCGTGGATTATTTAAAATATGGTTCTGGGTAATGTTGTGTAACATGATTGTTCTTACAGCTATGGGTAAACTACCTCCAGAAGGTATATTTAGTCAAATCGGTTTAGTTTCGGCTATATTGTTTGTTGCTATGTGGGTAATTTTACCAATTATTACAACATTTGAAAAAAAGTTATAGGGAGATAAGATGAAAAATAAAGAACCATTAATATTAGCAGTCGTTGTATTCTTTTCGCTTGTAACTTATTATCTTGTTGAGCCTTTTGCTCATCATGAAATGCACAAGCAAGTAGAGAGTCAAAATTTTACATATGCAGATTTACCTGAGATTACAAAAACAGGAAATGTTGCAAATGGAAAAGAGTTAGTAACAAATGCAGGTTGTACAGGTTGTCACTCTATAACTGCAGAGGGTGTTCCTGCCCCTATGGATGCAGTTATGGCAGCTCAGAGTTATGGTGTGAATCCACCAGATTTAAGTAATGCTGGTGTAGTTTACGATGCTAAATTTCTAGCAGACTTGATTAAAAACCCTGCACATGCTTTAAATGTTGAGCATAAGTTTGATGAAGCTAAAGGTCAGATGCACCCAATGGTAGCATTTTACGGAATGGGTGGAGATATAGACCAAGAAATAGCTGATATGGTAGCTTATCTTAAGTCAATTGCTGTTAGTCCGTCTGAAGTAACACCTGTTATGGCATTTGAGAATGCTTGTGGTAGATGTCATGCTGTTAATTATGAAAAATGGACTCAAATTGGTACTAAACCAACATTTAAACATGAAAAAGACTCTTTAGCTTTTGATATTAAAGTATTAGAGTATCAAGATTCACTTAAAGCTTATATGGGTAAATTACCACCAGATTTAAGTATGTATATTCGTTCTCGTTCACAAGAGTTTATAGAAACTTTTGTTGAAAATCCTCAAAGTCATTTGCCAGGAACTTCTATGCCTCGTGTTGGTATAACAGCTGATAGTATGGATAAAATCGTTGAGTATATGTTAGATTCTGGAGATACTAAACGCCATGAAAGAGCATCCGTAGGTATGAAAGTTATGCTTTATACTCTAATCTTCGCTCTATTTGCTTTCTTGTGGAAAAAACAAGTTTGGAAAGACTTGCACTAGTTAAATGCGAAAGGAACGCACCACACTTTTGCTTTAGCAACGGTGGTGTCGGCATTTAGTGCCAGACATTCCTTTCGCTTAGAACCTTAAATAAGTTCTAATCTTTTTCAAAAACTACTAAAGTTCCACTTACTAAATCATGTAAAGCTCTTCTGTCTTTTGTGTAAAATGAAACGAATAAACCTAAAATAGTAGTAGCTGTAAATAAAAATGCTACAAATCTTAACATCGCTCTAAAAAATCCAATGTATTCCCCAGTTTTTGCATTAACTACTTTTAAATTATAAGCTTTTTTCCCAGGAGTTTGTCCAAGTTTACTTAAAAAGATACTATATATAACACCATAAGTAAGAGTTCCAAGAAGTGGTGCAAACTCTGAAGCTTGAAGAGCATCTTTACCACTTACTATAACATAGGTAACTATAAACATTACAGGCATATATATCATAAACATGTCAGTAATGAAGGCTTTGATTCTATTTACAACGCTAGCATGTATATATTTTGGTTTGACTTTATCGGTATTTTGTTTATTTTTAATATTTCTAAATCTCATAAAGAAGATTATAGCAAATTAGATATTGATTTTATATTATAAAATTTCAAAGAATTGAATGACAATTCACTCATTTTAGGCTAAATACTCATCAAAAGTAAACAAATAGCAAATAATATGTATAATTTAAACTTAATTTAAAAAATCTCCTTGTATAATAAACGTTAGAAGCAACTATCACTTTTTTATCAAAGTTTTAGTGCTGAATAAAACAGGAGAATTAATATGAAAAAAACTTTAGTTTCTTTAGCGGCAGCGTCGTTAATTGTTACATCTGCAATGGCAGCTGACAAAGGTATAGATATAGTAACAACTGGTCAAGCAGTAGTTTATTATGAAACTGGTTCTGATAATGGTAAGGGTGATACATCATTATTTAATCAAGATAACTCAGTAGCAAATGTTGGTGTTCAATTAAATTTAAATGCTGATCTTAAAAATAACTTTACTTTTGGCTCTCAAATCACTTATTTAGGTACGGCTGGTTTAAATAGAAATTTAGTTGGTGATACTGGTGTTAAGCAACTTGGTGGTAGTGCTCCTGTAACACAGGAATTTGGAGCAAGTAAGACTACTGATGATTTAGCATTAACAAAAATCTTTATTGCTAAGAAGATTGGAAATACTACAGTAAAAATTGGTCGTCAAGAACTTCCAAAATCACTTTCTCCATTAGCTTTTACTGAAGGTTGGAATGTATTCAAAAATACTTTTGAATCTATCTTAATAGTAAATTCTGATATCCCAAATACTACAATAGTTGGTGCTGCAGTTGGTGCAAGTACTAAATCTGCAGGTAATGGTTTAAGTGAAATGTCTAACTTAGGTGTTGTAACTTCTACTGGTAAAACACAAGTGGCTGGTTCTGCTTATATGTTGACTGTTCAAAATAAATCTATTCCTATGACTGCGATTACTGCTTCTTACTATAATTTATCTAAAGTGGATGGGCAAGCTGGTAGTTTAGTTCCTAATAGTGATATTGGTGCAGACGCTGTTTGGGTAGATGTTAAAGTAGCTGGTAAAGATTTACCGATGGGTCTTAAAGTTGGATTACAAGCTGGCTCAATTATGCCAGAAAGCAAACTTGATACTGTTAAATTTGCTAACACTACTGCATTTGGTGCAAAAATTGGTTTAAAACCTATAGATGCATTAACATTATGTTTAGCATATACTTCAGTTGATGGAGATAAAAGTAAGCACAATGTAGCAATCGTTAACACTGGTGGAATTAAGACACCTTTATATACTCAAATGGTATATAATCAAGATGCAATTTCTTTAGATGCAAATACTTTCATGATTAAAGGTGTTTATAACACTGGCGATTATGGTAAAATCATTGCTCAATACGCTGCTACAAGTGCTGGTGAAAAAAACAGATTAAATAGAAATGGAGAAAAGACTGATTATTCTGAATTTGACTTAATCTATAAAGTAAAAGCTGGTGGTATTCAATACTTCGCTGCTTGGGTTAATCGTTCTTGGTCAAAAGTTAATAGTACTATTGATAAAGAAGACAATCAAAACAAAATCCGTGTTTGGGCTCGTTACAACTTCTAGTAAGCATTTAGCTTAATAGACGCGATTTATCGCAAAACTTTATTCCCACGCAAAGCGTGGGAATATCTTCTTACATTAATTTTACTCAAAACTCTTTATGGTATAATTGTTACATGAAAAAACTGTACACTGAAACAGGTAAATATTTATATGATATATCCAAGATAATTCTGGGTTTAGCAATAATTACACCTATGATAAAAGATGAACAGATAAGTATTTTAGCTATTTTAATAGTACTTATTGTATTTTCAGTAGGTGCTGTTTTGATAAAAAAAGGAGAATGACATGAGCTTAGAAATCGCAACATTATTTTTATTGGCAGGTGTGCTATTAACCATATATATAATAAGTAAACTAGATAAAAAACATTCACGCCACTAAAATAAAAAGCTTAAAGGATTTATAATGGAATTTATTGTTATCGCAACTATTGCTTTTTTTATTGCAACTATAGTTTATGTTGGTATAAATGCAGGTGAAATGACTAACTAAAGTTTTCAAATGTATTAATATCAATCAAAACTCTTTATGATATAATTTCTCTAATATTAAATAAAAGAGAAACTTATGAAAATTACCAAAATTCTACTACTTTTAGCCATGCTTTTACTTATCACAGCATGTGGAAGCAAAACACCTTTTAAAGTTCAAAAGCCACTTGATAAAGCTTCTTTAGTTTACATTTATGCACTTTCACAAATAACAGAAGATGATGATGCTAGCGATCCAGAGTATAGTATCCGTATAAATAATAAACCATATATGCAAAGAATGAAAGAAGGTGAATATATAGTTTTAAATTTGAAGCCTCAAGCTATGAGTATTTCAGCTACAAAAAAAGAAATATCAGAACAAGTACTAGAGATGAATTTGGCAGTAGGAAAGACTTATTACCTAAAATTAAGTTCTTCTGAGGATGGTGTAGTTGATTTTAAACAAGTTGATAATACTACTGGCTCAAAAGAAATAATTAAAACAGGACTTGCTGGTTCATCAGAAGAATCAACAGAGAATATTATTACAGAATTTGTAAAGTCAACAGAGACAGAATCAATGGAAGTAAAAGCTGTAGCTCCTGCTGTCATCCCTGTTGCAACTCCACAAAAAGTAACTCCTCCTCCTGCTCAAAATATCTCTAAAACAGATGAGATTATGAAAGCTTACGAGATGAAAGAAAAAGGCATAGTTACTGATGAAGAATTTAAAGCCTTAAAAATAAACATATTAAACAAGTAGATAGATGTTAATAGATTCTTATGACAGAGTAGTAGACTATTTAAGAGTTTCAGTAACAGAACGATGTAACTTTAGATGCCAGTACTGTATGCCAGAAAAACCATTTTCATGGGTTCCAAAAGAGAACCTACTAAGTTTTGAAGAACTTTTTGAATTCATGAAAATAGCTATAGATGAAGGCGTGAACAAGATTCGCATTACTGGTGGCGAGCCACTTTTACGAGAAGATTTGGATAAGTTTATAAATATGATTTATACTTATAAGCCTAGTATAGATTTAGCAATGACTACAAATGCTTACTTGTTAAAAGGAACGGCACAAAAGTTAAAAGATGCAGGACTTAAGCGCATAAATGTAAGCATCGATACACTAAAACCTGAAGTAGCAAAAGATATTGCACAAAAAGATGTTTTAAAAAATGTACTTGCTGGTGTTGAAGAAGCACTAAAAGTTGGACTAAAAGTTAAAGTAAATATGGTTCCGATGAAAAATGTAAATGCAGATGAAATCATAGATGTTTTAGAGTATTGTAAAAAGCGTTCAATGAGCATAAGATTTATAGAGTATATGGAAAATTCTTTTGCATCTAAAGAGATAACAGGTTTAAAATCTGATGAACTTTTAAATATTTTAAGAACAAAGTATGAGTTTAGCGATGATGGCTTTGATGGCTCTTCTCCTTCTCATTATTTTACAATGAAAGATGGTTATAGATTTGGATTAATCGAGCCTTATGAAGATGACTTTTGTAAACAATGTAACCGCATAAGACTTACAGCAGAGGGTAATCTTATCCCTTGTCTTTACTTTGATGAAGCCATCAGTATTTCAAAGGCTATAAAATCAGGCGATATAAAAGCAGCAACGCAAGTACTTAAGGAAGTTATTAGAACAAAGCCTGAAAAAAATCGCTGGGGTGGAGATGACGCTGAAGTTTCAAGTCGTGCTTTTTATGAAACTGGTGGCTAGTAGTTGCTATATTTAGTTGAACATTTTTACTCCATTCAAGGTGAAGGGCGATATGTTGGTTCGCCATCTGTCTTTTTTCGTTTTGGTGGATGCAACCTTAAATGTGAAGGTTTTGGATGCAAAGAAACAGCATCTGATGGAACTTCGATACTTGGTTGCGATACTGTTTATGCAGTAAATAAAGAGCATTTTTCTAAAAACTGGATAGTTATAAATCAAGCACAAGAACTTTTAAATATTTTAAATATTTACGATTTACCTTTACGACCTGTGGATATTGTATTAACAGGAGGAGAGCCTCTTTTAAATTTAAATAATAAAATATTTTTAGAATTTTTGCAAAAACTTCATAAACAAGGTCATAGAGTTACCTTTGAAACAAATGCTACTATAAGCATAGATTTTGAAAAATATCCTATCTATAAAGAGTCTGTTTTTGCTTTGTCTGTAAAACTTTCTAACTCAGAGGAAAAGCTGCAAAAAAGAGTTAAAGGAGATGTTATTTACTCCATAGCTACAAACGCAAGAGAGGCTTTTTTTAAGTTTAGTATAGATGCTGAGTCTATAACTTTAGGGCTTGAAGAAGAGATAGAGAGTATTTTAATGCACTCAGCATCTACGCAAGTATACTGTATGCCTTTGGGTGGTAACAAGGAAGATGTTGAAGCAAATACACCTGCTCTTATAGAATTTTGCAAAGCAAAAGGTTATAATTTTTCTGATAGACTTCATATAAGAATATGGGATATAAATAAAGGAGTTTAAAGGTGATAATAAGAAAACTTTTTAAATTTGAAAACGCTCATATAGTTCGAGGTTGTTCAACTGTAAAATGTAGGAGTTCTTTGCATGGTCACTCTTATAGAGTAGAACTTCTTTTTGAATCTAACTTTTTAGATAATGGGCAAATGGTTTATGACTTTGGACTTATGAAGCAAAATATGAAAGCTTTAATAGAAAGTTTTGATCATAGCATTGCTATTTGGAGTGGCGATACACAAGAATATAAAGATGATATGAAAAAACATTCCACTCGATGGGTTGAGCTTCCAGTATCTCCCTCATGTGAGCAGTTTTCTCGTGTATTTTTTGTAATGATAGATAGACTTTTACAACTAACATCATGTGTAAATGGTGAAAAAGAAGTCAAGTTAAACAGTGTCATTGTTCACGAAACACAAACAGGTTATGCTCAAGCTTTTAACCAAGATGCTTACTCAAAAGAGATGGGTTATATACAGCTTGAAGATATAATATTTTCATATGAAGTTAAAAATGACTGGGTGGATTCTAAGCTGTGGGAGAAGATAAAAAAAGGTGATTGTTTTATAAATCCTAAAGAAGTCTAAATTAATATTTTTAGTTTGTAAGTAAATTCACTTTTTCTTTAGAAGTAAAACTCCATCTAATAGAAATGATTTTCACACTATCTCCAGATGCGATAAAGTCAACATCTTCATTTATCATGATATATGAGTTTGAAGATGCTAATGGACTAACCATTCCTGGAGCAAACTTTTCACATGCTTCAAAACTTGTTCCATCAAAAAAACCAGGTACTAAAGTTATGCGTCCTTTTTTAAGTTTATAGGCATTCTTCATCTTTGTATCTATTGGATTTATATATTTAGCTGTGTTACCGCTAAGTGCTAAAATAATACTTTGAGCAAAAAGTTCAAAATTTAAAGATGCAGCAAGTGGATTACCAGGAAGATTTAGAACTAAAGTATCATTAATAGTTCCAAAAGTCGTAGGTTTCCCAGGTTTGATTTGTACTTTGTCAAAATATGTTTGCATACCAAAAGCACCAAAAGCCTCTTTTGTATAGTCAGCATCTCCAACACTAACTCCACCAGAAGTGATGATAAGGTCACTATTTAAAGCACTTTTTATATGTTGTTTTAAATCATCTAAAGTATCTTTTGCAGTTCCTATAAAATCAACCTCACATCCAAACTCTAAAGCTCTAGAAGAAAGTGCAGGTGTATTTGTGTTATATAGTTGATAAGCTTCTACACTCTCAAAATGCATCTTAAGCTCACTCCCAGAAGCAAATAAAGCAATAACAGGCTTTTTATATACTTTTACATGGCTAATGCCTTGAGATGCTAAAAGAGTAACTTGATGAGCTTGTAACTTGTCTCCACTTTTTAAAAGTGTTTCGCCACTTTTAATGTCTTCTCCACAAAGTCTTATATGTCTAGCAAGAGTTAGATTTTGAGGTAACTCTACTCCATTTTCACATTCCTTTGTGTCTTCTTTAGGCACAATTAGCTCACACCCATCAGGAATTTTTGCACCTGTCATGATTTTAATTGCATAGCCATTTTCTAATACTTCATTTGAGTTATCACCAGCAAAAATAGTATGTTCAACTTTTACACACTTACCAGTATCTACGCTCTTCACAGCGTAGCCGTCCATTGCTGAGTTATCATAGGGAGGAAGATTATGACTTGCAACAATATCTTGAGCTAATACAAAACCTAATGCTGATTCTATTGGCAAAATTTTTAATGATTTTTTTTGAGAATTTTTGTATATTATTTCAAGTGCTTCTTTTATTGTAACTTCCATAATTCTTCTTTTAGTTGATTTGTAGTAATATTCCACCATGAATGAAATGTATGATATGAGTATTGTAACACATAACTATGGTGTTTTTGGAGTTTTAGGAATGATTTTCATCCACTTTTGGATGCTACTAAGAGCAAAAGATATAAAAAAATATGCAAGATTTATGTTGCTTTTTATGCCTTTTGGTATAACAACGATTGGAACAGTTATATTTACGGGTGTTATTATGATGGCATCTAAGCATCTAGACTTTAGTATTGAAAATATTATTATGATAATTTTTGCAATTGCTTTGATAGTCTTAGAAAATAAGCGTTCTAAAACACTTCAGCGTTTAGACAAAAAAGATGATTATGCACTTGATTATTATAAACCAGATGCATATAAAATATTTGCTATTGAAATATTTTTAACACTCTCTATATCAATTTGGATGTGGATTTGATATATATCTTAAATGCTGAGGCTTCAAAAGATAGTTTTGTTGTTAAAGGGGAACTTCATAAGTACCTTGTAAAAGTTCGTCGTCATACTCTTGGAGATAGGCTTGACTTTAGAAATCCAAATGAAATGAAGAGTTTATATAATTATGAGATAGTAGAGTTAGATGCTAAAAGGGTTACATTAAGCCTAGTAAACTCTAAAGAAAAAGAAGTAAAAGCTAAAAAAAGTCTGCATCTAGCTTGGTGTGTGATAGATGCCAAGTCCATAGAAAAAGTTTTACCAAGTTTAAGTGAGATTGGAGTGGATAAAATTTCTTTTATATCTTGTGATAGAAGTCAAAAAAATTTCAAGTTAGATTTTGATAGATTCTATAGAATTTTAGAAGCATCTATGCAACAATCTGGAAGAAGTAGTTTTGTAGAACTTGACAAATATAAAAATATAAAAGTTTTTTTAGAAAAATTTCCAGATACAAAAGTTTTTGATTTTTGTGAAAAAACTTTAACACAAACAAGTGATTTTAAAAGAGTTTTAGTAGGCTGTGAGGGTGGTTTTTCTGATAATGAGAGAGAACTTTTTCAGACCCAAGATACTTTTAGACTTGATACTCCAATGGTTCTTCGCTCTGAAAGTGCTGTTGTGGCAATAGCAAGTAAGATAATATTGTAAACTAAGATAAATTTTGATATAATTTCAGTTCTAAAAATCTGCACCCATACGGATTTAAAAAATATATAGATGTACGCATACAAATCGTATATCAAAAGGCAAAAAAATGAAAAAAGATCTTCACCCTAATTTAGTAACTTGTTCTGTAACTTGTGCATGCGGAAACACTTTTGAAACAAAAAGTCAACAAGACGCAATGCGTATCGATATTTGTAATGAATGTCACCCATTTTTCACAGGTTCTGAAAGAATGGTAGATACAGCTGGTAGAATTGAGAAGTTTAACGCGCGTTACGCTAAAAAATAGTTGTTAACATTAGTTCCAACTCCGATTGGAAATATTGGCGATATATCGCTTAGAGCTATTGAAGTTTTAAGCGAAGCGGATGTTCTACTTTGCGAAGATACTCGCGTTACAAAAAAACTTATACACATTTTAAAAGAACGCTACAACACAATCTTTAAAGAAAATCAAAAATTTATCTCTCTTCATTCACATAATGAAAAAGCTTTTATAGAAAATTTAGAAATATCTTTTTTTGATGAAAATGTAGTTTATGCTTCAGATGCTGGGATGCCAGGTATAAGTGACCCAGGACAACTTTTGGTAGAGTATGCACAAAACAATGGTGTTGAGTATGATGTCTTTCCTGGAGCAAATGCACTTTTAACTGCTTTTGTAGCAAGTGGTTTTGTTGAGACAAAGATGCTCTTTTGGGGATTCTTGCCTCATAAAGGTCAAAATAGAGTTGCTTCACTTCAAGGTGCATTGTATAGTGGTTTTACAACCATACTTTATGAATCTCCGCATCGCTTAGAAAAACTTTTGTTAGAGATAGAAAAAGAACAGAGTGAAAGAAAAATATTTTTAGCAAAAGAGTTAACCAAAAAATTTCAAAACTATTTTTACGGAACTGCTGGCGAGATTTTAAGAACCATAGATGGTAATTTTAGAGGAGAGTGGGTAGTGGTTATAAAAGCTGATGTTGCTCAAAATAGCAGTGCCGTTTCTCAGAGTGATATACTAGAACTTGACCTTCCAAAAAAAGTTCAAGCAAAGCTCATCTGCAAAATAACAGGCGAAAACAGTAAATCTTGCTATCAAAGACTGTTAAAACTTTAAAATAAACACTTTTTTAGCTAAAATGTCTTCATGTTAATTTATGCAAAACAACCAATCAATTATATAATAAAAAATTATCCAAATAAAATAAAAACTTTGTACCTCGCAAAAGAGATAGAAAAAAAAGAATACTCTAGATTAATGAAGATGAATTTTGAAGTTAAGCGTATCCCCTCAGATGCTGCAGGCAAAATGTGTAAAAATGCTTCTCATCAAGGAATCTTGGCGGAAGTTGATGATTATATTCCACACTCAATGAATTCATTTTTAGATAAAAATTTTGTGCTAATACTTTCAGGATTAACGGATGTTGGCAATATAGGTGCTATTGTGAGAACAGCTTACGCTATGGGCGTTGATGGAATCGTTGTAAGTGGTATAAAGAATTTAAATCTTGAACCTATTTTAAGAACAAGCACAGGAGCATTATTTGATATGCCTTTGGCAATTGAGCATAATATTTATGATGTTATAAACGATTTAAAAACATCTGGTTTTTGCGTTTATGGTGCAGATATGAAGGGACATGATATCAGGAATACAAAGATAAAAGAAAAAAGAGTCTTAGTTTTAGGAAGTGAAGGAGAAGGTTTGAGTTCTCGTATAATTTCTAAATTAGATGAGGTTGTTAGTATAAAAATGTCACATGAGTTTGACTCTTTAAATGTTAGTGTGGCAGGAGCTATTTTGATGGATAGGATGAGAATATGAGTAATGGATTTGACAAGTTAAAGAGTATTGGTGCGCAAAAGATACATGAGCAAACACATATAGCTAGACATAATGCTAATGCTATTTTATATGAAAATTTTGACAATATGACAAAAATCCAAGCCTTAGGTTTTATTTCTATACTTGAGAGAGAATATGGAATGGATTTAAGTACTTTAAAAGAAAAAGCAGAGTTAGCTTTTAAAGTAGAAGAAGTTAAAGTTCAAGAAACCCCAGAAAATACAAAAGTTTTTGTTGCAGCAAAAAAGAAGAAAAATTATACTTTAATTTATGTTGGGATTGCTCTTCTTATCTTCGTAGTAGCAGTTTTCTTTACCTTAGAATTGTCGTCAACAGCGGCGATAAAAACTTCATCTCATTCTCTTGACAATAGAGCTATAGAGAGTGCAAGAGAGAATATTGAAGCAAGTATTACAGTTGAAGATCAAAATGAAACTTTAGAAATTGTTTTGACAGAACCAGAAGTTGTTGAAGTGGAAAAATCTTTTAAAATTATTCCTAAATCTCAGCTTTGGTTAGGTTATATAGATTTGTCAACATATAAGAAAAATCAAAAGTTATTTACTGATGAGCTTGACCTTGATCCAGAGAAAGATTGGATTTTAACACTTGGGCATGGTTATGTAGAAATAGCAATAAATGGAGAAGTGACAGAATTTACAGATAAATTAAATATAAGACTTTTATATAAAGATTCTAAAATTTCAAAAATAAGTTTTAAAGAGTTTAAGGAATTAAATAGAGGAAGTAAATGGTAAAGCTTCTTTTTGTCTTTCTTTTATGCATATCTGCTACAATAGCAGACGAAACAAAAGAGATAGATGCTTTAACACAAAAAATTCAAACTTTTATAGAGCCACAAGTATATGAGCAAAATAAAGCCTATATAAATATTCTTTTTACTCCCTCTTCCCAATACTATGTGGGAGAGAGAATAGATGCTGTAAAAGTTACCCAAACTTTAAAAGAAAATGGTCTTTTAAATTTATTCTTTAAAAAACCAAGTGAATTGATTTTGCATTTTAAAACTAGTGGTTCACCTCTGTTTTTTGTCAAAATTATGGGAGATACTCTTAGAAATATAGGTTATTATAGATATGTTACTAAAGAGTCAAACCTTGATAACAGTGAGTTTACATGGACGATTTCTCTTACTTCTGAGTATGCAACGGATCCACGTATTTTACAAAATGAATTAGCAAAAAGTGGTTGTAGTATTGTAGATATAGATCGTGAAAATCCAACAGAGTGGACATATATCATTGATATGAGAGATGGACGATTAAATGTTGAAATCCTAGAAGAAGACATGGAGATTAAGTTAAAACGCTCATTATATGCAAAGTGGGTAGATGTTTCAAATATAAAAAAGCTTCGTATAACTTCATCACCAAGAAATAGTTGGTATCCATATATCGCTTATTATGACAGTTCTATGCATCTTTTAAAAGTTATAAAAAGAGATAGAAGAAGAAGTAAAATGATTTTAAGTATGAAAGAAAATACCTATTATTTGAAAATTTCTGATATTTATACTCTTAAAAATATTAGAGATGATTTAGTTCTTACACCCATTGGCTCAAGGTAAAGTTTTTTTTCGCTAAAATATCGTCAATAATTTATAGGAAATAAATATGTTTGATGAAATACAATTTGATAAAATGAAAAGACTACCAAAGTATGTTTTTGCTGAGGTAAATGACCTTAAAATGCAAGAGAGAAGAGCCGGTGCAGATGTAATCGATTTTTCTATGGGCAACCCAGATGGAGATACTCCTGAGCATATAAGAGAAAAACTTGTAGAATCTGCTCAAAAAACAAAGACTCATGGTTACTCGACCTCAAAAGGTATCCCTAAACTCTTAAAAGCTATTGCTGATTGGTATAAAAGAAGATATGACTGTGATTTAAATCCAATGACCGAGTGTGTTGCAACAATGGGCTCAAAAGAAGGTTACGCTCATCTTACTTACGCAATAACTAATCCTGGTGATGTAGCTGTTGTTCCCGACCCAACTTATCCTATCCATGAATACGCTTTTATCTTAGCAGGTGGAAATGTTGTTAAGTTTGGAATAGAATTTGATGAACATTATAGAGTAGATGAAGATAAATTTTTTCAAGATTTAGAACGTGTATTTAAAGAAAGCTCTCCTAAACCAAAATATGTTTTAGTAAACTTTCCTCACAATCCAACAACAGCAACTGTAACTCAAGAATTTTATGTTCGTTTAGTTGCTATGGCAAAAGAAAAAAGATTTTATATAATTTCAGATATAGCTTATGGCGATATAACTTTTGATGGTTATGTGACTCCATCAATAATGAGCGTTGAAGGTGCAAAAGATGTAGCAGTTGAGAGTTTTACTCTTTCAAAGTCATACAATATGGCTGGTTGGAGAGTTGGCTTTTTTGTTGGAAATGAAAAACTTATTGGTGCTTTGCAAAAAATAAAATCATGGTTAGATTATGGAATGTTTACTCCGATTCAAGTTGCTGCAACTGTTGCACTAAATGGTGATCAGCAATGTGTTAGAGATATTACAGCAAAATATAACCATCGCCAAGAAGTGTTGATAGAAGCCTTTGATAGAGCTGGTTGGCATCTAAAGAAAAATGAAGCTAGTATGTTTGTTTGGGCAAAGTTACCTAAATGTACCCAGCATCTAGGAAGTCTAGAGTTTTCAAAAAGACTTCTGATGGAAGCAGGTGTTTGTGTTTCTCCTGGAATAGGGTTTGGTGCTTATGGTGAAAACTATGTTCGTATAGCTTTGATTGAAAATGATAACAGAATCCGTCAAGCAGCTAGAAATATAAAAGAATTTTTAAAACAGTTTGAAGAGGAAAAATAGATGAAACTTAGAGTAGAAAATCTTGCAAAAATAAAAGAAGCAGAAGTAGAAGTAAAAAACCTAACTCTTTTTGTTGGGCAAAATTCTACTCATAAAAGTTATATGGCTCATGTTATTTATGAGTTTTATAAAGAAGTATCTAATTTAAAAGACAATTATGGGATATTTTCTAGATTTGGAGCATTTATTTCTAAAAAAGTTCAACAGCAATATAAAAATGAAATTGAATACTTATTGTCTTTAAGAAGAGAGTTGACAGAAGAAATAGAAGAACGACAAATTGATGTGGATGAATGGCAAGATGAAGAGTACACAAGACTAAAGATATTTATAAATAAAGAAGATGAAAAATTAGTTGTTTTTTTTAATGATATACTTGATTTATTACTAACGGAATTAACTAAAAAAATTAATAATAGTTTTAATGTTGATAAAGAAATTTTAAAAAATTTATATATAGAGAATATGATGAAAATTTTGGATAGAGAATTTTTGTCTATTGCTTTTTCAACTCCTTTATCTCATTTTGAAGAAGAGCATGAAGAAGTTAGTTATAAAATAATTAATAATATAGTGAATTTCTTTTTAGATAATTTACATAAAAAATTAAATAATTATCATTCGTCATATTATTTTCCTGCTTCGAGAACAGGTTTTGTTTTAACTTTAGATGAAATATATGCTGGAATATTTAGAGATAAGTTTAGAGGTCAAGTAAGTGCAACAAGGTTAGGCGAACCAACTATTGACTTTATACAAACTTTTGCAGATATTAAAACAGGAAAAATTAACGAAAAAAATCTTTTTTCTTTTTTTAGTATAGATAAAAAAAATAGTGCAACTAGTGAAAAACTAATTAGTTTTCTTGAAAACAACATTATTAAGGGAAAAATAAAAGAGCAAAAAAATGAACAAGATTATACTAATTATTATCTTAGTGTCAACGGAATAGATTTAGAATTACACTTAGCATCATCTGCAACTTTAGAGACATTACCATTTATAGTTTTTTTAAGAAATATAGAAAAATTATCAAAAACAATTTTTGTAATTGAAGAACCAGAAGCACACTTACACCCTAAAGCACAAATTCAAATGGCTAAATTTATCATTATGTTATCAAATGCTGGTGCTAAAGTTTTGGTTACAACTCATAGTGATTATATTTTAAATGAAATAAACAATTGTATTAAACTTAATTCATTAGAAGAAAAAAATGAATTTGCTATTTCAAAAGATGATGTTTCAGCTTATTTATTTAAGAATGAAGAAAATGAGACAACAGTTAAAGCACTTGATATAGATAAATTTGGAATAGCGAATGATAACTTTGATGAAGTCCTTGATGAACTATTAGATAAAAGTAGTGAACTTAGTGAGAGAATATTAGATAATGATTGAAAAATTGAATTCTATTTTTCATTCTGCAACAGAGTGCAGGGAAAGAGGATATCCTTGTGCAATGGCTAAGAAAAATGTTAAAAAATTTTATAAGCCAGATGATGGAATAAAAGATAAAGATTTAGAGCAAAAACTTTTTACAGAACATCCACCTATGCTTAGTGATTGTGTAGCAGTATATGATGAGAGTAAAGTAGCAATTATTGAAATAAAGTGTGCCAAAGTAACAAATAGCATAATAAAAGGTGTTATTAAAAAATTAACAAATACATCTAAAATAATAACAAATAAAGAAGTAGTTGTAACAAAGTATATGCTATTGTACAAAAAATTTGAAGATAAACAGATAAATAAGATTTTAAGTACAAAAAGAATAGATGGAAAGCCTATAATTAGTAAAAAATATGAAAATAAAGCAATAGCAATTTAAGGAAAAATAATGGTAAAAGTTGGAATAATCGGTGTTGGAACTGTTGGAACAAGTGTAGCTAAAATACTAAAAGAAAATGCTGATATTATTTCTGCTCGTGCAGGACAAGAGATAATTGTAAAAAGTGGAGTCGTTAGAAACCTAAAAAAAGATAGAGGTTTAGACATCAAACTTACAGATAATGTAGATGATATTTTAAATGATGAAGAGATTGATGTAGTAGTAGAGCTTATGGGTGGAGTTGAAGAGCCATTTGAAATCGTAAAACGAGCATTAAAAAGCGGTAAAGCAGTTGTAACTGCGAACAAAGCACTTTTAGCATATCATCGTTATGAATTACAAGCAATAGCTAAAGATATAGCTTTTGAGTATGAAGCATCTGTTGCTGGAGGCATTCCAATCATCAATGCTCTTAGAGATGGTTTATCTGCAAATCATATAGAGTCAATTGTTGGAATCATGAATGGAACTTGTAACTATATGATGACTAAGATGACAAATGATGGTGTTGATTATGACTCTATCTTAAAAGAAGCACAAGATTTAGGTTATGCAGAAGCTGACCCTTCGTTTGATGTTGGTGGTTACGACGCTGCTCATAAACTTCTTATCTTAGCATCTATTGCTTATGGCATAGATGCTAAACCTGAAGATATCTTAATAGAAGGCATTCAAAATGTGAGTCAAGATGACATAGCCTTTGCTAAAGAGTTTGGTTATGCCATAAAACTTTTAGGAATCGCAAAAAAAGATGCTAATGAAGTAGAGCTTAGAGTTCATGCTTGTTTGATTAGTAAAGATGAAATGATAGCAAAAATAGATGGTGTTATGAACGCTATTAGTGTTGTTGGCGATAAAGTTGGCGAAACGCTGTATTATGGACCAGGAGCTGGTGGAGATGCAACTGCAAGCGCGGTTGTTGCAAATATTATAGATATAGCAAGAAGTGGAAAGTCTGCTCCGATGCTAGGCTTTGATAAGGCTTTTGATGGTAAGCTTACCTTAAAAGCGACAGATGATATAAACTCAAAATACTACCTTCGTATAAATGTTTCGGATAAGGCAGGAGTTCTAGCAAAAATTACTAAAATATTTGAAGATAATAATATTTCAATAGAAACGATGCTTCAGCGCCCATCTTTAGCATCTTCTGCAAACTTACTGATTTCTACTCATATTGCATTAGAAAAAGATATTCAAAAAATGATAAAAGATATGGAAGCTTTAGAGTTTGTAAACTCAACTCCTGTAATGATTAGAATAGTTTAAAGGAGAAGAGCATGGATAATATTCAAACAATAGATAGTGTATGTACTTACTGTGGGGTTGGCTGTGATATAGCAGCGAATGTCAATACCGATACTAACAAGATTGAAAAAATATTTGCCCATGCAGATGGAGTTGTTTCTCAAGGTAAACTTTGTATAAAAGGTAAATATGGCTATGACTTTGTAGATTCTCCAGATAGACTTAGAATACCAAGAATTAAAAAAAGTTTTTTAGAGAAAAATCCAACAATAAAAAATGTAATAAGCTCAAAACTTGTAGATTTTAATGATGAATGGTATGAGTGTGATTTAGAATCAGCTACAACGGCAACAACACTCAAACTAAAAGAGATACAAGAAAACTATGGTAGAAAAGCAGTTTGTTCTATTGGTGGGGCTAGAACTTCTTGTGAAAGTTCATATCTTTTTCAAAAGTTTACTCGCCATACTTTAAACTCTCCTCATGTTGATAATTGTGCAAGAGTTTGTCACTCTCCTTCTCTTAGTGGTATGAGAAGAACTATCGGTGAAGGTGCTGCTACAAATCCTTATAATGATATCTATAACACAGAGTTTATGATTGTTATAGGATCAAATACAACAGAAGCACACCCAATCATAGCGAATCGTATCCTTGATGTTGCTAGAAAAGATGATAATTTAGCTGTTTTTGATGTTAGAGAAATTAAGCTTCATAGAACAGCAAAATACAAAGCAATTATCCCTCATGAAGCTAACCTTCTTGTTTTAAATATGTTAGCTTATGTCATTATAGATGAAGAGCTATATAGTGAAGATTTTATAGAAAATAGAACAAATGGTTTTGAAGAGTTTAAAGAAAGCATTATGAGTGACCCTTTTGCAAATCCTGAATATTTTAATGAAATAGAAGGTTATGAATACCTTTGTAAAATGATAAGAAAAGTTGCACGGGAATATGCACTTAAAAAATCAATGATTTTTTGGGGCTTAGGAATCACTGAGCATTTGGACGGTTCTTATGCAGTTATGGCTATAACTCATCTTGCTTTAATGACAGGAAATGTTGGAAAACAAGGAGCAGGTCTTATGCCTCTTCGTGGTCAAAACAATGTTCAAGGAACCTGTGATATGGGAATGCTTCCTTATTATGCACCTGATTATCAAGAGCCAAAAGAAGTTGGTCTTATGACTCCTCAGCTTGTTGATGAGATGCTCCAAGGAAGGGTTAAAGCTATTTTAAATATTGGAGAAGATTTAACTCATATACATCCAAACCTAAATAAAATAGATAGAGCCTTAGAAAAAGTAGAACTAATAATGGTCCAAGAACTTTTTATGACAGATGTTGCACAAAGAGCAGATATTGTTATAGGTGTAAAATCAGCTTATGAAAAAACTGGTGTTTATGTAAATGCTATGCGTAGGCTGCATCTTAGCCAACCGCTTGTTAAAAGTGATCTTCCAGATGACTGGGAAGTTTTACAGATGCTAGATAACAAGATGGGTGGAACCTATAACTACAAAAACTCAAATGAGATTTGGGATGAAGTAAGAGAAGTAGCATATCGTCGTTTTAGTGGTGCTTCATATCTCAGACTAGAGCGACATAGAAAACGAGGTTTACAGTGGCCTGTCCATACAGAAGATACACCAATCCTTCATCAGTTGGACTTTAGAACAGAAGATGGACTCGGACAGTTTTTATATAAGCAGTATAAGCTTCGTGGAATGATACAAGAGATAACTACAAACACGCTAACAGGTTATCACCTAACAACAGGAAGAACACTATCCCAGTATAACAATGCTTCTCAAAGTTCAAGAACACATAGTTTAAATAAAAGATATAGTGAAGATATCTTACTTGTAAATGAAAATGATGCAGCCGACTTTACGGCACAAAGAGTTATCTTAAAAACAGAGTTTGGTCAAACAACTCCACTAACAATAAAACTGACAAAAAAGATACAACCAAAGACTTTATTTGTAACTTTCCACCACGCAAAATCAAAAATAAATGCCCTATTTGGAGACAAGTGTGATGAACTAATAATGACTGCTGCGTTTAAATCTATTAAGGTTGAGGTTATTAACTGCTAATAATATTGACACATCATTTTGATTGATGTATAATAATACTATAGTATTATCAAGGAGTGTGTTATGTTAGCAATAAGAGAAACAACAAGTATAAAACTTGATAAGCAGATAAAAAAAGAAGCTAAAGAAGTTTTTGCAAAACTTGGCATAAGTATGGGTGACGCTGTAAATATGTTTTTAGCCCAAGTATCAATGACTAAAAGTATTCCGTTTGAGATGAAAATTCCAAACGAAGAAACTAAAAAAGTTTTTCAAGATATACTTAATGGAAAAAATATTGAAAAGTTTGATATTGAAGAACTTAAATAATAAATGAAACTAAAAAGACATAAAAAGTTTATAAATGATTTAAGTAAAGTTAAATTTTCTAATTCACAATTTGAAAAATATATAAAGTATTTGGGATATTTTCTCAAAGATATTGAATTGCCAACGGAATCAAAAAATCATCAGCTAAAAGGCGAGTATTTAGGTTTTAAAGAATTTCACTTAGGTGGTGATTTATTAGTAGTATATTATCAAAATGCAGATGAGATTATACTAGCGAGAATTGGAACTCATTCTAAACTTTTTAAGTAAACGAGGTTAAATAATATGAGTACAAACAAAAAAATAGCACTTTTTATAGATTGTGAAAATATAAGTCACAAACATATAGAAGTAATAATAGAAGAGTTGGCTAGTTATGGTGAAGTAAATATCCGTAAAGCTTATGGAGATTGGAAAAACCCTTCTTTGAATGGTTGGAATGATAAATTATTTGATTATTCACTCGAGCCTATTCATCAACCTCCATATACAACAACTAAAAATGCGTCTGATATTAAAATGACTGTTGATATTATGAAAGTATTGTGTCAAAATAATAGTATTAATTATGTTGCATTAGCTACTAGCGATAGTGACTTTACACCACTTATAACAGAAATAAAATCTCAGGGTATCCAAGTTATTGGGTTTGGAGAGGAAAAAACAAGTAATGTTTTACAAAAGGCTTGTAGTGAATTTATTGAAGTTGGTGTAAAAATAGAAAGTAATAATATAGAAAAAAATAAGAAGTTGATAAATATACTTTTAAATGCAGTTCGTCAAAAAAAAGGGGATGATGATTTTGCCTATGTAGCAGAAGTTGGCACATATCTGAAAAATCAAAATTCTTCTCATGCAAATAAGTATGGCTTTAAAACATGGGGTGAAATTTTTAAAAACCTTAGTAGTGTTTTTGAGATTAATATGCTAGAAAAGAATGGAAAAAGAAGTATAATGGTTGTAAAAATTAAATAGGCTAAATAATATGAGTCGAGCCAAAGGAAATGTAGCAGAAGACAAAGCTTATAAGTTCCTTGATGAAAATGGCTTTATGATTGTAGAGCGAAATTTTTACTCTCGTTTTGGCGAGATAGATATTATCGCATCTAAAGATGAAGTCCTCCACTTTATTGAAGTAAAAAGTGGACTTGATTATGAGTCTGCTATCCAAAACATCACTCCTTCAAAACTTCGTAAATTTATAAAAACTCTAAATGTTTACATGAAAAAGAATGCTCTTGATGTTGATTTTAGTGTAGATGCTATTGTTATAACTCCTGAAAATATTGAGCTTGTAGAAAATATAACTTTTTAAAATAAGATTTCTTTATTTAGGCTTAAGTTATTGGTAAAGAGTTATATATTATAATCTAATAATAGATATTTATAAGGCTTTATAATTTGAAAAACGATATATATTTAGATATTAAATTAAAAAAAAAGTATATATATATATTTATTTGTATAAGCTTTTTATTATTACTAAGTAAATATTTATACCTAGACAATAGTATAGAAAAAAATATAAATTTATTTTTAATTTTTTCTATACTGTTATTTGTAGTTCTTGCGCCAATCTACATGCTTTTTAGAGATATTAAACTAAAATCAGAAATAAATAAAGAATTATTGGATATAGAGGAAAAAAATAGACTAGTTCCATTTGAGATAGCTATGGATTACTCTCAAGAAGCTATTCATTGGTTTACAAAAGATGGAAAATATATCTATGTAAATAATGCAACTTGTGAAATGGATGGATATTCTAAAGAAGAATTTAAAAATATGTATCTTAATGAGATTGACAAGAATTTTAAAAAAGAAGATGTGATGGCACTGATGCAAGAGATAATAGACACTCCCAATTGGTCAATAACATCTACACATACAAGAAAAGATGGAAAAGTAATCACATTAGATATTACTGGGGATGGATTCAGATATAATAATAAAGACTATATCTGTGCTTTTGCAAGAAATATAACAAAAAAAGTAGAGTATGAGAAAAATATATCAATCGTCAACAATAAGTTAAAAAAATCACTTAAAGAAAAAGAAATATTATTAAAAGAGATACACCATAGAGTAAAAAATAATATGGAAATAATTAATTCTATACTTAATATACAAGTAAGAAGAGCAAAAAATGTTGAATTTACCAGTATAATTAATGAGGCTCAAAGTAGAATTCACACAATGGCTTTAGTTCATGAATATCTATATTTAGGATATGACCTCTCTTCTATTAACATTAAGTTATATATTACAAAACTATTATCAGATATAAAATCTTCATATTATGAAGAAGGCAAAGATATAACAATAGATTTAAATATTGATTTATTTTACATGTCAATGGATAAATCTATACAGATAGGTATGGTTATAAATGAGATTTGTATAAATTCTTTTAAGTACGCTTTTAAAGAGAATACTCTAAATTTACTGTGCATACATCTAGTTAAATCAGAAGACCATATAATTCTTAAGATTAGAGATAATGGAGATGGCTTAGAAAATTTAGACATATTAAACAAGAGTGGTTCTATAGGGATGCAGTTGATTAAGTCAATAGTTGAAGATCAATTAAATGGAGAACTATTACATAGAAACAACAATGGCTTGGAGTTTATAATTACATTTACAGTAGAAGGAGATAAAGATGAGTAAAATAAAAATTATTATTGTAGAGGATGAACCAATAATTGCCTTAAACCTTAAAGAATCATTGGAAGACTTAAATTACAATGTTTGTGGAATAGCTTCTAATAAATGTAAACTAATGAAAATAATAGATAAAAAAATAATTCCAGATATAATTTTAATGGATATTAATTTAAAATCAAAATTTAATGGTATCGAAATAGCAAAGGAATTTAAAATCAGTCATCCTTTTGTCCCTATAATATTTCTAACAGCAAACTCCAATATTAGTATAATAGAAGATGTAACAGATACTGTTTCGTATGGGTATATCATAAAACCATATAAATTACACAATCTTCAAGCCTCCATAGAATTATCAATAAAAAAAATTAAAAAATTAAAAAATAGTGAAGATATCAAAAAAGTTGAGCTTTTTTCTCCATATGTATATGATAAAGAGAAAAGAATCTTGCTTGAAAATAATAAAGAGATTAAATTAACAAAAAATGAAACTCTCTTGATTGAAATATTGTGCAAAAATAAGTATGTATATATTTCTCAAGAGTTTATAGAAAATACTATTTGGGAAAATCATCCAGCTGGGATGAATGCTTTTAGATCCTTGATTTTTAGATTAAGAAATAAAATAGATGAAGATTTAATCATAAATCAAAAGGGATTTGGATACAAAATAAGATTAGATTAAAAATTGTATTTATAAATGTAGCCACATCACTTCGCTTTCCTAATGACTTAGAAGTGATTTTATACTTTGTTTCTATTTGACTTGTTGTTTATTCTTCTTTTATCATTTCCAAGACTATTTTAGTTTTTTGCTCGGCAGTATATCTTTGCTTTTTTTCTACTCATAAATTATCTCCATAATTCGTATTATTTTATACCCCCAAGGGACACATCGACTTTTTTGAAAATAAATCTTACTGAATTGGTGTCTTAGATTTTAAGGGCATAATAAAGCGACTTTAAAGCGATTTAAAAAATGTACAATTTTATCCAAGGAGATTTATGAATGAGTTGATGCCTGGAAATAAAAAATTCATTAAAGTTGAAAATATTAACAGTAATGGATTTGTTGAGTTCATTTTTGCTATTGATTATGTTACAACTAATGTAGAATTTATTTTACCTTACAAAGCTTTTATTGAGTTTTGTCAAATAAATAAAGTTTCATTTGTGAATGAAGATGAAGAGGAAGAAATGAAAAATGATGACATACTATGGAAGTATGGAACCGAAGAATTCAGAAATTAAAATAAGGAAAAAAAATGAGTATGAATATAGCAAATATAGAGATAAAGCCAAAAAGACAAGGTTATGCACACCTAGCAGATAAATTTGGAGAAGATAGACCTTTCTCAAGATATGAAGAGGCAGTATTTGGAGCACAACCAAGTGAAAATTTTCACTATAGACCACAGTGGGATGTAGATCATGAGATTTTTGATGTTACTAGAACAAAAATCGTTATGAAGGATTGGGAAGATTTAATAGATCCTAGAAAATTCCATTATATGACATATGTGTCTACAAGATCTAAACAAAATTCTACTAGTGTTGATAATATGGAATTTTTAGAAAAAAGAATGTTGCTTTCAAAAATGAGTAGTGAAGACATAGATATTATTAAAAAATATGTAACACCACTCAGACACTATTTTTATGGTGCGAATATGAATAACTTAACATTAGCTTCTATAGGTTATGGTGGACCTTTTGTTTCAGCGGCACAGTTTCAAGCGGAAGATGAATTAGGTTTTGCACAACATGTCACAAAAATTATTTTAAATCTTACAAACAACGATGAATTTGCTTTAGAAACAGGAAAAGATGCTTGGTTAAACTGTTCTGAGTGGCAAGGTTTAAGAAAAGCTGTAGAGGACTCTTTTGTTGTAAAAGATTATATGGAACTGTTTGTGATTCAAAATGCGATTTTTGATGCATTTATCATACCTCTTATGTTTAAATCATTGCCAGAGAAGCTTACACCTGCAGGAAACTTAGCTATGGGTATGATGTCTGAGTTTATACTAACAGTTACTGATGAAACGAATAAATGGGTAGATAGTATTATCAAAGTATGTGCGAAAGAATCATCTGAAAATAAAGAACTTTTAACTGCTTGGACAAATAAATATCTAAATATAACTGTTGACGCTTTATCTCCTTTAGATAAAGATACTGTATCTTCTATAAAAGAAGATGTTGTAGCTAGATTGAAAAAATCTGGTTTAAATATATAAGGATATAAAATGAGTATAGCACTATTAATTATGCAGGACACAGAAGATGGTAGAGCGATTGTTAGATCAATTCAAAAAGACAATTCTGATGTAAAAGTTACAAATAAACCAGCGATGATTCAAATTGAGAGAGAAAAGGAGATTGTTGTAAAAGCATCTACTGTTTCTGAAGAGTTGGGTAGAGAGTGGGATGTTGAAGAGCTACAAATTGAACTTGTTTCTTTAGGTGGACAGATAAATGAAACAGATGATGAAATCACTGTTTATTGGGATAACTAAAAGGATTAAATATGAACGCAGAAATAAAAAAGAAAAGATTAAGTAGAAAAGATAGCTATAAACATATGACAAGACTTGGTTGGGACACAACTTACCAAAAAGAAGAAGATGTTTACCCTGAGTTAGATATGGAAGGTATTAAGATACACGATTGGGATGCATGGGAAGATCCATTTAGAATGACGATGGAATCATACTGGAAACTACAAGCAGAAAAGGATAAAAAACTCTACGCTATTATTGATGCATTTGCTCAAAATAATGGTCATCAAAACTTAACAGATGCACGATATATAAATGCACTTAAATTATTTATTACAGGTGTTACACCAGTAGAATATTATGCACATAGAGGATTTGCTAAAGTTGCTAGATCATTCAAAGGTGAAGGTGCCGCTGTTGCTTGTCAAATGCAAGCTATTGATGAGTTAAGACACTTTCAAACGCAGATGCATACTATGAGTCACTACAACAAACACTTTGATGGTTTCGGTTACAATGTAAAAAAATTCGATAGAATATGGTATCTTTCAGTGCCAAAATCTATGGCAGAAGATGCTATGACATCAGGACCTTTTGAATGGATGGTTGCTATTGGTTTTGCATTTGAATTTGTACTTACTTCACTTTTATTTGTACCATTTATGTCTGGTGCTGCTTATAATGGAGATATGGCAACTGTAACATTTGGTTTCTCCGCTCAATCAGATGAATCAAGACACATGACTTTAGGTCTTCAAGCTGTTAAATTTATACTAGAGCAAGATGAAGCAAATGTACCAATTATCCAAAAATATATGGAAAAATGGTTATGGAGAGGGTATAAAATGTTATCTCTTGTTGCTATGATGATGGATTATATGCTTCCTAAGTCACCTACTTCATGGGGAGAAGCTGTAGATATTTATATCGCACAAAATGGAGTTGCACTTTTCAAAGATCTAGAAAAATATGGTATCGTAGCCCCAACAGATATGATCAACACTATAATGGCAGAAAAAGACCACCTTTCTCATCAATTATGGAAAACATTCTATAACCATACAGTAGCTGCTAGTATGCATATTTGGATGCCTGATGAGAAAAAATTGAACTGGTTATCTGAAAAATATCCAGATACATTTGATGAGCATTATAGACCAATGTGGGAAGAGTTTGCAAAGCATGATAAAGGAAATGGACAAAGATGGTACTCTGAGACACTACCTCTTATTTGTAATGTGTGTCAAGTTCCTGCACTTTTTACAGACATAGAAGGTGGAAAACCTCATGTTTATACACATAGCGTATCTGAATTTAAGGGAGAAAAATTTCACTTTTGTTCAGATAATTGTAAGCATATATTTGAAGATGAACCAGAAAAATATTCACAGTCGTGGTTACCACCACATCAAATTTTCCAAGGAAATTGTGGAGGTAAAGATCTAGTTCCAGATATTTTAAATTGGTGGAAGATTGATCATACAGTTGATAATATGGATTATGCAGGTTCGCAAGATGAGGCAACTTGGAATAACTTAAAGAATATAGGATAAGGATAAGATATGTCAGTATATACATCAAATGGGCAAATATACCCAACAATAATGAAAGATAGTTTAGATAAATTTCACGGTAATCAAGTGGTTTATATCTATTGGTATGGACATGTAATGATTAGTTCTCCAAGAGCATTTCCATTACCTCCGGAGATGCCTTTTGGAGCATTGGTATCAGATCTTTTACCGCTTACATATTCTGTTGAGCCTGATTTTGCAAAGCTAAACTTTGAAACTACGGAAGTAGTTTGGACAATCGACGGTAAAGTTGTAATTCCTGATTTTTCTAAAAGTTTGGCAGAAAATGGAGTAGGTCACAAATCTTTTATAGAGTTTAAAACACCTACTTTAACAGGAAAATTAGGAGGATAATTTGAGTTATACTCTTGAGATTGAACCGACAAGTGACACTGTAGAAGTAGAAGAAAATCAAACACTTCTTGATGCATCTTTACGTCAAGGAACGTATCTACCTCACGCTTGTAATCATGGTCTTTGCGGAACATGTAAAGTAGAATTATTAGAAGGTGAAGTAGATCATGGAGATGCATCACCATTTGCTTTAATGGAGAGTGAAAGAGATGATGGTTTTTGTTTAGCATGTACGGCAAAACCATTAAGTGATGTTGTTATAGAAGCTGATGTGGATGAAGATCCAGATGCAAGAAGTATTCCTATAAGAGATATTATGGGTACAGTTGTAAAAAGAGAGATGTTAACACCTAGAATATTAGGCTTATGGCTAGAACTAGATGAAGATTTAGATTTTCAAGCAGGTCAGTATATAAATTATCATATTCCTGGCTTTGATGAAGCTAGATCTTTCTCTTTAGCAAATCAACCTAGTATGGAAAGAGTGATTGAACTTAATATTACACTTATTACAGATGGAGACGCAACACCTTGGATACATAAAAATGTAAAAGTTGGTGATAGAAGAAAAATTACAGCTCCCTTTGGAAGATTTTTTGTTAAAAAATCTACAAAAAAACCTAGTATCTATTTTGCTGGTGGTTCAGGGTTATCAAGTCCAAAATCAATGATATTGGATGATTTAGAAGGTGGTTCAAAACTTCCTATTATACTATTTCATGGTGCTAGAAATGAAGAAGAGTTATACTATTTCGATATGTTTAAAAATCTAGAAAAAGAGTACGATAACTTTACTTATGTACCTGTACTCTCAGACAATAAAAACCCTGATTGGAAGGGAGAAATTGGATATACAAATGATGTAGCCATAAAGATATATGATGGTAAATTTTCAGGAAACAAAGCATATCTTTGTGGCCCTCCTCTTATGATAGAAGCTTGTATAACAGCACTTATGAGGGGAAGACTTTTTGAAAAAGATATACATATAGAAAAATTCTTTTCTAAAGCGGACTTATGTAGAGATGAAGTTAGAAGCCCTCTATTTAAAAATTTATAAGAGATTGGTATGAGCAAATTTTTTAATATTATTGTTGATGGTAGATCTATTGAATGCAATAGTACAAAACAATTGTTAGAATCTCTCTATAAGAAATCATCAAAGGCACCAAAAGGGTGTCATAACGGTGGCTGCGGAGTTTGTAAAATAGAAGTTTTAAAAGGTAAATATGATTCTATCGTTATGAGTAGAAAACATATTAGTCAAAAAGAAGAAAATAGTGGCGTTGTTTTAGCATGTAGAGTATTTCCAAGAAGTGATATGGAAATCAAATTTATAGCTAAACCTAAAAAAATTACCTATACAATAGGTGATTAAAATAATTAAAAAGGAAATACAATGGGTATTATGAGAATTGGACATGTTGATTTAAATGTGTTGGATATAAAAGCTACAAGAGATTACTACGAAAATATTATAGGTCTAACAGTTGAAAGAGAAGATGCTGATGGTACATTATATATGAAATGTTGGGATGAGTGGGATATATATTCTATGGTATTGAGACCATCAGATGAATCAACTTTTAACAGAATTGCATACAAAGTGGAAAATGATTCTGATTTAGATGAACTAAAAGCTAAAATTGAAGCGTATGGTGTAGCTACAAAATTTTTACCAGCTGGATCAGTTGCAGAGTGTGGAAGAATATTAAAATTTATAGCTCCAAGTGATCATGAGTTTCATCTTTATGCTGAAAAAACATTTGTTGGTAAAACAAATGGAGATATAAACCCAGCTCCTTGGCCAATTGATGCAAAAGGTATTAAAGCACACTGGTTAGATCATGCTTTACTTATGGCTGAAGGTCCAGAAAAGGTTATGGCTGCAACAAAATTCTTTCAAGAAGTTTTTGATTTTAAATTAGCAGAACAAGTATGTGTAGGACCTGAAGGCTCGTTGCAAGCTGCAACTTGGTTATCTAGAACTTCAACACCACATGATTTAGCATTTGTTGCGGGTTCTGAAGCTGGTATGCATCATGCCGCATTTTTCTTAGATGGTTGGAGTGATATTTTAAGAGCAGCAGATATTATGGGTATGAATGGTGTAAAAATAGATGTAACACCTCAAAGACATGGTATTACAAGAGGTGAAACAATTTATTTCTTTGACCCATCTGGACATAGACTTGAAACTTTCGCAGGACTTGGTTATCTAGTGCAACCTGATATGCCAGTTGTTACATGGACTGAAGATAAATTATGGAGAGGAATTTTCTACCATACTGGTGAAGAAGCTGGTTCATTTACAACTGCTTATACACTTATGGCTACAAAATAACTATGGATGTTGTTATAAAATCTAACAACATCACTTATCAAGCAGCATTTGTTGCTTGCAATAGTGCTGTAAAAAAAGCCGTTGAACTGAATATTAAAATTAATGTAAGTATTTGTGATAGGGCTGGATTAGAACTAGCTTTTTTAAGAATAAATGATGCATATATCCACTCAATAGATATAGCAAAAGACAAAGCATATACAAGTGCTAGTTTTGGATTTTCTTCTGAGACATGGACAGGTGTTTTTAAGGAAGCTTCTCATTTAGAACAAGGATTTTCTAATAGAGATAGACTTATACCTTTTGGTGGAGGTCTTCCAATTACAATCAATAATGAACTTATTGGTGCAATAGGAGTTTCTGGCGGAACAGAAGAGGAAGATATAGTCTGTGCTCAAGCAGGTATTAATTCAATTATTAATAAATAAGGAAAATAAATTATGAAACAAGTATTACATTTTATAAATGGTAAATTTTTAGAATCAACAAGTGGAAAGTTTTATGATAATTACAATCCAGCAACTGGAAAAGTAATTTCAAAAATTGCATTAGGATCAGAAGAAGATGTTGATAAAGCAGTAGAAGCTGCTAGTGAGGCTATGAATGGAGAATGGGGAAATATTAAAATTAATGACCGTATAGCTCTTTTATATGCATTAGCTGATGAAATAGATAGTCGTTTTGATGAATTTTTAGAAGCCGAGACATTAGATACAGGAAAACCATACACTATTGCTCGTCATATAGATATTCCAAGAGGTGCAGCAAATTTTAAAGTTTTTGCTGACACAATGAAATCTGTAGCCGATGAAGCATATCAAATGGATACTCCTGATGGTGGTATTGCAATGAATTACTCAAGAAGATACCCGAAAGGTGTTATTACTGTAATTACTCCATGGAATTTACCTTTTTTACTTATGACATGGAAAGTAGGACCTGCATTAGCTTGTGGTAACACTGTAGTTGTAAAAGCAGCTGAAAGTACTCCGACAACAACAGCACTTCTTGGGGAAGTAATGAATAAAGTCGGAATTCCAAAAGGTGTATTTAATGTTGTTCATGGTTTTGGTAAAGACATTGGAGATAGATTAACATCACATCCAAAAGTTGATGCTGTTACATTTACTGGTTCTACCCCTACAGGTAAAAGAATTATGCAATCATCTGCTTTAGACTTAAAACACCTATCCTTGGAACTTGGTGGTAAAAATCCAGCTATAATTTTTGCTGATTGTGATATGAAAAAAGCAATAAACGAAACAGTACGTTCTGTGTTTGCAAATTCTGGACAAGTATGTTTAGGAACAGAGAGAGTTTATGTGGAACGACCAATCTTTGATAAGTTCGTAAATAAACTTAAAAAAGCGGGAGAAAATATAAAACTAGGTATTCAACATGATGAAAGTTCAGATATGGGGCCACTTATTAGTAAGGATCATCAAGAAAAAGTTCTTTCTTATTATAAATTAGCAAAAGATCTTGGTGCAAATGTTGTACTTGGTGGAGGTTCTCCAAAGATGGAAAATGGTTTGGAAAATGGATATTGGATAGATCCTACAATTTGGACAGGATTATCAGAGGATTCTGCAATTGTAAAAGAAGAGATTTTTGGGCCATGTTGTCATATCGCACCATTTGATACTGAAGAGGAAGCAATTAAATTAGCTAATGATACAGAATATGGATTAGCAGCAACAGTATTCTCAGAAAATCTATCTAAAGCTCATAGAGTAGCAGGTCAAATAGATGCTGGTATAGTATGGGTTAACTCATGGTTTTTAAGAGACCTTAGAACTCCATTTGGAGGAATGAAAAAATCAGGTATCGGTAGAGAAGGTGGACATCACTCATTAGAATTCTATACGGAATTGAAAAATATATGTATAAAAATGTAAAGAAGATAAAATGACAAAAAAAGATATAAACAAGTATGGAGAAGAGCTTTATAACTCTCTTAAAAATTGTGAGCCGATTGAAGCTTTAACAGCAAGGGAGCCTAATATCACGATAGCGGATGCTTATGCTATCCAAGATGTTTTAATAAAAAATAGAATTAAAAAAGATGGTTCTCATATAATTGGTAAAAAGATTGGGGTGACAGCAAAAGTTGTTATGAATCTTTTAGGAGTTAATCAACCAGATTTTGGATATTTACTTTCAGATATGATTTATAATGATGGCGATGTTATAGATATTACATCAAATATGATTCAACCAAAAGCAGAAGGTGAAATTGCCTTTGTATTAAAAGAAGATTTACAAGGACCAGGTGTTACTGCTTCTGATGTTATAAAAGCAACAAAATTTGTAATGCCATGTTTTGAGATTGTAGATTCTCGTGTAAAAGATTGGAAAATAAAGATACAAGACACCGTTGCAGATAATGCTTCTTGTGGATATATAGTTTTTGGTGGAAAAGCAGTTGATATAAAAGATGTAGATCTTATTACTTGTGGTATGACACTTGAAAGAAATGGAGAACTACTTCAAACAGGTGCTGGAGCTGCTACACTTGGAAGTCCTGTAAATGCTGTTGTTTGGCTTGCTAATACATTAGGTAAGTTAGGAGTAGGTTTAAAAGCTGGTGAAGTTATTTTATCTGGCGCACTTTCAGGTATGGTTCCAATAAAAAGTGGTGATAGTATGAGTATAAATATTGGCGGTATTGGTTCCGCTTCTGTTAGATTTGAGTAAGGAAAAAAAATGAAAATAAATTGCGCGTTAATTGGATCAGGAAATATTGGTACTGATTTAATGTTTAAACTTCAAAGAAGTGAGATTTTAAATCCATTATGGATGGTAGGGATTGACCCGAAGTCAGATGGTTTATTGAGAGCTAAAAAAGATGGAATGAAAATTACATCAGATGGTGTTGATGGGTTATTACCTTATATAAAAGAAGATGGTATTAAGATTGCATTTGATGCAACTTCTGCTTATGTTCATGGTGAGAACAATAGAAAGCTAGCAGAACTAGGAGTAAAAGTTATTGATTTAACTCCTGCTGCTATTGGACCATTTTGTGTTCCATCAGTAAATATGGTTGAATTACTAGCGAAAGATACACAAAATGTAAATATGGTTACATGTGGAGGGCAAGCAACAATACCAATGGTTGCTGCTATTTCTTCTGTTCAAGAAGTTGAATATGCAGAAATTGTAGCAACTATATCTTCAAAGTCAGCAGGACCAGGAACTCGTATGAATATAGATGAGTTTACAAAGACAACAAAGCTAGGCATTACAGAAGTTGGTGGAGCAAAAACAGGAAAAGCTATTGTAATATTAAACCCTGCAGAGCCACCTTTAATGATGAGAGATACAATTCATTGTCTTACTAAAGATACACCAGATCAAGAGGCAATAATAAAATCTGTTAATGATATGGTAGCAACTATGAAGAAAGTTACTCCAGGTTATGAACTGAAAAATGGACCAGTTTTTGATGGAAATAAAGTATCAATGTTTTTAGAAGTAACAGGGTTAGGTGATTACTTACCTACTTACGCTGGGAATCTAGACATTATAACTGCAGCGGCTACAACAATAGCTGAAAAAATGGCAGAAAAAATAGCAGTAGGAGAATAGGATGGATTTAAAAGGAAAAAAAGTAACCTTGCATGACATGTCATTAAGAGATGGTATGCATTCAGTTAGACATCAATTTACATTGGAGCAAATAAAAAATATGGCTACTGCTCTTGACAGAGCAGGTGTTCCTTTAATAGAAGTTACTCACGGCGATGGTTTAGGTGGTTCATCTTTAAACTATGGTTTTGGGTTACATACAGATGAAGAGTGGCTTGATGCTGCTGTTCCAAATATAAAAAAAGCTAAAGTTTCAGCACTTTTACTTCCAGGAATTGGAATAGTGGAAGAATTAGAGAGTGCTGTTGAACATGGTATCTCAACCGTAAGAGTTGCAACTCATTGTACGGAAGCTGATTGTTCATATCAACATATCAAAAAAGCTAAAGAGTTAAAACTTGATACTGTTGGATTTTTAATGATGGCACATATGGCAGATCCTAAAAGATTAGTTGAAGAAGCTAGAAAAATGGTTTCATATGGTGCAAATTGTATCTATATTACAGATTCTGCTGGATATATGCTTCCTGATATGATTACTCAAAGAATAGCATCTATAAAAAAAGAGTTCGGGGATGAGATTGAGATTGGTTTTCATGGGCATAATAATATGTCAATGGGTGTTGCAAATTCATTAGCGGCAATAGAAGCTGGGGCAAACAGAATAGATGCAGCACTTGCAGGTTTTGGAGCAGGTTCAGGAAATACAGCAATTGAAGTATTAGTAGCTGTTTTAAATAGAATGGGTGTAGAAACAGGAGTTGACTTAGATATAATTGAAGATGCAGCTGAAGATATCGCACTACCTATTATGGGTAAACCAACTAGAATTTCCAGAGACTCTCTTACTCTTGGATATGCTGGAGTATACTCTTCGTTTTTACTTTTTGCAAGAAGAGCAGAAGCAAAATATGGAATAGACGCAAGAACTATTTTAATTGAGTTAGGTAAAAGAGGAACAGTTGGAGGTCAAGAGGATATGATCGAGGATTTAGCATTAGATATGTCAAAAGCAAAAGGACTAATATAATGGCATTAGATAAAGCAACAATTGATAAATTAGCAATACACTGTGAAAAAGCAGAAGTAGAAGCATATGAAATAACAAAAATAACAGATGATTATCCTGAAATGACATATGAAGATGCATATGACATTCAATGGAAAGCTAGAGCTAATAAAGAAGCAAGAGGTACAAAAATTGTTGGTATGAAAATGGGTCTTACTTCTCAAGCTAAAATGAAACAAATGGGAGTTCCTAATCCTTGTTATGGCTATCTTGCTGATTATTTTGCGTTTGGAGATGGAGCCGAAATCAAAATTGATGAGTTAATTCATCCTAAAGTAGAAGCAGAAATCGCATTTGTTTTAAAAGATGATTTAAATGGACCAGGTTGTCACATTGGTGATGTTTTAGCTGCAACAGATTTTGTAATGCCAGCTGTTGAAATAATTGACTCAAGATATAAAGACTTTAAATTTGATTTAAAATCTGTTATTGCTGACAATTCATCATCTTCTAGATATGTAACAGGCGGTAGAAGCAGAGATGTTAAAGATGTAGATCTTAAAACATTAGGTGTAGTACTTCAAATCAATGGTGAAACTGTTGATTTAGCCGCTGGTGCTGCTGTATTAGGTCATCCTGCTACTGCTATTGCAATGCTTGCAAATATGATGGGAGAGAGAGGTGAAACTTTAAAAGCTGGTTCATATATACTCTCAGGTGCAATAACAGCTGCACATTCAGTTAAAAAAGGCGATAATGTTACTGTAATGTTCCAAGACTTAGGAACACTTACAATGAAATTTATTTAAGGATATTCTTTATGCCAATAGCTACAATTAATATATTAGAAGGTAGAAGTGACGAAAAAAAAGAGAAGTTAATTGCAATGGTAACAGAAGCAATACATAAATCAATCGATGTTCCTTACCAAGGAATAAGAGTTATATTAAATGAGATGCCAAAACAACATTTTGGTATCGCAGGTAAAAGTGTAAAAAAACTAGGTAAATGATTTTATGAAAAAAATCAAACTAAGTGTACTGGATCAATCTCCAGTACACGATGGTAAAGATGATAGACATGGATTGCAAGACACACTAGAACTTGCTCAACTTTGTGATGAATTAGGATACCATAGATATATGCTTGCAGAACATCATAATAGTCCAGGATATGCTTCTTCGTGTCCTGAAGTGATGGTGAATTCTGTAGCTAATGTAACTAAAAATATTAGAGTTGGTAGTGGTGGTGTTATGCTTAACAATCACAATACTTTTAAAGTTGCAGAAACATTTAACATGTTGTGTGCTCTTCATGGAAACAGAATTGATTTAGGTATTGGTAGAGCAAGTGGTGCTAACTATCAAACTGCACAGGCATTGCATGGAAACAATACGCAAGACTATTCGCAAAAAGCTTATGAACTGATTGGCTACTTAAACGAAAGTCTACCAAATGAACATCAATTTAGTAATTTAGTCCTTACACCATCAAATGTAGAGGTTCCTCCTGTATATTTTTTAGGTTCAAGTGATGGTAGTGCTAAACTTGCAGGTATTTTAGGTGGTGGGTTTATCTTAGCACTATTTATAGGTACTCATGATCGTAGTAACGCTATAATAAATGAATATAAAAATAGTTTTAGAGCTACTAATATTATGAAAGAACCTAAAGCAATTTTAGCAGTGGCATGTATAGTTGCTGATACTAAAGAAAAAGCACAATATATAGCAAGCACACATACTTACTGGAAACTACAAGCTTTTACAAGATATGAAAGAGATGATTTAATTAGTCCTAAAGATTTAAAAAATATTATAAGTAATTTATCACCTAGTGATAAAAAATATTATGATGAAACAATGGATACAATGATTTTAGGAACTGCCAAAGAGTGTAAAGAAGAGATAACTGAACTCGCAAAGATATATGATGTTGATGAAGTAATGATTGTTAATGTAACATACTCTTTTAATGATAGAATAAAAACTTATACACTCTTAGCCAGAGAGTTTAATTTAGAAAATAGTTAAGGAAAATAATGAAAAATCCAGAAATAGAAAAAAGTATAAAAACGGGTAATTTTCATACAAATAATCATGATTTAGGTACGGCAGATGAAACAATAATGCATTATACATGGGTCAGGACCAGGCATTTGATTAAAAAATCACAGCTTCATATATTTGGTGGGTATGGACACTGGACTCAAATAGAGCATAAAGCTAGCTAACTACATGAAATTTTTAATTTTGGGTGCTGGAGGTATAGGATCTTATTTTGGTGCAAGATTACTTAAAGCAAATCATGAAGTAACTTTTGTAGCAAGAGGTGAGCATCTATTGGCTTTGCAGAAAAATGGCCTGCATTTAGAGCATCCAAAATTTAATTTTGATGATAGTATTCGTGTTTACACTATAGAAGAGGTTAAAACTCTTAATCCTTGTGAATTTGACATTGTTATCATTACTACCAAAGCAAACTCAAATCAAAATTTAGCAAATCAATTAAATGATTGGTTTGCTGATTATGAGCGGATACCTTATATTCTTTCTTTACAAAATGGTGTAGAAAATGAAGAAACTTTTTCAAAGTATATCAATCCCAAATATATTATAGGTGGACTTACAAGAAAAATAGGTGCTCATATTATCAGTCCCTCCAATATTAAAGCAGTAGGTATAGCAGAAACAATTATAGGTGCAATTTCTAAAACAAAAGATAACCGCATATTTTTAGAAGAATTACAGATCAATTTTAATAATGCTCAAATCCCAACCCAAATATCTAAAAATATAGATTTAGATTTATGGAAGAAATTAATTATTAATAATGGTGTAAATGCTATTTGTGCTTTATTAAAAGTAAAAACTGGAATCATCATGAGTGATGAAAAACTAAAAAAAATTGTTTATGAACTTATGAGTGAAACAGCAATAGCTGCAAAAAACAAAAATATTACAATTACGAAGAAAGATGTAAATGAGATGTATGAATTAATTACAAAATTTGATTCTATAAAGCCATCTATGCTAGTAGATAGAGAATTTAGTAGAGCATTAGAACTTGAAGATATTTGTGGTGTAGTGATAAGAAACTCTGAAGAACAAAATATAGATGCACCATATACGAGAACTATTTCAACACTTTTAGATTATACATATAAAAAGAACAAATTGAAAAAAGAAAAGAAAATAGATTTAGTAGTAACTGTTGTTGTATCAAGAAGAATAAAGAAAAATAAAGAAGAACAGTTTGAACAATTTAGTAATGAATTGACAAAAGTAGCTACAAGTTTTAAAGGCTATGTAGGAGCTATAATGATTCGTCCTGTCTCTTTGGATGATCCTGAGTATAGATTAGTTTACAAGTTTGACAATCAAGAAAATCTAGACAAATGGATAAAATCAACAAAAAGAGCAGTAATATTAAATAAAATAGAACCACTTCTAGAAAAACCAAGTGAGACTATTAAGTCTTTAGGCCTTGCGACATGGCTTAGTTTTCCTAGACAAGCAGAAGCTAAGGCACCTAAAAAATATAAAATAACGATAGTGAGTTGGCTTGCACTTTATCCTCTTATTACCCTAATCTTTTTAATATTTGGTGATATATTGGCTGAAATACCACTACTTTTGAGAACTTTTATAGTAACTGCAGTTGCAATGGTGCTAATGTCATATGTGTTGATGCCAAGATTTACAAAACTTTTTTATTTTTGGTTGTTTCCAAAAGAGGAAGAAAAATTACGATAGAGGATAATAAATGAAATTAATAGTAAATAGAAAAGAGATGACTTTTGATGATAATATAACCTTGCAAGATGTTATAAATAAAGTTAATATGAGTGATAAAATGATGGGGGCATCTGTCAATGGTACGATTATAACTATTTGTGATATTTCAAGAAGTAAATTAAAAGATGGAGATAAAGTAGATATAATACCTGCAATGGTAGCAGGATGAGTATCTTGTGATTTTTCAAATATTAAATATAATATTTCCTATTGTATTTATAACTTTAATAGGTCTTTTGTATGCTAAAAATTATCATATAAGTATGGATACTACAAATAAGATTAATTTAGAAATATTTATACCTATTTTAGTTTTTTATTCTATTAGTGAGAAATTACCATCTATTTTAAATTTAGGTTATTTTTCTTTAGGTGGAGTTATGGTAGTTTTTGGTTCAGGAGTGATACTTTACCCAATAACCAAGATGATGGGGATACGCCCTCAATCTTTTTTACCTTCTATGATGTTTAATAACTCTATAAATTTAGGTTTTCCATTAGCTCTATTTGCTTTTGGAGAAGATGCTTTAGTAATGTTTATATCTCTTTCTCTAGTGCAAATTATTGGACAGTTTACAGTTGCTCCTGTTATGTATGGTGGCGAAACAAAAGTATCAAAAATATTAAAAAACCCAGTTATTATAGCTACAATATTTGGGTTATTTTTTAATTATTTTGATATGCATTTTCCTCAAGTGATAAATATTTCTTTGAAAATGATGTCCCAAGTATCAATCCCGTTGGTATTATTTGCTCTGGGTGTAAGGCTTGTTCATGTAGAGTTAAAGTATTGGAGATTAGGATTGTTAGGTGCTATACTGTGTCCAATCTCAGGAATAATAATGGCACTCTTAGCTATTTATATTTTTGATTATACTCAAACCCAACAAGCATTGATTATACTTTTTGGAGCTTTGCCTCCTGCGGTTTTGAATACTATTATGGCTCAACAGTATAAAAAAGATTCTGTACTTGTTGCATCTGTTGTTGCTATTGGGAATATATTTTCATTAATCAGTATTCCTATAGTTTTATATTTTGTATTATAAAAAGGCTACATTTTGTTAGATATACAATCAATTATGATATTTTTAATTTTAGGCTCTTTTGTTGGTGTAATGGCAGGTCTTTTTGGCATAGGAGGCGGCGGTATAATAGTACCAGTATTAACTATGTTTTTCGTATCTCATGGTTTTGATGGGAAAAATGTTATGCAAATATCATTGGCAACTAGCATGGCTGTTATGTCTATAACTTCTATATCCAGTTTTAGAGCTCAACACAAAAGAAAATCGGTACGATGGGATCTATTTGTCTTAATTGCTCCTGGTGTAATTGTAGGTACTTTTGCTTTGACCTTTTTAGCATCTAATATTGAATCATTTTATCTTTCTGTATTTTTTAGTTTATTTATGCTTTATGCTGCTCTAAAAATGTTTTTTGGCAAAAAGCCTCAAAAACAAGGAACTGCGATAGGGAATAAAGGTCAATTTTTTGCTGGTTTTGGAATAGGTGGATTATCTGCTTTAGTATCTATTGGAGGGGGTATTTTAAGTGTTCCTTATCTTGTAAAGCAAGGGGTAGATATGAAAAAAGCCATAGGAACATCTTCAGCCATTGGATTTCCTCTCGCGGTATCAGGAACGCTAGGTTATATTATAAATGGTTGGAGTTACACATCTGCTGATTCTTTTATGATTGGGTATGTTTATATTCCTGCATTTATCTCTATCTCACTTGCTAGTTATGCTACTGCTCCAATAGGTGTAAGTTTATCTCACAAGTTACCAGTAACTACACTGAAAAAGATATTTGCAGTTTTAACCTTTTCATTGAGTGTAAAGATGATGTTAGGATTGATATAGCAAGATAAAGGATACTCATTAAAAATATATTTAATGAGTATATTTTCACTCTACATACTATAATTAAAATTTATATGATAGATATGCTCTTGTTGTATCAGTATTTTCTGTTATAATTTTTTCAACTTTTACATGCTCATAATCCATTTTTAATTGTAAATTTTTCATAATTGGATAAATCCCAAGTACTCCCATTGCTGTTACATCACCTAGCACATGGGTACTAGAGGCAGATTGTCCAACGTATCCAATTAAAGTGATTATTGGTGTTGGAACAACCATAGCACCTACTATTGTATTAGTATCAGCTCTTGCAGGAACTCCTCCTCCATGAACAGGCATAGCAGTAAATAATGTATCAGATGTACCTTCACCAGCACCTAAATAAGCAGCACCTTTTTTATCTGTACTTGCAGTATATGCTACAATATACCTTAGTTTCCAGATACCTAAAGGTCCTGTAGCTTTTAATCCAAAAACTGTAGCATCTTGTGCATCAGTAGCTTGTGTTTTATCTTTAGATGCTAAATATTGAGCCGATAAAGTATGTCCCTTTATTTTGTAATCTGCTTGAAAATATAAAACATTTTTATCTTGTGCTGATGTTTTACCTTTTTCAGTTAAATATTGCACTTGTAAAGTTGTGTCTTTTATTGAATTATTTTTTACAAAAATTGAACCTGCACCATCCTGAAACTCTTTGAAGTCACCGATATTACCTTCTCCATCAGATATTTGTTGATATTGGGTTACATATGCTGCAACTATAGTAGTATCTGGTATATCTGTATTTGTCAAAACATATGCTTGAAATGAATCTTTTATAAGTGCTTCAGAAGATTTTCCAGGAAGTGCTGAGCTCACTAACGGAGTTGTAATAAACTGTCTACCTACTTTTAATGAAGTATTTGACAAAGTATATTCTAAATATGATTCAGATAATACTGAACCAGATGCATTAAAAGAGTTTGTTCGTTGATTAGCTCCATTCACATTAAATGGAGGGATGGGACTTAGGTCAGTATAATTTATCCCATCATGTAAAACATGAGAAGTTTGAAAAGTTGCTCCTGCTTTAAACCCTTTTAATTCATCTGTTACAATTCCTAGTCTACCACCAACTGATCCTATGCTATCTGACTCTTTTGAACCTAAAAAATTAGAATTAATATAGGCTGCTTTAACTTCCCCTGAAGCTTTAGTATTTTTAAAAGCATCTGATAAATTATCTGCAGCACTTACCCCTGTTGTTAATAAAGCTAATGTAGCTAAACTTAATTTTACAATCTTTCTCATATCTTCTTTCCTTATGTTAATGTGTTTCAAACTGTAAAGTATTAAAACTACGACAAAATTATATTAAAATTAAATCGCTAAATAATCGCTATTATTTTTAATATAAAAGGTTATTGTATCGCCCATCTCAGAAGTACTTAAAATTTCTTTAGCATCAAAAAGTGATAAATCTTTTGTTCGATAACCATCTTTTAAAACACTCTTAATAGCTTTTTCAATTAATGATGCACCTCTTTTTTCTTTTAACGAGTGTCGAAGCATCATCGCTGCGCTTTCTATTGTCGCTATCGGGTTAGCGAACCAAGACCTATTATGTTAGGTGCTGAGCCATAAATAGGCTCGTAAACGGCAGTATTATCACCAAGTGAAGCAGATGCTAACAGTCCTATTGACCCAACAACCATAGAAGCAGCTTCGGATAAAATATCTCCAAATATATTTCCTGTAACAATTACATCAAATTGTTTAGGATTTCTTACTAGTTGCATTAATGCATTATCTATATACATATGTGTCAATTCAACTTCAGGGTAATCTTTAGACAGTTCAATCATCACTTCTCTCCATAACTGAGAAATATCTAATAAATTTGCTTTATCAACTGAACATAGTTTTTTATCTCTATTCATTGCAAGCTCAAATGCTTTTTTACCAATTCTTAAAATTTCTGTTTTTGTATATACCATTGTGTTGAAAGCTTTTTGACCATCATTGCCTCTAGGTTCTCCAAAATGAATACCACCGATTAGTTCCCTTCCAACCATGATGTTACAATTTTCAATAACTTCTGGTTTTAAAGTAGATGCATTTAGTAGTTCCTTATATACTACAGCAGGTCTAAGGTTTGCATAAACACCTACTTTTTTTCTAAAGTTTAATAGTCCTGTCTCTGGTCTTAAATTTCTTTCTAATTTATCCCATTTTTCTCCACCAATAGCCCCTAATAAACAAGCGTCAGAGTCCAATACCCCAGCTACTGTTCCTTCTGGTAATGGAACACCTGTTTTATCAACAGCAATACCACCCATTAAGTATTCTTTATAATTAATAGAAAAATTACAAACTTTTGCAACAGTATCTAGTACTTTTACTGCTTCATCTATTATTTCTGGACCTATGCCATCACCTTCTATAATGGATATTATTATATTTCTTCATAAATTTTAACCTTGTTTTTTATTTTTAAAATGCTGACTGCACAACTCCGCCATCAACGCGAAGTGTTGCCCCATTTGTAGCACTGGCATTTTGACTTGAAATATACACTATCATATTTGCTATTTCATCTACACTTGAAAATCTTTGAATTAAAGATGTTGGTCGAACTTCATCAAAAAAGAATTTTTCTATCTCTTGAAATGTTTTATTTTCTTGTTTTGCTAAATCTTGCATAAATTGTGCAACACCTTCTGATGTTGAAGGACCAACTATGATAGAGTTTGAAGTAACTTGTGTGCCTTTTGTTAGTTCAGCGATTCCTCGAGCAACTGATATTTGTGCAGTTTTTGTCATACCATAATGTATCATCTCTTTAGGGATTTGAAGTGCTGATTCACTTGAAATAAATAAAATTCTTCCCCAGTTTTGTTCTAACATTTTAGGTAAATAATGTTGAGAAAGTCTTACCCCACTCATAACATTAACATTAAACATATGTAACCACTCATCACTAGAGATATCTGTAAAATCTCTTGGTTCAAATATACCTACATTATTTATCAAAATATCTATATGTTTGATTTGTGAAATTAGTTTAGTGCATCCTTGCTCATCTTTTAAATCAGCAGCTATTCCTGTAATGGTAAGTTTTGAAAATTCATTTTTCAAGTTACTTACAGCAATATTTACTTTTGAGATATCTCTTCCATTGATAATAACATTTACACCTTCTTCACAAAGTTTTTTTGCAGATGCAAAGCCGATACCCTGTGTTGATCCTGTAATTAAAGCAGTTTTATTTTGTATATTTAAATTCATTTTTTTCCTTTTTTATGATTATATAAAATAATAATCGTATTTAAATCGCAAATAAAAAAAATTATTTCTAAAGAGAATTATTTTATAAATGATATAATCTATAAATATATTACTAGGAAATAAAATGAATGCAAAAATATTTTTTGGCTCAACAGAGGCTACTAAAGAAAACTTGAGTGAAAGAAAAAGTCCATTTAGTGGGGATGTGGTTTCTACTGCTCCTATTTGTAGTGAGGCAGATGCTTTAAAAGCTTTAAAAATTGCGCAAGATGCTACAAAAGAAGCTAAAGCATCTACTCTTTCTCAAAGATGTTCTTGGCTTTTAGATGTTGCTTCTAAGCTTAAAGAGAACAAGGAAGATATAGCGCAAACTATTACTGACGAAGTTGGAAAACCCATAACTTTTGCTCGTGTAGAAGTAGATAGATGCATCGAAACTGTTACTTTATCAGCCGAAACCATGCGTACTATGCATGGAGAGACAATCAACACAGATGCTATGCCTAGTGGTAAAAAAACTATCTCTTATTTTTCTCGTGAACCTATTGGAGTTGCTGTTGCTATTACTCCTTTTAACTTTCCTCTAAATCTTATAGCTCACAAATTAGCACCTGCTTTAGTTGCTGGTAATGCAGTAGTTTTAAAACCAACTCCTGAAGCACCTTTAACAGCGTATAAATTTGCAAAACTTTTCATAGAAAGTGAGTATGCAGTTAAAGATGCCCTGAGTGTAGTTTATGGAGATGCTGAAGTTGGAAGTGCTTTAATTACAAGTGATATACCTCGTGTTATAAGCTTTACAGGAAGTGTTCCTGTTGGAGAAATCATTGTTAAAAATGCAGGAATTAAAAAAGTTTCACTTGAACTTGGTGGAAATGCAGCAACTTATATAGATGCTAGTGCAGATTTAACTTTAGCTGCACAGCGTTGTGCTTTAGGTGCATTTGTAAATTCTGGACAAGTTTGTATTTCTCTTCAGCGCATCTATGTAGATGCTAAAGTATATGATGAGTTTGCATCTAAGATGGCGCAAGAAACTAAAAAACTTGTAGTTGGTTCACCTTATGAAGAGAGTACTTTTATGGGTCCTTTGATTGATGAAGAAGCTGCAACTCGTGCTATGAACTGGGTACAAAGTGCCATAGATGAAGGGGCAAGAGCGCTTCTAACTCCTTCTTGTGATGGAGTTATGTTTAAGCCTTGTGTGATGGCAGATGTACGAGATGATATGGCAATAGTATGTGAAGAAGTTTTTGCTCCTATAGTTTCTCTTGTGAAAGTTGATAGTTTTGATGATGCACTTCCTCGTATTAATAACTCTCCGTATGGACTTCAATCTTCTGTATTTACAAATGATTTGAGTTTAACAAAACGAGCAATTAGTGAGCTAGATGCTGGTGGAATTGTTATAAATGATATGCCAACTCTTAGGTTCGATATTCAGCCTTATGGAGGTGTAAAACTTAGTGGAGTAGGGCGTGAAGGTCCTAGATTTGCCATTGAAGAATTTACGGAAATTAAGAGTGTAGTTGTCTGTTAATTAGTCCACTAAATGAGCAAAGCCCATTTAGTTCCGCTCGCGCCGCTGTGGCGACTAAAGTTAGAACTTTTTTAAAGTTCAGAGGTATATAATGAAAAAAGTAATTATTTCTGCTTGTTTACTTGGACATCTTTGCCGTTATGATGGGCAAACTAAAAGTGTAGATGCAATAGCTGAAAAGTTTAAAGACTATGAAATCATCCCTTTTTGTCCTGAGGCACCAATTTTTGGAACTCCTAGAGAGCGGATAAATATTGTTGATTTTGATGGTGATTTAAAAATAATTACAAATGAGAGTAATAAAGATGTAACACAACTTTTAAAAGATGAAATAAACTCTTTCACTAAACTTCATCCAGAAGCAGATGCCATAGTTTTAAAATCTAAAAGCCCTAGTTGTGGCTATGGGACTACACCTATAATGAATAAAGAAAAAAAAGTGATTAAGCTCGGTAACGGAATTGCTACCGAAATGTTTTTAAAAGAATATTCAACTATAAAAATAAAAGACGAACTAAACTATTGAAATAGTTTTAAAATATTTGATTGGACTGCATTTTTTTGAGCAAGAGCAAATACACCAGTCTGATCTAAAATTTTGTTTTTATTAAAGTTTGCACTCTCTTGTGCAAAGTCCAAATCTCTTATTTGTGATTCTGCTGAGGCTATGTTTATTCTTGAAACAGATATATTTCTTACATTTGATTCTAAAGCATTTTGCCCAGCACCTAAGTTACTCATGATTAAACCTGTAGATTCTAAAGCTTTATCAATATTTTTTAAACTATCGTCTATCTTACTACTATCTAAAACATCTACTGCAGGAAGGATTGAAGAGGCATCGCCAAAGTCTACATGAACTTTTTCTCCAGCATTTGCACCTGTATGAAATGTAAATTCGCCTTTTTCTTGAAGTATGTTTATGCCGTTGTATGATGTTGTATTTACAATTTTGTTTGCAGAAGAGAGAAGTTTATCTATCTCATTTTGTATAATACTTCTGTTACTATGATTCATAATGCCACTAGATGCTTTGAGTGCTAACACTCTTACATCATTTAGTATATTTGAATACTCCTGCATAGCTCCATCTGCTACTTGAACCATACCTATTGCATTGTTAGTATTTTGTATGGCTTGACCTAAACCACGAACTTGAGCAGACATTTTATCTGCAATAGACATACCTGAAGCGTCATCTGCGGCACTATTGATTCGTGAACCTGAAGATAGTTTAGTTAGGTTTGAGTTAAGGTTTATGCCTGTGTTTGTTAGAGCATTTGTGTTTGAAACATTCATAAAAAATCCTTTAAATTTAGGTTACATTAATAAAGTATACATTTTTTTAACCCTAGAAGATATAAAAGATTAAAACTGTTTTGGATATAATCGCTTAATTTTATAAAAGAGAATAATAGATGGATATTAGAGAAGAGTATTTAAAATATTTTGAGTCAAAAAATCATGAACGCATAGCATCTGCGCCATTAGTGCCAGAAGATGCAACACTTTTGTTTAACAATGCAGGAATGGTACCTTTTAAGTCGATTTTTACAGGCGAAGTTCCAAGACCAGCTAACCCAAGAGCAACCTCATGTCAAACCTGTTTAAGAGCAGGTGGAAAGCATAATGATTTGGAAAATGTTGGGCATACTGCTAGACATCATACATTTTTTGAGATGCTAGGAAACTTTAGCTTTGGAGATTATTTTAAAGAAGAAGCGATTGACTATGCTTGGGAATTTTTGACTGAGGTTATCAAACTTCCTTCTGATAAACTTTGGATAACAGTTCATGATAGTGATGATGAAGCTGAAAAACTTTGGAAAAAATATGTTCCATCAGATAAGATTTTAAGACTAGGAGATGCAGATAACTTTTGGTCTATGGGAGATACAGGAGCGTGTGGACCATGTTCTGAGATTTTTTATGATCAAGGTGAAGAACACTTTAGTGGCAAAGAAGATTATCTTGGTGGAGAAGGCGATAGATTTTTAGAGATTTGGAATCTTGTTTTTATGCAATATGAGAAAGCAGCAGATGGTTCAATGACTCCACTTCCAAGACCTTCTATTGACACAGGCATGGGACTTGAAAGAGTTATTGCCATAAAAGAAGGTAAGCGTTCTAACTATGATTCATCACTTTTTATGCCAATCATAAACAAAGTAGAAACCCTTATAGGTAAAGAGTATGAGTATTCAACTGGTGCTTCATATAGAGTTATAGCTGATCACATTAGAACGGCACTTTTTCTTTTAGCTCAAGGTATAAATTTCTCAAATGAGGGCCGTGGTTATGTGCTTCGTCGCATCTTGCGTCGTGCTGTAAGACATGGTTATCTTCTTGGATTTAGAGAAGCATTTATGTACAAGCTTGTTGATATTGTTGTAGAGATTATGGGTGGTGAATACGACTACCTAATCACAAAAGCAAAAGCTGTTAAAGAACAGATTCAACTAGAAGAAGCTAGATTTTTTAAGACTATTGAGTCTGGGATAGAGCTGTTTGAATTAGAGTTAAAAAATACAAAAGAGATTTTTAGTGGTGAGGTTGCTTTTAAACTTTACGATACTTTTGGTTTTCCACTAGACTTAACAGAAGATATGCTTAAGGGTAAAAACTTAGGTCTTGATTCTGCAAAGTTTGAAGAGTTGATGCTTGCGCAAAGAACTCGTGCAAAAGCTGCTTGGAAAGGTAGTGGAGATTCTCAAGCACATGGAGATTTTAAAGAACTTTTAGAAAAATTTGGTGAAAACACTTTTGTTGGTTATGAATTTTTAGCTCATTCTGGAGAAGTATTAGCACTCTTAGATGCACAGTTTAAACATGCTGACATACTTCAAGCAGGAGAAAAAGGTTGGGTACTTTTAGATACAACTCCTTTTTATGCCGAGAGTGGTGGACAGATGGGGGATAGCGGAGAGTTAGAAGGTTTTGCTAAAGTAGAAGATACTAGAAAAATTTTCGGCTTAAATCTTTCACAAATCACTCTTAGCAAAACTCTAAAAGTTGGAGATATTGTTGAGTCTATAGTAGATATTTCAAGAGCAGAAATCATTAAACATCACTCAGCAACACATCTTTTACATGCTATTTTATATGATGTTTTAGGTGACCATATATCTCAAGCTGGTTCACTTGTAGAAGACAAGAGACTTAGATTTGACTTTTCTCACCCTAAAGCTTTAACACATGAAGAGTTAGTAGAGATAGAAACAAGAGTAAACCGTGATGTTCTAAGAGCTATCCCTGCAAAAACAGAAGTTATGTGCATAGAAGATGCTAAAAAGTCAGGAGCAAAAGCTCAGTTTGGCGAGAAGTATGGTGATGAAGTCCGTGTTGTAAGTTTCTCAGATGCTTCAGTTGAGTTTTGTGGTGGTGTTCATGTTGATAACTCAGCAAATATCGGTTCTTTTATCATCACAAAAGAAAGTGGAGTTTCTGCGGGTGTTAGACGAATAGAAGCTGTTGTTGGTCATGCTGCATATGAGTATTTTTGTGATCAAAGAGTTATGATAAAACGCGTTGAAGCTGAGGTTAAAAACTTAGATATTATGGCTGGTATTTCAAGACTAAAGTCAAACATAACAGAGTTAAAAACAGAACTTAAAGAGTCTCAAGAAAGTTCAAAAGTAGAAATATCTTCTAATGAAATAAATGGCGTAGCCGTTGTAGTTGAAGAACTTCCATCTGGAGATATTAAAGAAAAGATAGATGAGCTTAAAAACCAAAATGAAAAACTTTGTGCAATGCTTTTTCAAGTTAAAGGCGATAAAGTTCTTATAGCCGCTGGTGTTAAAAACGCAGATGCTAAAGCTGGTGATTGGATTAAAAAAATTGCTCCGATTCTTGGTGGTGGTGGCGGCGGTCGTCCTGACTTTGCACAAGCTGGTGGAAAAGATAAAACTAAACTTCCAGATGCAAAAATACAAGCACTTGCATACATAACAGAGGTTCTTTCTTAGTGCAGGAAATCTTTGCTGAATACAAAACTTTTATAGTTTTTTTACATGTTATCTCAGCTGTTGTATGGGTTGGTGGTATGATAGCTATGCGTTACGCCGCTCATCCATCATTTATAGAAATAGAATCACCACAAAAAAGACTAGAGAGAATAGCAGATGCACTAAAGAGACTCTTTTGCATCGCGGCTCCCTTTGTATTACTCCTCCTTTTTACAGCGATATTTATGATAAAAGGCTACTCAATTTCAGATAGTGAATTCAAACTCTTCGTTTATACCAAAGAGGGTATTTGGACAATAATGTTTCTTAATCTAGCTCTTATGATTAGACGAAGAAATAAAGCAGAAAAAGCTCTTAATAATGGAGATTTTGTTCTTGCGAAAAACCAATTAGAACTCATAGGTAAATATATGGTACCTCTAAATATTTTGCTTGGTGTAACGGCTATATTTATAGGTTCTTACTTCTCCTCAGTACTTTAAAATGATTAGACTTGCCTCTTCCTCATACACTCGTGCAATGCTTTTAAAAAAGGCGGGCATTGAGTTTTTACAAGAATCAAAAGAGTTCGATGAAGACTCCATCCTTGCATCTAGCCCTAAAAACTTTGTATATCAAGCAACTTTAGGAAAATATGAAGTAAATATAGAAGCCTTTGGAATTGAGGATTACCCTATTTTAGTAGCTGATACAGTTGTGACAGCGAATAATAAAATACTTAGAAAAGCTAACTCACTTGAAAGTGCAAGAGAGATTTTGATGACTCAAAGCGGAAGTATAACTAGCATAGTAACTTGCATGATTTACCATTCCAAACATAAAAAAATAATAGATATTTCACAAACTGACTATCTTTTTGATGAGTTTGACAAAGATGACTTAGAAAAATATCTTAGAAATGGAGAGTGGCGAGGAAAGGCTGGTGCTTGTATGGTTGAAGGTTTTTGTAAATCATACATAAAAGAAGTACGAGGTTATGAAAGTACAGCAATGGGGCTAAATACTGAACTTTTAAAGGCCTTTTTATGAACTACTATGAAAATGAGATAAAAGCACTAAAAAAATCAAAAAGATTTCGTACTAGAGAAGTAGTAAACAATGATGTTTTAGACTTCGCATCTAATGATTACTTAGGACTCTCTCATAAAAAAGAACTTCATGAGAAAACTTGTGAGACTCTGTCTAATGAACCTGTTCACAGTTCAAAAGCTTCTCTTTTAGTTAATGGTTATCATCAAATTCACAAAGACTTTGAAGATGCACTTTGCGAGGCAAATGGATTTGAAAGTGGGGTTGTTGTAGGAAGTGGTTTTAATGCAAATATTGCACTTATTGAGGCTCTTGTAAGAAGTGGTGATGAACTTTTTATGGATGAGTTGTATCATGCATCTGGAGTGTTGGCATCTAAACTTAATGGCATAAAAGTTCAGTATTTTAAACATAACGATATGCAAGATTTAACTCAGATGCTAGAATCCTCAGATGCTTCGAGGAAAGTGGTGGCAGTCGAAGGAATCTACTCAATGGATGGAGATTTAGTGGACTCTGAAGTATTTAGCATCTGTGATACGCTAGATGCCATTCTAATAGTAGATGAAGCACATAGTAGTGGAGTTGTTGGAAATGACCTGATGGGTGTATTTGACCTATACAACATCGAGATAAAACCTAACCATATAAAAATGGGAACTCTTGGAAAAGCGTATGGAAGTTTTGGTGCATTTATCTTGGCATCTGAGCATATAATAGAGTATCTTATAAACCGTGCGAAGCCTATTATCTACGCTACTTCACTTTCTCTTTATGACACTTTACTTGCACATAATGCTCTGAAATTTATACTCCAAAATAAAGAGATAATCAAAGATGAAATTAGACTAAGACAGATGATAGTTTTACAAGAACTAGGCATAAAAGTTGATGGTTTAATAGTCCCAATCTTAATATGTGATAATAAAAAAGTAATAGAGATAAAAGATAAAATATTAGAGAGTGGTTATGCAATAGGTGGGATTCGTCAGCCAACAGTAAAACGAGCAATAGTTAGACTGATTGCAAGACTTGGTCAAACAGAAGTAGAGTTGATAGCTTTATGTAAAGAACTGAGCAAAATCATAAAATAATATGTCAAATTAAGAGGAGGGTTTATGTACAAAATATCGCAACGAAGATACCTTGGTAACAAAAATTCGATACTTGATTTTATAGATGACATCATTAAAAAAGAGGTTGGAGAGTTTGACTCACTCTGTGATATATTTTCAGGAACTGGTGTAGTTAGTTCATACTTTAACGATAAAAATAAAAAGATAATCTCTAACGACTTGCTCTATCAAAATTTTGTTTCTTTAAATGCTTTTTTAAATGATGAAGATTTTGATGAGATAAAAGTTAGAAAAATCATAAAAGACTTTAATGCATCTACGGCTTCAAGAGAAAACTACTTTTCTAAAAACTTTGGTGGAAGATATTTTTCAAAAAAGGTAGCAAAAAAAGTCGGGTTTATAAGAGAAGAGATAAAAAGACTTTTCATATCAGATGCCATAAATCTAAAAGAAAAACATATACTTTTAACTTCACTAAACTACTCCATAGACCGCATAGCAAATACTGTTGGACATTATGACGCTTATATAAAAAAAGAGATACGAGAACAAAAGTTTGAGATGAAGATGCTTGATGTTGACCTGAGTAAAAACAAAAATAATGAAGTTCATAACATAGATGCCAATATGCTCATACGAGATATAGAGTGTGATGTTCTTTACCTTGACCCGCCATACAATTCTAGACAATACTGTGATGCTTATCATCTACTTGAAAACTTAACTCAATGGAAAAAAACAGAAGTTTTTGGAGTAGCAAAAAAGTTTGACCGTTCTAAAATCAAAAGCGAATACTCACTAAAAAGTGCAGCAGATAGTTTTGATGACTTAATAATAAATGCAAAATGTAAATACATACTTCTCTCATACAACAACATGGCAAATAAAGGAAACGACAGAAGTAACGCAAAAATCTCTGATGAAGATATAATAAAATCCATGTCAAGAAGAGGTAAAGTAAAAGTTTTTGAAAAAGACTATAAAGCTTTTACAACTGGCAAGAGCAAACATGATGATAACAAAGAGAGAGTGTTTTTTCTTAAAATTGCTTAGATTTTTTTAACAAGACACTTAATATATTTTAGGTAAAATACGAATTGTATGACAATATGTCAAATATTTTAAATAAATTGATTTTCAATGATAAGCTTCTTGCAATAGAGGAGATAGAATTATGAAATTACCAAATTTATTTAATCATTATCAAATCCAAAAAGAGTTAAATAGTATGAATATGATACTTTCACAAACTGCCATTAGAACTGTTGAATTATTTGCTGGCGTAGGTGGGTTTCGTATAGGCTTAGAAAATATTAGACAATATTCAAAGCACTTCGAAATAGTATGGAGTAATCAATGGGAACCATCTACTAAGATACAACATGCATCACAAATATATGAGAAGCAGTTTGGATATGCGAATCATTCCAATGAAGATATTTCAAAAGTTTCTGTAAAAGATATTCCTGAGCATGATTTACTTGTAGGTGGTTTTCCCTGTCAAGATTACTCTGTTGCAAGTACATTAAAAAACTCACATGGAATAGTTGGCAAAAAAGGAGTCTTATGGTGGGAAATTTACAGAATATTACAAGAAAAAAAAGATAAAGCTCCTACGTATTTATTACTAGAAAATGTTGATAGATTATTAAAGTCTCCTGCAAGCCAAAGAGGTAGAGATTTTGCAATTATACTTTCTTCCCTTAACGCTCTTGGTTATTCTGTTGAGTGGAGAGTTATTAATGCAAGTGAATATGGAATGCCACAGAGAAGACGAAGAGTTTTTATATTTGCCTCAAAAATAGATACAAAATTTTATAATACATTGAAAGATAATTCTGCATCTGATATTTTAAGTTCTAAGAGCTTATTTGCAAAAACTTTTTCAGTGAATAAAATAGAGACTGAAAAAATTATGGTTAAAGAATTAAGTAATGATTTAGTAGAAATAACAAATAACTTTAACAAAGACACTCCTAAACAAAATGCTTTTTTAGATGCAGGATATATGATAAATGGTATTTACTATACATCTAAAGTTGAAGTGAATTATGAAGATAAATATTCTGTACTTGGTGATTTCTTACAAGATGAAAATACAGTACCAAAAGAGTTTTATATAAATGATGAAGAGCTAGAGAAATGGAAGTATCAAAAAGGTTCAAAATCAATACAAAGAATTAATAAAATTACAGGGCATGAATATACATATTCAGAAGGCAGTATGGGATTTCCTGACTGCGTGACAAAGCCAGCGAGAACTATTATTACAGGAGAGGGCGGGGCAAGTGCTTCAAGGTTTAAGCATGTGGTTTGTGTTGATGGTAAACACAGAAGACTTACTCCACTAGAGTTAGAAAGACTAAATATGTTTCCAGATAATCATACAGAAGGTATTTCAGATACAAAAAGAGCTTTTTTAATGGGTAATGCTTTGGTTGTTGGAATTATTGAAAGATTAGGAGAAAAAATATTAGATGAAATATAAATTAAAATCATATAGATATGGTGAGCTAATTTTAAATAATGAACCGCAATATAAAGATAAGTGGAATGAATTATTAGAAACAATAGAATCTATTACTGATGAAGAAATCATTGAAGCTCATGAGTCAAATAAAAGAGTGCCAAAAGGTTTGTCAGTCGCATTAAATAAAGTAATTAAAAAGAAACTTATTGACATTGGTTGGAAATCAGAATCAAGAATTTTTAATGATAATGAGTATTCAAATAAATCTTGGAGATTAGATTTTGCAAATGATAATATATCTATCGAAGTTGCATTTAATCATGGTGAAGCCATTGCATGGAACCTTGTTAAACCGACAATTGCTAGTGAATTAAATCATGTACAAAAAGAAATTAAAACAGATATTGCTATTGTAATATGTGCTACAAAAAATTTAAAAACACTGGGTGGATTTGATGGAGCAACTGGTGAATTTGAAAAATTCGAAAGATATTTAGATCCATTAAGGGGTTTGCTAACAGTACCTATGGTTATAATAGGGCTAGAAGCACCTGAAACATTTAAAATAGAACATAATAAAGTAGGAAATACAAAGCAAGGTATCGTGAAAAGATATTAGTGAGTTATTTAAAATCCCCTCTAAACTACACAGGTTCAAAGCACAAACTTTTAAAGCAAATCGAGCCACTGTTTCCAAAAGACATAGATACTTTTGTTGATCTATTTGCTGGTGGATGTAATGTTGGAGTTAATGCTAGTGCTAAAAGAATTATTGCAAATGATATTGATGAAAATATTATAGAATTGTACAGATATTTCAAAGAAAATAAAGCTGATAAAATCACTAAAGATATAGAAAAAATCATTATAAAATATAAGCTGTCAAATACTTCAAAATATGGATATGAAAAGTATAATACTACCTCAAGTATAGGTGTTGGAAAATATAATAAAAGATTTTATGAAAAATTACGAGCCGATTATAATAAAAATCCAAGTCCTCTTATGTTTTACACAACTTTACTTTTTGCATTTAACAATCAGATACGCTTTAACTCAAAAGGCGAGTTTAATACACCTGTAAATAAAAGAGATTTTAACAAAAATATAAAAAAGAATTTAGAATTATTTGTAGATAAGTTAAATATTTTAGATATAACTTTCACTTCACAAGACTTTAATGATATAAAAATATCACAAGATTCATTTGTATATATAGACCCTCCTTACTTAATCACACAAGCCACTTACAATGAAAATAATGGCTGGAATGAAGATAAAGAGTTGCAACTTTTACACTACATAGATGCTCTAGATGCTAGAGGAATTAAGTTCGCACTTTCTAATGTTTTTGAAAATAAAGGTAGAGTGCATGAGCTTTTAATCAAATGGAGCCAAAAGTATAAAGTTCATAAGTTAGAGCATAATTATCATAATTGAACCCTCTGAACAATCAAGCAATTTAACTTAACCTCCCTCAAACCAATAATTAGCTAAAATAAATATACTAAGAAGCCAAGTTTGAGGGATAAATATGCAACTAAGTTTTTTTGACCATGCCATGAAATACCAAGGTGGTAAGAAGAGTATGAAGTTTTTAAATGAGATGAAAGAGATTATTCCATTTGAAGCTATTGAGAAGATACTTATAGAGAAAAATGTATACAAACCCAACAAAGGTAAGACAGGAAGACCATCTATTCCATCAAAGATATTAGTAGGCTCACTTTTTTTACAAAACTGGTATGGATTGTCAGACCCAATGACCGAAGAGCTTATACATGACCGTATAAGCTTCAGAAAGTTTCTTGATATAAGAGATGAAGATACTATTCCAGATGAAACAACTATTTGTAAATTTAGAAACAAGCTTATCAAAGAAGAGATACTTGGTGATATATTTGAAGAAGTAAAAAAGATGATGGAATCTAAAAGACTTATACTCAATGAGGGAACTCTTATAGACGCTACTCTCATCCACTCAAGCGAACCAAAGAGAAAAAAAGATGACAAGGGTAAAGTTATTTCAAATAAAGCCCATGATTCTGATGCAACCTATACTTCAAAAAGAGGTCGTAAACATCATGGATTAAAGATGCATATAGCAACTGATACAAACGGTATCATCAAAAAAGTAATAGCTACAACTGCATCAACACACGATAGTACACAGTTTGATAAGCTGACAGAAGATGAAAATAAAGCAATATTCGCAGATAGCGGCTATATGCAAAAGGCAAGAAAAGTGGCACTAAGAGCAAAAGGTATTTTTGCTGGTATAGTTGAAAGACGAGTAAGAGGTCAATCGAAACTAAGACCTAAACAATCAAGAAATAATACAAGATTCTCAAAGATAAGATGTCTCGTGGAATTACCATTCGCATTTATAAAACAACATATGAACTTCAGAAAAACCAGATATCGGGGAATAGAGAAAAATCAACAACACTTTTTTATGTTGGCTGCTTGTTATAATCTGAGACGGACACCTGCACTGGTAAGGGCTAGGAACTGATACAAAAGGAACAAAATAAGGTTCTAACATGCTAATAAATAGTAGAAATATAGAAAAACAAGACAGAAACTCACTTCAAAATTGAAAGAGAATTTTTAAAATGATAGAATATTAGTATAAAGAAGAATCATCTGGCTTGTTCAGAGGGTTCAATTGTAATTATCAATCAAAAAATAAAAATACAAATAGCACAATTGAAGTCTTAATCATAAATTATTAGGCAAAATTGGATAAAATACTTTATGAAAATCCAAAAGTTAAAAATAACACTTGATGATAAAAATTTAGTAGATATAAGTTTTAATATATCTTCCTCTTTAGCCCTTGTTGGTCAGAGTGGAAGTGGTAAAAGTTTAACTCTTAAAGCACTTTTGGGGATGTTACCAAATACAATGAAATGTGAGTTAGAAGTAGATGCAGGATTCGAGCTAAAAGCTGGTAGCAATATCTCTTTTGTCCCTCAAAATCCATTTACTGCACTCTCTCCACTTACAAAAATAAGAAAGCAATTTTTTGTAGATGAGCAAAAAATAGAAGAGCTTTTTGCTCAGGTTGGCTTGGATATAGAACTAGCAGATAGATTTGCTCCAGAACTTTCAGGTGGTCAACTTCAAAGAGTCGTTCTTGCTATGGCATTAGAACATAGTCCAAAGCTTATGCTTCTTGATGAACCAACAACAGCACTAGATCCACAAACAAGAGTTTTGATTTTAGACTTGCTTAAAGATTTACAAAAACTCCATGGCTTTAAGATGCTTTTTGTAACACATGATATAACTTCAGCAAAAGCACTTTGCGAAGATATTTGTGTTTTAAGAGATGGGAAAATTGTTGAAAATGGAAAAATGGATGAGGTAGTTCTAAATCCACAAGAAAATTATACAAAAATATTAATAGATGCAGGTTTTGCAAATAGGGAATTTAGACAATGATAAAAACGAAAAATATATTATTTACTATTTTGTTACTTGGATTTTTATCTCCATTTTTAGTTTTAGGTTATTTTTTAATGGCATACAATTATGATATATCCACTTTAACAAACTATAAACCAGAGGTTACGACAAAAATTTACGATAAAAATGGCGAAAAAATAGCAAATATTTTCAACAAAAAACATAGATATTATGCAACTTTTTCTCAAATACCACCAAAAATAATTGAAGCACTTGTTGCCATTGAAGATACAACTTTTTTTGAGCATCCAGGGATAAATATAGATGCTATTTTTCGTGCTACAATAAAAGTTATACGAGCAGGAAGAGCAGTTGAAGGTGCAAGCACAATTACTCAACAGTTAGTAAAAAATGTACTTTTAACAAGAGAGAAAAAACTCTCACGCAAGATAAAAGAGGCTATATTTGCTTTAAAACTTGAAAATGCTTTAAGTAAAGAGCAGATACTAGAGTGCTACTTAAATGAGATATATTATGGTCATGGATATTACGGTATAAAAACAGCGGCAGATGGATATTTTCATAAAAAACTAGATGATTTAACTCTTAAAGAGATGGCTATTTTAGTTGGACTTCCAAAAGCACCAAGTACATATGCTCCAACAAAAAATTATGAAATTTCAATGGGCAGAGCAAATCGTGTTATAACTAGAATGTATACACTTGGTTGGATAGATGAGATAGAATATCAAGAAGCTTTATTTGAAACACCTGAAGTGTTTAATGATACTCTTACTCAAAATAAAGCCCCATTTATAGTTGATGAAGTTACAAGAAGGACTCGTGCTTTAGGTGTAAATGATATTAAAACAGGTGGATATGAGATATATACAACTGTTGATCTTAGACTTCAAAATGCAGCAAGAGTAGCACTTAAAAATGCTTATGATTTATCTTTAGAGCGTATTGAAGCTTATAAGCTCAAAGATCAAAAAATACTTTTAACAGATCCAACATGGGAAGTCGCAGGAGATACAAATACGACACTTTTAAATGGAGCGCTTGTTTCTCTTGATTCTAAAACTGGAAATATTTTGGCTCTTGTTGGTAGTATTGATTATAAAGTCTCATCATACAATCGTGCAACTCAAGGAAGAAGACAACCAGGGTCTGCTTTTAAACCTTTTATCTATCAAGTAGCAGTTGATTTGGGTTATTCTGGAGCTACTAAACTTATTGATATTGCAAGAACATATAAGTATGAAAAAGATGGTGAAGAGTTAAAATGGCAACCAAGAAATTATGAAAAAAATTATAAAGGTCTTATAAGTTTAAGAGAAGCCTTGATTCACTCACGAAACTTGGCTACTATCAACCTTGTAAACGATATTGGTTTACCACAACTCTTAAGAGAGTTTAAAAAATTTGGTATTAAAAACTTACCAAATGATCTTTCTATTTCACTAGGGACAATCTCTCTCTCACCTCTTCAACTTGCAAAATATTACACTTCATTTGCAAATCATGGAATGCAAATCACACCACATCTAATTACTTCAATAGATAAAGGTGGGAATACACTTTATGAAAAACAAGAAGAAACATATTTTATAACTGAGCCAACTCAAGCCTATATAATGACAACTATCTTAAGAGATGTGGTTAATCGTGGAACAGGTAGGAGAGCAAGAGCAAGAGGTATTGAGCTTGCTGGTAAAACTGGAACAACTAATAATAATGTAGATGGTTGGTTTGCAGGTTACTCCCCAACTGTTGAAACAATTGTTTGGTTTGGAAATGATGATAATACCCCGATGCACAGATGGGAAACAGGTGGTAAAATAGCAGGTCCTGCATTTTCACAGTTTTATCAAAGTCTTTTAAAATTATACCCTCAAATACAAAGAAAATTTATTGCTCCTGAGGGAATTATAGAAGTGGAAGTTGATGGAAAAAAAGAGTATTTTAGCGATATTTCTAAACCGCCACGCATAGAAAATCAAGTAAATCCAGAAGCGGAGTTGTTATTTTGATAAAAAACATTAGTCTGTAGGTTTTTTAAGAGATTTGATATTTATTTTTCTTCCAACTTTTTTTGGAGGATAACTTGAATCTCTTGCACTTCCATCGTAACGGTGGTTTCTCTCTCCACTCTTCCCTGAAAATAAAGCTTTTCCATTTTCATCTTTGCCTAAAAATTTATTAGGAGCTTTTTTCTTTTTTTCCCATTGTGCCGCTTTTTCATCGTCTTTTTTATAATCTCGTTTAGGTTTATCACTTATTGGCTTTGGTGTACCAACTTTATCATCATAGTTTTTTTTGGCAATCTCTTTGATTCTTTCTTTTGAGAGAGGTTTTCTAGCTTTTGGATCTATTTCTTTTACTTCTTTTTGAGGATATTCAAAGCCGCTAACAATTTCTTGTTTTATAACACGACCTAAAAGAGTTTCTATTGGATAGAGTAGTTTTTGTTCACTTTCATTTAGAAGTAAAACAGCATTTTTTGTTGTATGTGATAGTCTCGCTATATATATAACAGCTTTTAATGGAACATCAAAACTAATCAGAAGAGTACAAGTTAAATCTTTATCTTTGATAAGTGTTTTATCATCTATAACTTTGATACCAGTTAGAGTTTCTTCAAGTATTCTAGTATCACCTGAAGTTACTACTATAATATCTTCATTAGTATTTTGAGCGACTAAATCATGAGCAAGGGCTAATTTCTTATCGTTAGGACATGGGTGAATTTTATGGTTATTTGCTTTAATTGTTGGTTTTGTTGATGACATATTATATCCTAAGGAAGTATTTGTGCAATTATATCTCTTATATTCAAAACAAGCAACTAATTTTTAATAGTTATTGTAAAAAGGGCACCTATATCGGTATTTATAACGCTTATTGTTCCAGCGTGTTTTTTAACTATTTGCGAACTCATGTAAAGTCCTATCCCAGTACCTTTACCATCTTCTTTTGTTGTTACATTTGGCTTAAATATATCAGCTATAATATGCTCTGGGATACCAAGTGCATTATCGCTAAAGTCTATAATGTTTTTGTTTTTTTCTATATATGTTTTTATATTAATAGTTCTATTTTTGATATTATGCGTAGCGGTATCCTTTAGGGCTTTTTCATTAAAAGCATCTATGCTGTTACTTATAAGATTTAAAAAAAGATGTTTAAACTCATTTGTAAGACCATAGATGCTAAGATTATCTTCAATCTCTATATTTAGATTTATATTGTTCTTAATTAATTCATCTTTCATTAGTATCTCAACACTCTGTATACAATCAGCAACAGAAAAATCTGCATTTTCTTTGGAAGGTCTAAAAAAAGTTCTAAATTCATTTAGCGTATTTACCATGTGAGCTATTTGCATTTGTGAAGTTTGTGTTAAATCTCTGATATAGTTACTATCAACTACCCCATCTTTAAAATCATCTTCTAACATATCGTTCATCATGCTTAGAGAGTTTAAAGGTTGTTTCCATTGATGTGCTACGGCATCCATCATTTCTCCCATAGTAGCCATTTTTGATTGTTGAGAAAGTAGTTTGTCTTTTTTACTGCTAGATGCTTGAACAACGACAGAGCGCTTATCTATTTGTTTTAAAAAAATAGAGTTGTTCTTTTGAACCTTTTGAGTTTTCTTTTTTTGGTTTTGATAGATTTCTATAAGACGATGAGTTTGCTCTCTAAGCCTATGGCTAGAGAGCCTTGAAAGAACAATGATTTCATCAATGAGTTTTTGATTTTCATCTTCCATCTAAGTTTTACTTAATTAAAAGCTCTATTTAATGCACAAAACATAGCTTTTATAGATGCAGTTGCTATGTCATTATCTCTGCCAACTCCATAACAAGATAGAGTTTCTTTTGTCTGAATCTCTATATATGCGACAGCTGAGGCTGAACTTTTATCTCCGCAAGAATGTTCAGAGTAGGAGTTTATAGTAAACTCATTTTTATAGTCTTTCATAAGAGCATTTTTACAAGCATCTATAGGTCCGTTACCTTCTCCAGATGCTATAATATTTACTCCCTTATAGCTGTAAGTTAAAGAACAACTAGAAATCTTATTATCAGACTTTACTCTAAAATCAACAAAAGAGATATGTTCTTGGACTTTAAAATAAGTATCTTTAAATATTTCTAAAATTTCTTTAGCATCTAGCTCTCTACCTTCAACCTCGGTACTACCTTGAACAAGTTTTCCAATTTCTGGATGCATTGCTTTTGGTAGAGAATAACCAAAGTTTTTCTCTAGTATAAAAGCTACTCCACCTTTTCCAGATTGTGAGTTTATACGAATGATACTCTCATAAGTTCTTCCAACATCTTGTGGGTCTATCGGTAAGTATGGAACTTCCCAGAACTCATCATCTTTATTTTTTTGGTAAGCTAAGCCTTTGTTAATTGCATCTTGGTGTGAACCTGAAAATGCAGTATAAACCAACTCTCCAACATAAGGGTGGCGAAAGTGAGTCTCTATCTCTGTACATCTTTCTACAACATCTAAAACTTCATTTATATTTGTAAAATCAAGTTTAGAATCAACTCCCTGAGTTGTCATATTTAAAGCTAAAGTAATGATGTCAACATTTCCTGTTCTCTCTCCATTGCTTAAAAGTGTTCCTTCAACTCTGTCCGCTCCAGCTAAAAGTGCTAACTCAGTTGCTGCAACAGAAGTTCCTCTGTCATTATGCGTGTGAGTTGAGATGATGACATTTTCTCTATTATTTAAGTGAGCGGCCATCCACTCTATCTGGTCGGCGTAGATATTTGGAGTTGCCATTTCAACAGTTGCAGGAAGGTTTATGATAACTTTTCTATTATCACTAATACCCCATTCTTTCGTTACAGCATTTGAAATTTCTACTGCAAATTCTAACTCTGTACCGGTAAAACTCTCTGGTGAGTATTCTAAAAATATTTCTCCATCATGAAGTTGTTCATATTTTTTTACTAACTTAACACCTTCTAATGCAAGCTTAACTATCTCTTGTTGAGTTTTATTAAAAACTATCTTTCTTTGAGCAGTAGAAGTTGAATTGTATAGATGCACAGTTGCTTTTTTTACACCTTTTAATGCTTCAAAACTCTTAGCAATTAAATGCTCTCTTGCTTGAACCAATACCTGAATTGTGACATCATCGGGTATAAGATTATCATCAACCAAACGGCGTAAAAAATCAAATTCTACTTTTGAAGCAGATGGAAAACCAACTTCAATTTCTTTAAATCCAAGTTTTAATAAGAGTGCGAAAAGTTCAAGTTTTTTAGTAATATTCATAGGATTGATTAGTGCTTGATTTCCATCTCGTAAATCTACACTGCACCATAATGGAGCTTGGGTAATTATTTTAGTTGGCCAAACACGATTTGGCAAATCAATTTGCGGATAAGGTTTATATTTACCTTGATTCATATTGAATCCTTAACTTGAAATTTTGATAGGCACTCTTACATAAACTATCATAGTCACAATTATATCAAATTAATGGTTGTCGGAAGAATAAAAGTGTAGAGATCCCCGCAAAAGCGGGAATATTGTAGAAGTGTGACGAATTTAGCCTAGCATTGGTAAGTAGTTTTAAACTCATAAGCAGTTGGACGACCTTCATCTGGCCATACATCACGCTCAAATCTATAATGTTGATAAGCATTTATAAACTCTTGAGTAAATACAGGTTTTAAGAAATCATTATCACCAATTAGACCTTCTAATGCTTCACGAAGTGTGTGTGGCATTTGAGGAATTTTTTTCTCACGAATTTCATCAAGAGAAAGCTCAAATAAATCTTCATCCATTGGACCAACAGGAACAGTTTGCTCTTTTATACCGTCAAGTCCAGCCATCATCATTACTGCAAATGCTAAGTAAGGACAAGCAGTAGAATCTGGGAAACGCATTTCAATTCTAGTAGCCATTTCACCTGCACCGTAAGGAATACGACAAGCAGCAGAACGGTTTTGAGAAGAGTAAGTTAGGATTGAAGGAGCTTCAAATCCTGGTAAAAGTCTCTTGTATGAGTTTGTAGTAGGATTTGTAAAAGCAGAAACAGCAGCAGCATGTTTAAAGATACCACCTGTATAGTTTTTAGCCATTGTACTTAAGTTTGCATATTCACCTGGAGCATAGAAAAGGTTTTTACCATCTTTCCATAGTGATTGATGAACATGCATACCATTTCCGTTGTCACCATAAAGTGGCTTAGGCATAAATGTAGCAGTTTTACCATTTAGGTGAGCTACCATTTTTACAACATATTTGTATATTTGAACATTATCAGCAGCACCGATGATGTCAGAGAAAACTATACCTAGCTCGTGCTGACCTTGTGCAACTTCGTGGTGACCAAGCATAACTTCAAGACCAACTTGCTCTAAAATCTGCATCATTTCAGCTCTCATATCAACAGCAGAGTCAGTAGGTGCTACTGGAAAGTAACCACCTTTAGTTCCTGGTCTATGACCAGTATTGTACATATCTTTATACTCAGTATTAGAGTTCCAGCCACCTTCTTCAGTATCAACTTTATAACCAGCTTCATTGATATTATCAACGAAAGTTATATTGTCAAAAAGAAAGAATTCATTTTCAGGTCCAAAGTAAGCTGTATCAGCAATACCAATTGATTCAGCATGCTTAAGTGACGCTTTAGCGATTGAACGAGGACATCTTTCATAAGCTTGATCTTTGTAAATGTCATAAACATCACAAATTACGATAACCGTTGGATCAGCAGTAAATGGATCTAAAAATGCAGTACCAACTTCAGGTTTAAGTAACATGTCTGATTTGTTGATTGGCTGCCATGCTTCTACTGAAGAACCATCAAATGGTAATCCACCCTCAAGTTGACCAGCATTAACAAAGCTCATTCTGTAACTGATATGGTGCCATGCACCTTTAAGATCTGTAAATCTAAAGTCTACAAATTGAACATCATTTTCTTCACAAAAAGTAAAAAACTCTTCTGTATTATTAACAAATTTTCCCATTCATTTTCTCCCGAAATTAAAATTTGAAGTTAGTATAGCTCATTTACATTTAATCAGAAGATAATTATTGATTAAATTTTAACCAATAACTAAATAATGTTTCATAAATACTCTAATGCTTTAACGGCTATAAAAATTACACCTAAAAATATAACAGATGAAATGAAGACTAAAGCAGTTACAATTTTTGGTTTGCAATCATACAGAGATGCTAAGTTTACATTTGTAACTGCAAGAGGCATCATAAGTTCTATAAAGATTATGCCTTTTATCATGGAATCTAGCTCTAAAAAGTAAAGAACAATGAAAGCAATAAGAGGTAACAGAACAAATTTAAAACTAATTACCCAGACAATTAGGCTCTTACTGACTTCTTTTATCTTAGTTCCATAAAGGTAGATACCAAATAAAAAGAGTTGCATAGTCATAGAGGCGTACGCTCCCATCATTAACATATTTGCTATTGCACCAGAAGGTTTATAACCATAGATGCTAAGTAGTATGGCAATGATAGAAGCCCATAAAATAGGTATTTTTATGATGTTTAATAGAGAAGTTTTAATGTTATAAGTTCCGCGAGAGTAGTAAAAAACACCAACTGTGTAAACTACAAAAACATTCACAAGATTTACGACAGTTGTATAGGGAATAGACTCTTCTCCAAATATAGCTATGTTTATAGGGATTCCTAAGTTCCCAGTATTACCTATGATGGCCGCAACTGTTGCAATGGAGTAATCTTTAGGAGATGAAAATAGTTTTTTGGCAGTAAATATAGAAACTAAAAGTAAAATAATAACAATAACGAGGTAGATGCTAGGCGCATATAAAAGTGTTATGTCAATAGGTTTAATTAAAAGTCCCCAAAAGGTTAAAAAGACTTGCAGAAAATATACATTTATAAGGTTTATGGTTTTATCATCAATTTTTTCTTTAAAACTTAGCTTTGCTATAAAACCAATCACGATGAAAATATAGATGCTAAGAATAGAAAATATTATTGAACTCATAATAGGATTATATCTGTTATAATTTCATCATGCAAACAATCAAAAATATTCAAAAATGTATAAATGAAAACATAGCGGTAATGGTTTACTTTTCCGCTCCAACTTGTAAAATCTGTCATGCACTAAAACCTAAACTTTTGCAAGCTTTAGATGCTAACTTTAAAGAGTTTAAAATTCAGAGTGTTGATATCTCACTAACTGAAGAAATAGCTCCATATTTTGGAGTATATGCCATTCCTTCTGTTTTGGTTTTTCTTGATTCAAAAGAGTTTTTACGAAAATCTCGTCATATGAGTGTTGATGAGGTTATTCGTGAAATAAAAAGACCGTACGAGATTATGACTTCATGAAAAAAAGTATTTTAATAACTGGTTGTTCTAGTGGCATCGGGTATGATACTGCCCACTATTTACATCAAAATGGCTATAAAGTTTACGCAACTGCTAGAAAAGAAGAAGATGTAAAAAGATTAAGAAGTGAAGGTTTAGATGCTTATTTACTTGATGTTACAGATGCAACAAACATTAAAAAGACACTAGATTTTATAACAAAAGACAAAGAGCTTTATGCAGTTTTTAATAACGCTGGGTTTGGACAACCTGGAGCAGTTGAAGATATAACAACTGAAGTTTTAAAAGAGCAGTTTGAAACAAACTTTTTTGGACTCCACGAGCTAACAAGGCAAAGTCTTAAAATTATGCGAAAACAAGGATATGGAAGAATTTTGCAACACTCCTCTGTTTTAGGAATTATTTCTCTTCGTTTTCGTGGAGCTTACAATGCATCTAAGTATGCCATAGAAGGACTGTGTGATACACTTCGTTTAGAACTAATGGATACAGATATATTTGTTTGCACCATAAATACAGGTCCTGTTAGGTCTGACTTTAGACAAAATGCTATAAAAATGTTTAAAAAGAATGTCATTTCAGAGGGAAGTATTTTTGAAAAAGCGTACAAAGAAGAACTTTTAGAGTCAAAAGAAGAAAAAGAAAATGACCCTTTCACTAAAAACTCAGATATAGTTATAAAAAATATAGTTCATGCACTTCAAGCAAAAAAACCACAACCAAGATATTATAACACTTTAGCCACTCATTTATTAGGAACTCTAAAAAGAGTTTTGACTACGAGTATGCTTGATAAGGTTTTGAGAAAAATCTAGTTCTTTAACCTCGAATAAATTCGAGGTTAAAGGCTGAACGAGAATTAAAATAGTTCACTTCATAAAAGCCAAAAGTGAAGCAGTCACTGCAACATTTAGTGACTCTACACCTCTTTGCATCGGGATGGAGATGGAGTTGTTGCAAAGTTTTTCAACTTCACTGCTTATTCCATCACTTTCATTTCCTAAAACGAAGATAGACTTTTTTTCTGCTTCTACATCGTAGATGCTTGTCTTTGCATGAGAAAATAGAGCATAGATGCTAGTCTCTTTTAGATTTGGTAGAACATCATCAAGTGAATTACAGTAGTAAATGGGGAGTTTAAAAAGTGTTCCTGCACTTGCTTTTACAACAAGTGGAGAAATTTTTGCAGAACTTTTTTTAGGCAAAATTATTCCATCTACATTTCCAGCGGCACAAGAGCGGATAATCATTCCAAGGTTTTGAGGGTTTTGTATTCCATCAAGAGCAATGAGTCTAAAATTTTGAAGGTTTTTTATTTCAGAGGCGTTTTTATAAGTTTGTGCGATTATATCTATTGCCACACCTTGGTCTTGTTTTGCATTTTTACTTATTCTAGAAAGAGAGTTCTTTTCATGGTAAGTTATTTTTATATTTTTTATTTTTGCCAAGTTTAAAATGGTTTTAATGGCTCCATCAGTTTTATTGCTAGATGCAAGGTGGAGTTTATGAACTTCTATATTAGAATCTTGCAAAACTTCTATAACAACATTTCTACCATAAAGTGTAATAATCTTTTCAAAATATGCTTTTTTATCTTTATACTCTTGTGAATCATCCACAATAAATCCTTCGTGTTTTATTGCATAATATCATAAATAATTTCAGTTTTATTTTTTATAACTTTTATCTCTTTAATATTTAAACCCTCAATTTCAAGTGACATAAACTCTTCTATAGATTTTATTTCATGTTTTGCTAATTCTCTTAAAACCAAGCCTCTATAAGCTTTTGCCCAGTGACTTACCGCCTTCCCGTTTTTTAAAAATTTTAGAGTTGTGTATGGTTTTGTGACCTTGTAAAACTTGTCATAGTACCCAGCACGAAGGTCTAAAATCTCATCTTTACTTAAAAATAAATCTAATTGATATGAAAATCTATCTTTGTAAAATTTATCAGGAATTATATCTCCAATATCATTGCCCTGCTTTACCTTGTAGTTTGCGATAGTATCTCCACCTAGAATAGGACCGTAAAGGTTTGAAAATATTATGGTGTTTAGTTTTAAATATTTGTGGGATGAAGCATCTAAAGAGTTATAGTCTAAATAATCATAAGCTATACCTTTGTATCTTTGTATGGCACTCATAAGACTAGAATTGAATATATCGTTTATATAGATTTTACAATCATCAAATTTTTTAAAACCAAAAAGTTTTTTTATTTGTTCTTCATTTGAATTTAAAACTATTTTATTGTATTCATTTAAAATACTTTGCCTTGCCTCATTTGAGCCAAGAAGTTCTTTCTTTTTTTCACTACCACCATTGTTTTTGCCTTCAGAGGGTGAAAATAATATTTTTAGCATTGATTAATCCTTATCTAATTGAACCCTCTGAACAAGCCAGATGATTCTTCTTTATACTAATATTCTATCATTTTAAAAATTCTCTTTCAATTTTGAAGTGAGTTTCTGTCTTGTTTTTCTATATTTCTACTATTTATTAGCATGTTAGAACCTTATTTTGTTCCTTTTGTATCAGTTCCTAGCCCTTACCAGTGCAGGTGTCCGTCTCAGATTATAACAAGCAGCCAACATAAAAAAGTGTTGTTGATTTTTATCTATTCCCCGATATCTGGTTTTTCTGAAGTTCATATGTTGTTTTATAAATGCGAATGGTAATTCCACGAGACATCTTATCTTTGAGAATCTTGTATTATTTCTTGATTGTTTAGGTCTTAGTTTCGATTGACCTCTTACTCGTCTTTCAACTATACCAGCAAAAATACCTTTTGCTCTTAGTGCCACTTTTCTTGCCTTTTGCATATAGCCGCTATCTGCAAAGATAGCTTTATCTTCATCTTGAGTAAGTTCATCGAATTGAGTACTATCATGAGTTGATGCAGTTGTAGCTATTACTTTTTTGATGATACCGTTTGTATCAGTTGCTATATGCATCTTTAATCCATGATGTTTACGACCTCTTTTTGAAGTATAGGTTGCATCAGAATCATGGGCTTTATTTGAAATGACTTTGCCCTTGTCATCTTTTTTTCTCTTTGGTTCGCTTGAGTGGATGAGAGTAGCGTCTATAAGAGTTCCCTCATTGAGTATAAGTCTTTTAGATTCCATCATCTTTTTTACTTCTTCAAATATTGAACCTAGCAGCTCTTCTTTTATAAGCTTGTTTCTAAATTTACAAATAGTTGTCTCATCTGGAATAGTGTCTTCATCTTTAATATCAAGAAACTTTCTGAAGCTTATACGGTCATGTATAAGCTCTTCGGTCATTGGGTCTGACAATCCATACCAGTTTTGTAAAAAAAGTGAGCCTACTAATATCTTTGATGGAATAGATGGTCTTCCTGTCTTACCTTTGTTAGGTTTATATACATTCTTCTCTATAAGTATTTTCTCAATTGCTTCAAATGGAATAATCTCTTTCATCTCATTTAAAAACTTCATACTCTTCTTACCACCCTTATATTTCATAGCATGGTCAAAAAAACTTAGTTGCATATTTATCCCTCAAACTTGGCTTCTTAGTATATTTATTTTAGCTAATTATTGGTTTGAGGGAGGTTAAGTTAAATTGCTTGATTGTTCAGAGGGTTCTATTGTATCAATTTAAATGATACAACAGGTAAAATTATCAAAGAAATTCAAGGATATTGTGGTAAATGGACCCCTATTATTTTAAAAGATGAGGATTTTATAAAATTTTAGTAAATATCTCTTGACATTGAAAATCTTTTGCACTATAATTCTGACTCAATTTCGATGCTGACATAGCTCAGTTGGCTAGAGCAGTTGATTTGTAATCAACAGGCCCGGGGTTCAAATCCTCGTGTCAGCACCATTGAAATAGAATATTAGAAACAGTGTTAGACCAGATATAATTACAAATGGTGAGATAGTCAAGTGGCCAACGACGGCAGACTGTAAATCTGCTCCCTATGGGTTCAGAGGTTCGACTCCTCTTCTCACCACCATCAATGAAGCTGCGGGAGTAACTCAGTGGCTAGAGTTCCTGCCTTCCAAGCAGGCTGTCGCGAGTTCGAATCTCGTCTCCCGCTCCATTGAACCAATTATCTTCTGGAAGCTGAAGTACAATTTCAACGAATTAACTTCATATATAGCGTATCATATAGATATCTGTATAGCTTTAAAACTAATCATAAAAAAACTAGTATTGAAATAAAAATTATGCAATTATTGCTTAGTATTGCGCACAAGAGCTGTCGTGGCTCAGGGGTAGAGCACTTGCTTGGTAAGTAAGAGGCCGTGGGTTCAAATCCCACCGTCAGCACCATTGTTGTAGATAATAAAATGAGCAACAGCCCATTTTATTAGTATGGACTTTAGTTCCTACAACCCCCTAAAGCTACAAAAAGTAAACTTTTTGAGAATACTTTAGGAAAGTTAAGCAATAATTGAATGATTTTTGGGTACAATCCCGTTTCAATTCACAATTAAAGTCGGAGGACACTATGGCAAAAGAAAAGTTTGAGCGTAATAAACCGCATGTAAACATTGGTACTATTGGTCACGTTGATCATGGTAAAACAACATTGACAGCAGCAATTACTGCAGTATTAGCAGTAACAAATGGTGCAGAACTTATGGACTATGATCAAATCGATAATGCTCCAGAAGAAAGAGAACGCGGTATCACAATCGCTACTTCACATGTTGAGTACGAAACTGATAAGCGTCACTATGCGCATGTTGACTGTCCAGGTCACGCGGATTATGTTAAGAATATGATTACAGGTGCTGCTCAAATGGATGGTGCTATTCTAGTTGTTTCTGCAGCTGATGGTCCTATGCCACAAACTCGTGAGCATATCCTTCTTTCTAAACAAGTTGGTGTTCCATATATTGTTGTTTTTATGAACAAAGAAGATATGGTTGACGATGAAGAACTAATGGAATTAGTTGAAATGGAAATTCGTGAACTTCTTGATATGTATGAATTCCCAGGTGATGATACTCCAATCGTAGCTGGTTCTGCAACTATGGCTCTTGAAGAAGCTAAAACTGGTACTCTTGGTGAGTGGTCAGCGAAAATTCAAGAACTAATGAAACAAGTTGACGAGTATATTCCTGAGCCAGTTCGTGAAACTGACAAAGATTTCTTAATGCCTGTTGAAGATGTTTTTTCAATTTCTGGTCGTGGTACAGTTGTTACTGGGCGTATCGAGCGTGGTACTGTTAAAATCGGTGAGGAAATAGAAATCGTAGGTATCAGAGATACTCAAAAAACTACTGTTACTGGTATTGAAATGTTCCGTAAAGAAATGGATGAGGGTGTTGCAGGAGATAACTGCGGTGTTCTAGTCCGTGGTATAGGTAAAGACGATGTTGAGCGTGGTCAAGTACTTTGTAAGCCAGGTACAATTACTCCTCACACTACATTCACTGCTGAAATTTATGTATTAAGTAAAGATGAAGGTGGAAGACATACTCCATTTTTTAACGGTTACCGTCCTCAGTTCTATGTTCGTACAACTGATGTTACAGGTGCAATCACTTTACCAGAAGGCACAGAAATGGTTATGCCAGGTGATAATGTTAGCATTACTGCTGAACTTATTCATCCAATTGCAATGGAACAAGGTACTAAGTTCGCTATCCGTGAAGGTGGCAGAACAGTTGGTGCCGGTGTTGTTGCAGAGATTATAAAATAATAACATCTATACTATAACCAAAATGGGTGAAGCCCATTTTGGAATTTAAAGGTAAAATAAAATGAGAGAAGCAATTCACTTAGGTTGTGAGAAATGTACTAGAAGAAACTACCACACAACTAAAAATAAAAGAGTACATACTGAAAAATTCTCAGTAAAAAAATATTGTAAATTTTGTCGTGAACATACTGTTCACAAAGAGATGAAACTGTAACAAAGTCCGAAACTTACTGCAAGTAGGTTTCACTTTAGGCGCATAGCTCCAATGGTAGAGCACCGGATTCCAAATCCGGGTGTTGCGGGTTCGAGTCCCCCTGTGCCTGCCATACATTAATTATCAATGAAGCCTTTCAGCTTTATTCATAATTAATGCACTTTATAGGAATATTTATGAATTTAGGTTTACATATTAGAAACGCAAAATCAGAATTAGCTAAGGTAATTTTTCCTACAAAAGGTCAGGTTAAACAAGCTTATATTTCTGTTTTAATTGTAGTTACTGTTATAGCTTCTTTTTTAGCTTTAGTTGACTTGTTAATGTCTTCAGTAATGTCGGCAATTTTAGGTTAAGGAGTAAGTATGGCACATCAATGGTATTCGATTCAAACTTATGGAAATGACCGTCAAGTAAGAGATTCAATTATTAATATGATAGAAGAAATGGGACTTCAAGATTTCATCGCAGATGTTATTGTTCCTACTGAAGATGTTATTGAAATAAAAGATGGTAAAAAAAAGATTACAGAACGCTCTTTATATTCTGGATATGTTTTTGCAAATATCGACTTAAATACAGAAGTTCAACATTTAATTCAATCCTTACCAAAAGTTTCTGGATTTATTGGTGAAGCAAATATACCAACGCCTTTAAGCGAGCATGATATTAATGTGATTTTAGATCGTGTAAATAACCGTGCAGCTCCAAAACCAAAAGTATTTTTTGATAATGGAGAAACTGTTCGTATTATTGAAGGTCCTTTTGCAAATTTTACAGCAACAGTGGATGAGTATGATTTAGAACATGGAACTTTAAAACTAAATGTTTCAATTTTTGGAAGAGCTACACCGGTAGATATCTCTTACACTCAAGTTGAAAAAATAATTTAATCTTAAACAAGGAAAATAAAAATGGCAAAAAAAATAACAGGTTATATTAACCTACAAATTGATGCTGGAAAAGCAAACCCAGCTCCACCAGTTGGACCAGCATTAGGTCAGCGTGGTGTTAACATCATGGAATTTACTAAAGCATTTAATGAAAAAACAAAAGATTTAATGGGCTTTAAGGTTCCTACTGTAATTACAGTATATTCTGATAGAAGTTTTACATTTATCACTAAGCAACCAACAGCAGCAGCATTAATAATGAAAGCAGCAAATCTTAAGAAAGGTACAGACAATCCTCTTAAAAATAAAGTTGGTAAATTAACTCGTGCTCAGTTAATGGAAGTTGTTGAAAGAAAAATTGTTGATTTAAATACAGATGACTTAGAAATGGCAGCAAATACTATTTCAGGTACTGCAAGATCAATGGGTGTAGAAATAGTAGAATAATAGATGTGGCATTTGCAACACTGTTAATCATAACCACAATGATTTAAAATTTTGTGGAAGAATTTCATAGGAGAATTTGAAAATGAGTAAAAGATATAAACAATTATTAGAAAAATTTGATAATACAAAAGCATATGGTGTTAAAGAAGCATCTATAACTCTTAGTGGTTTGAAAAGTGCAAAGTTTGATGAAACTGTTGAAATAGCAATGAACTTAAATGTTGACCCTCGTCATGCTGACCAAATGGTTCGTGGTGCTTTAGTACTACCTCATGGAACTGGTAAAACTGTTCGTGTTGCAGTTTTTGCAAAAGGTGTAAAAGCTGATGAAGCTAAAGCGGCTGGTGCTGATATAGTTGGTACTGATGATTTAGTAGCTGATATTAAAGCAGGAATATTTAACTTTGATGTTGTTGTTGCTGCACCTGATTGTATGGGACTTGTTGGACAAATCGGTCGTATCCTAGGACCAAAAGGTTTAATGCCTAACCCTAAAACTGGTACTGTTACTCCAGATGTTGCTACTGCTGTTAAAAATGTTAAGGGTGGACAGGTTAACTTTAGAGTTGATAAGAAAGGTAATATTCATGCAGGTATAGGAAAAGTAAGTTTTGACGCAACAAAAATTGAAGAAAACTTAACTTCTTTTCTTTCTGCAATAAATAAACAAAAACCGGCTTCTGCAAAAGGTCGTTATATTAAAAATGCTGCTATAAGTTTAACTATGAGTCCAGCTGTAAAACTTGATCTTAATGAATTAGCAGATATTAAGTAATTTTTATGGGTACGCAGGTTTTACCTGTGTTATCCGTATTGAGTGGTTTTGTAATTTTTTATTTAATAAGAAATTACAAAGTTACTACTTTGGTAACTGCATTTTATGGACTAAAGATAACGGGAGCTAAAAGGCTTAATTTTCCTGTTTGAAGTGTTGTCTGGGAAGGAGAAATTCTATGACAAAAACAAAAAAAGCTGAAATTATTGAAGTTCTTTCAAATGAATTCAAAACTGCTCAATCTGTAATCTTTTGTGATTACAAAGGTTTGAGTGTTGGAGAACTTGAAGGTTTAAGAAAAATCGCTCGTGAAAAAGAAGCAAAAGTTCAAGTTGTTAAAAATACATTAGCAACAATTGCACTTAAAAATGCGGACTTATCAGGAGTTGAATTACAAGATACAAATATTCTTGTTTGGGGCGAAGATTCTGTTGCTACTTCTAAGGTAGTTTCTGAATTTGCTAAAGATAATGAAAAATTTGTGATTAAGTCTGCTTATGTTGATCGTGAAGTTGCTGATGTTGCTAAAGTTGAAGCATTTGCTAAACTTCCAGGACGCGATGAGTTACTTGGTATGCTTGCTGCTACTTGGATGGCACCTGTTGCAAACTTTACTATCGGACTAAATGCTCTTAAAGAGAAAAAAGAAGAAGAAGCTGCGTAAGCAGTTAACAATATTAATAAAATAAAATTAAGGAATTACACATGGCTGTAACTAAAGAAGACGTATTAGAATTTATTTCTGGACTATCTGTACTAGAGCTTTCTGAGCTTGTAAAAGAATTTGAAGAAAAATTTGGTGTATCTGCACAACCTGTTGCTGTAGCTGGTGGAGCTGCTGCTGGTGAAACTGCTGCTGAAAAAACTGAATTTGATGTAGTATTAACTGATGTTGGTGCTAAAAAAATTGGCGTTATTAAAGCTGTTCGTGCTTTAACTGGTTTAGGGCTTAAAGAAGCAAAAGAAGCTTGTGAAGGTTTACCATCTACAATTAAAGAAGGTGTAGATAAAGCTGCTTCTGAAGAAGCAAAAGCTGCCTTAGAAGCAGCTGGTGCAACAGTAGAAGTTAAGTAGATTGCCCCTTTTAGGGGTACGCAGGAATTTATTCCTGTGCTATCTATTTAATTAGGAGCTTCGCTCCTTTTAAAATTGGGCGCTTTTACAATGGGATTTTTATCCTTTTGTAAAAGTGCCCTTATGTCGTTTATAAGCACTGTAACTAAATTTATTCTAAGGACGCTTAGATAGATACCCCTCTTAGTCAAAATGATTAAGTTAATTAACAACTCGAGGTAGCCTAATGTTAAACACTTTATACTCCGGAAATCGTCTTCGTGTAGACTTCTCTAAAACTCCTCAACAGATAGAAGTACCAAACTTACTACAACTTCAACAAAGTTCATATGATAATTTTTTAATGCTAGATGCAAAAGATAGAACAGAGAGTGGAATTGAGACTGTATTTCAATCAGTTTTTCCTATTCATGATACGCAAAACAGACTTACTGTTGAATATCTTGGAAGTGAAATAGCAAATCAAAAATACACAGTTAGAGAATGTATGGAACGCGGACTTACTTATGCTGTCAGTTTAAGAATGAAAACTCGTCTTGTATTATGGGACAGAGATGAAAATACTAAAGAAAAACTTGGTGTGAAAGATATCAAAGAACAAAGTATATTTGTTCGTGACATTCCACTTATGACGGATAGAACATCATTTATTATTAATGGTGTTGAGCGTGTAGTTGTAAATCAACTTCATCGTTCTCCTGGTGTTATTTTTAAAGAAGAACAATCAACAACAGCTGGTAATAAGCTTATATATACTGGTCAAATTATTCCAGATCGTGGTTCTTGGTTGTACTTTGAGTATGATCCAAAAGATATTTTATATATGAGAATTAATAAGCGCCGTAAAGTACCTATTACAATTATGTTTCGTGCTTTGGGTTATTCTAAACAAGATATATTAAAATTATTTTATCCAATTCAAACTATTAATATTCAAGATAATAAGTTTTTAATGGATTTTAATCCAAATGATTTTTCTTCAAGATTAATTTTTGATTTAGTTGATACAGATGGAAATATTCTTATTCAAGCAGGAAAAAGACTTTCTGTAAAAAAATCACAGAAGTTTATTGATGATGGATTAAAATCAGTAGAATATCCATTAGAAATTTTAATAGAAAGATATTTAGCTGAACCAATTATTGACCCTGAAACTGGTGAAATTCTTTTTGATACTATGACTAATATCGATGAGACTAAGCTTAAAAAAATGGCAGAAATTGGTATAAGTGAATTTAAAATTGCTAACGATATTGCAAATGGAGTAGACAGTTCTATAATTAATGCTTTTAATGCAGATGCTGATTCTCTAAAGTTACTTAAACAAACTGAAGAGATTGAAGATGAAAATGATTTAGCAGCAATTCGTATCTATAAAGTTATGCGCCCAGGTGAGCCAGTAACAAAAGAAGCAGCTAAAATATTTGTAAATCAACTTTTCTTTGATCCAGAAAGATATGACTTAACTAAAGTTGGTCGTATGAAAATGAACCATAAACTAGGACTAAATATTCCTGAATATGTGACTGTTTTAACTCACGAAGATGTAATTAACTCTGTTAAATATGTTATTAAAGTTAAAAACGGCCGAGGTCATATTGATGATAGAGACCATCTTGGTAATCGTCGTATTAGATCAATTGGTGAGCTTTTAGGTAATGAGTTACATAATGGACTTATTAAAATGCAAAAAGCAATTCGTGATAAATTATCTACGATGAGTGGAGTTATGAGTGAGTTAATGCCTCATGACTTGATAAACTCAAAAATGATTACTTCAACAATTATGGAATTTTTTTCAGGTGGACAACTTTCTCAATTTATGGATCAAACAAACCCATTGTCTGAAGTTACTCACAAGCGTCGTCTTAGTGCACTTGGTGAAGGTGGACTTGTTAAAGAGAGAGCTGGGTTTGAAGTGCGTGATGTTCATCCAACTCACTATGGAAGAATTTGTCCAGTTGAAACTCCAGAGGGTCAAAACATAGGTCTTATTAATACACTTGCTACTTATGCAAAAGTAAATGCACATGGTTTTATTGAAGCTCCTTATAAAGTTATGAAAGATGGGAAAATTACTGATGAAATAATTTATCTTACAGCAACTCAGGAGGAGGGCGTAAAAATTGCTGCTGCTTCAAATAAGCTGGATAAAGATGGTCAATTCATTAGTAATACAGTTACAGTTAGACAAGATGGAGAAATTATAAATCGTCCATCATCAGAGTGTGAATTTGCAGACCTTTCTTCTCATATGGTTGTAGGTGTAGCAGCTTCACTTATTCCATTTTTAGAGCATGATGATGCCAATCGTGCGCTAATGGGATCAAACATGCAGCGTCAAGCAGTACCACTTTTGAGACCATTTTCACCGATGGTTGGTACAGGTGTTGAAAAACTTGTAGCACGAGATGCTTGGGAATGTGTAAAAGCTAAAAGAGCTGGTGTTGTTGAAAAAGTAGATGGAAGACATATTTATGTAATGGGTGAGGAAAATGGTGAGATTTATATAGATTACTATCCTTTAACAAAAAATCTTCGTACAAATCAAAATACATCTTTTTCTCAAAAACCAATAGTAAGTGTTGGTCAAAAAATTGCAAAAGCTCAGGTGATTGCCGATGGACCAAATATGGATCAAGGCGAGTTAGCACTCGGTGTTAACGCAATGGTTGCTTTTATGCCTTGGAATGGTTATAACTTTGAGGATGCTATTGTAATCTCAGAAAGGTTAATCCGTAAAGATGCATTTACTTCTGTCCATATCTATGAAAAAGAGCTTGAAGCAAGAGAGCTTAAACATGGTGTTGAAGAGATTACTCGTGATATCCCAAATGTTAGAGATGATGAGTTAGTTCATTTAGATGAGTCTGGAATTGTAAAAATAGGTACTAAAGTAAGCGGCGGTATGATTTTAGTTGGTAAAGTTTCTCCAAAAGGTGAAGTTAAACCAACTCCAGAAGAACGATTGCTTCGTGCGATATTTGGAGAGAAAGCTGGACATGTTATAAATAAATCTCTTTATTGTCCTCCATCAATGGAAGGTATAATTGTTGATGTTAAAATCTTTACTAAAAAAGGTTATGACAAAGATGCGAGAGCGCTTGAGCTAGAAAAAGAAGAAAGAGATTATTTAGAGCGTGAGCATTATGATCGTCTTCTTATGATAGATAAAGAAGAGATGCTTCGTGTAGCAAAGCTTTTAACAAAAGAAGCATTAATATCAGATATTAAGATTGCTCAAACAGAATATAAAGCTGGAGATACGATCAATGCAGATGACTTAGTTGAAGTAAATCGTTTTGCAATGAATGCTATTGTTAAATCTTTTTCTGATGATATTCAAGATGAATATAATAAAACTAAAAACTATTTTCAAAAAGAAAAAAGACTTTTTAGAGATGAGCATGAAGAAAAACTGACTATTTTAGAAAAAGATGATATCTTAGCTAATGGTGTTGTTAAGTATGTAAAAGTTTATATTGCTACTAAGCGTCAACTAAAAGTTGGTGATAAAATGGCAGGGCGACATGGAAATAAAGGTATTGTTTCTATAATTGTTCCTGAGGTTGATATGCCTTATATGGAAGATGGAAGAAGTGTTGATGTTTGTTTAAATCCTCTGGGGGTTCCATCTCGTATGAATATTGGACAGATTTTAGAGATGCATCTAGGTATGGCAGGTCGTGAACTTGGCAATCAAATCCTAGAACAATTTGAAACTAAACAAAAAGATTTTATTGATAATCTTCGCTCAAAAATGATATCTATTGCTGATGTTGCAGGAATGATGAATGCAGTACAAGTAATAGGTGAAATGAGTGACGAAAAGTTCTTAAAATATGCTAGAGATTGGGCTAATGGTGGTGTTAGATTTGCTACACCTATTTTTGAGGGTGTAAATCAAGCAGAATTTGATAAGTTATTTGAGTTAGCTAAAATGGATACGGATGGTAAAACCGTACTTTATAATGGTTTAACTGGAGAAAAAATTAAAGAGAGAGTAAATGTAGGTTACATGTACATTTTGAAACTTCATCACTTGGTTGATGAAAAGATTCATGCTCGTTCAACTGGACCATACTCTTTAGTAACTCAACAACCTGTTGGCGGTAAAGCACTTTTTGGTGGACAAAGATTTGGAGAAATGGAAGTATGGGCTCTTGAAGCTTATGGAGCATCTGCAGTTCTTAAAGAGATGCTGACAATTAAATCAGATGATGTTGATGGTCGTGTTCGAGCTTATAAAGCAATTACAAAAGGTGAGTTAATACCACCTTCTGGTATCCCTGAAACACTATTTGTATTAACCAAAGAGCTTCAAGCATTAGCACTTGATGTAGAGATTTTTGACGAGGTGGAAGACGATGAGTAAATTAGTACCTATTGCAGTAACAGAAGACAATCGACCAAAAGATATTAAGAAGTTACAATTTCGTTTAGCTTCTCCTCAAAAAGTGATGTCTTGGAGTCATGGAGAAGTAAAAAAACCTGAAACTATTAACTATCGTACTCTTAAACCAGAGCGTGATGGTTTGTTTTGTGCGAAGATTTTTGGACCTGTAAGAGATTATGAGTGTCTTTGTGGAAAATATAAAAAGATGCGTTATAAAGGTGTAGTTTGTGAAAAATGTGGTGTTGAAGTAACATCTACTAAAGTTCGTCGTACTCGTATGGGTCACATCGAACTTGTAACTCCTGTTGCACATATCTGGTATGTTAGTTCATTACCATCTAGAATTGGTACTTTACTTGGTATCAAAATGAAAGATTTAGAACGCGTACTTTATTATGAAGCATATATTGTTGAAAGTGGTGGAGAAGCATATTATGATGCTGAATCAAAAACGCCAGTATTACAATATGATGTTTTAAATGAGGAACAGTATCGTACACTTATTCAAAGATTTGGTGAATTAGGCTTTAAAGCTCGTATGGGTGGTGAAGTGATTCGTGATTTACTTGATTCTATTGATTTAGTTGACTTGTTTACGGCTCTCAAAGAAGACATAGAACTTACAAAATCTGAAGCAAAAAGAAAAACTATTGCAAAAAGATTAAAAGTTATTGAGTCATTTTTAAATAGTGGAAATAACCCTGCATGGATGATGCTAACAGTTTTACCTGTTCTTCCACCAGATTTAAGACCACTTGTTTCTCTTGATGGCGGTAAGTTTGCTGTTTCTGATGTAAATGATTTATATAGAAGAGTTATTAATAGAAATCAAAGACTTAAGCGTTTAGTTGAACTAGAAGCTCCTGAGATTATTGTTCGTAATGAAAAGCGTATGCTACAAGAATCAGTAGATGCACTATTTGATAATGGTCGTCGTGCTAATGCAGTAAAAGGTGCTAACAAAAGACCGCTTAAATCATTATCTGAAATCATTAAAGGTAAGCAAGGGCGTTTCCGTCAAAACTTACTTGGTAAGCGTGTTGACTTTTCAGGGCGTTCTGTAATTGTTGTTGGACCATCTTTGGCAATGGATGAGTGTGGATTACCTAAGAAAATGGCTCTTGAGCTATTTAAGCCACACTTAATTGCTAAACTTGAAGATAAAGGTTATGCTACAACTGTTAAAGCTGCTAAAAAAATGATAGATGCTAAAACAAATGAAGTATGGGAATGTTTAGCTGAGATAGTTGATGGTTATCCTATAATGCTTAACCGTGCACCAACACTTCATAAACTTTCTATTCAAGCATTTCATCCAAAACTTATTGATGGTAAAGCTATTCAGCTTCATCCTTTAGTTTGTGCTGCATTTAATGCCGATTTTGATGGGGATCAAATGGCTGTACATATTCCTTTAAGTTCTGCCGCTATTGCTGAATGTAAAGTACTTATGCTAGCATCTATGAATATTATGCTTCCTGCATCTGGTAAAGCTATTGCGACGCCTTCACAAGATATGGTTCTTGGAATTTACTATATTTCTTTAGAGAAAAATGGAGTAAAAGGTTCAAATAAGCTTTTCGCTAATGTAGATGAAATTAGAATTGCTCTTGAGCATGATGCACTTGACCTTCACGCAAAAGTAAGAACTAGAATTGATGGTAGAATAATTCACACTACTGTTGGACGAATGTTATTAAAAGCAGTTATTCCAGATTTTGTTCCTATTGAACTTTGGAATAGAGTTATGAAGAAAAAATATATAAATGAAGTTGTTGATTATGTTCAGAAACATGGTGGAATAGGTATAACTTCTGGCTTTTTAGACAAGTTAAAAGACTTAGGTTTTAAACATGCAACTGAAGCGGGTGTCTCTATTTCTATTGATGATATTAGAATTCCAGATACTAAAGAAGAAAAAATTATTGAGAGTAAAAATAGAGTTGCAGAGATTCAAAAACAATTTGAAGCCGGTCTTTTAACTGAACAAGAAAGATATAATAAAATCATTGATGTTTGGACAGATACAAATAATACTCTTGCATCTCAGATGATGGAGCTTGTTCAAAACGATAAAGACGGTTTTAACTCTATTCATATGATGGCTGATTCTGGTGCTCGTGGTTCTGCTGCACAGATTCGTCAGCTTGCTGGTATGCGTGGTCTTATGGCTAAGCCTAGTGGTGAAATTATTGAAACTCCGATTATTTCTAACTTTAAAGAAGGGCTTAACATTATTGAGTACTTTATTTCAACTCACGGTGCTAGAAAAGGTCTTGCCGATACAGCACTTAAAACAGCAAATGCTGGTTACTTAACTCGTAAACTTGTTGATGTTGCACAAAATGTTAAGATAGTTGAGCATGATTGTCATACCCATGAAGGTATTGAGATAGCAGATATAAGTGATCAAAATACTCTGATTGAGTCTTTAGAAGACAGACTTAATGGTAGAGTTTTAGCTGATAATGTTATTGACCCTATTTCAAATGAGATACTTTTTGCTGAAGGAAAACTTCTTGATGAAGTAAATGCTAAGGTTATAGCTGAAGCTGGAATTAAAACAGCACACATTAGAACTCCTACAACTTGTAAAAGTGAAGGTGGTATTTGTGCTTTGTGCTATGGTGTTAACCTTGCAACTGGGCATATTGTTCGTACTGGTGAAGCAGTTGGAATTATTGCTGCGCAGTCAATTGGTGAGCCTGGTACTCAGCTGACTCTTAGAACTTTTCATGTTGGTGGAACAGCATCTTCAACTGCTCAAGAGCGTCAAGTTGTAGCATCTAAAGAAGGTTTTATTCGTTATTATAATGTTAAAACATATATCTCTAAAGAAGGTAAAAATATTGTAGCAAACAGAAGAAATGCTGCTGTACTTTTAGTTGAACCAAAAATAAAAGCTCCATTTGCTGGTAAAATAGAAATTCAAACTGTTCATGATGAAGTTATTATTAGTGTAGTTGGTAAAGATGATACAGTGCGTTATTCCTTGCGTAAAAACGAAATAGCAAAACCAAATGAGTTAGCTGGTGTTGCTGGTCAAGTTGAGGGAAAATATTATTTTCCTTATGAAAATGGCTTAGAAATCACAGAAGCAGAGTCTATAGTTGAAACAATTAAAGATGCTTGGAATGTACCTTCTCGTATTCCTTATGCATCAGAAATTTCAGTTAAAGATGGAGCGCCTGTTACTCAAAAGATATTATCTAAAGAAGAGGGAGTGGTTAAATATTTCTTACTTAAAGGTGATTATTTAGAGAGATTTGAGGGTATGAAAGCTGGATATGAAGTAGTAGAAAAAGGTCTATTTGCAACAGTTGTTGATTCAAATAACCGTGAAGCCATTAGACACTATATCGCTCGTGGTTCTGTTATAGTAGCTGAAGATGACTCTTCTGTTGAAGCGACAACGCTTATAGCAAAGCCAAAGAATGATGAATCAACAGTAATAGCAGAATGGGATCCATACTCAAATCCAGTTATATCTGAAGCAAATGGTGTAGTTCAGTATGAAGATATTATTATTGGAACAACTGCTACTGAGCAGTTAGATGAACTAACAGGTAAAACTCGTTTAATGATTCATGATCATATATCAGCAGACTATAAACCTACTATTGTTTTAGCAACAGAAGATGGAGAATTATTAAGATACTCTATTGAAGCTAAATCATCTTTATTTGTTGAAGATGGTCAGAGTGTAAAAATTGCAGATCTAATAGCAAAAACACCAAAAGCACTTCAAAAATCATCAGATATTACTGGTGGTCTTCCACGGGTAAGTGAACTTTTTGAAGGTCGTCGTCCAAAAGCAACAGCATTGATATCAGAAATTGATGGAACTGTAAGTTTCGGAAAGCTTCTTCGTGGTAAAGTTCGTATAGTTATCGCATCTGATAATGGCATTGTAAAAGAGTATTTTGTAGATAAATCTCATGAAGCAGTTGTTGCGGTTGGTGACTTTGTTCACGCAGGAGAGCGTTTAACTACAGGTGTCATCTCTTCTCATGAGCTTCTTCGTATTATGGGTGTTAAGGCACTCTATAACTACCTAGTATCTGAAGTTCAGCAAGTATACCGTTCTCAAGGTGTAAATATCGCTGATAAACATATTGAAGTTATTTTTACTCAGATGCTTAGACAAATTAGAATTGTAAAATCTGGTGATACTAAGTTTATTCAAGGTGATTTAATTTCTAAAGCTAAATTTAGAGCTGAAAATGATAAGATTATTCGTCTTGGTGGTCGTCCTGCGATTGCTGAGCCTTTCTTGGTTGGTATAACAAGAGCAGCAGTTGCAGCTGATTCGATTATTTCAGCAGCGTCATTCCAAGATACAACTAAAGTTCTTACTGAAGCGGCAGTTTCAGCGAAAGTTGATGATTTGAATGACCTAAAAGAAAATGTCATTATTGGTCGTACTATTCCTGTTGGAACTGGTATATATAAAAATCAAGAGATTATTTTTCATAACGAAGAAGAATAGTAAAATATTAAATCTTCTAGTTTCCAAGCTTTGCTTGGAAACAAATACTTCAATAAATTTCCCACTACAAAGATTAAACATTAATCTACACTTAAAATAAGCTAACTTTAATTACAATTTTTGTATTATTACGCGTTTATAACCCTCTTAAAGTAGATGGTTAAATTCTACTGGAAAATTTAAGTAAAAGGAATTGTATGCCTACAATCAATCAATTGATTCGTAAAGAGCGTAAACGCGTGATTAAAAAATCAAAATCACCAGCTCTTGTATCGTGTCCACAGCGTCGTGGTGTTTGTACTCGTGTTTACACAACTACACCAAAAAAACCTAACTCGGCTTTAAGAAAAGTTGCAAAAGTTAGATTAACTTCTGGTTTTGAAGTAATTTCATATATCGGTGGTGAGGGTCATAACCTTCAAGAACACTCAATCGTTCTAGTTCGTGGTGGTCGTATTAAAGATTTACCTGGTGTTAAGTATCACATCGTTCGTGGTGCATTAGATACTGCTGGTGTCGCTAACCGTATGGTTGCTCGTTCTAAATATGGAACAAAGAAGCCAAAAAAATAATCATTCAATAGCTACAGGATTAATCTTAAGTGATTAATTTTGAGTAAATTTGAAAAAATTGAAGAATAAGGAAACTCAAAATGAGAAGAAGAAAAGCTCCCGTTCGTGAAATTATGCCTGACCCAGTTTATGGAAGCAAAGTTTTAACGAAATTTATAAATAAGATTATGTTAGATGGCAAGAAATCTAAAGCAGAAAAAATCATTTATAGTGCAATGGATATCATTAGCTCTAGAGGTGAAAAAACTGGTATAGATACATTTAACGATGCTATTGAGAATATTAAACCAATTATAGAAGTAAAAAGTCGCCGTGTTGGTGGTGCTACTTATCAAGTTCCAGTAGAAGTACGCCCAGTTCGTCAACTTTCTCTATCAATCAGATGGTTGATTGATTCATCTCGTAAGAGAAATGAGAGAACAATGGCTGAGAGATTAGCAAATGAATTAATGGATGCATCATCTGATAAAGGTAATGCATTCAAGAAGAAAGAAGATACTTACAGAATGGCTGAAGCAAATAAAGCATTTGCTCACTATCGCTGGTAAGCAACTTTTAAAATATGTTAAGAGAAGAAATTCTCTTAACAATATAATATTGACACCTCTTTTGTAAGTAAAAATTCTTTATTTACAAAAGAGGTTATCTCTCAACTAATTTAACAAGGTACAAAACATGGCAAGAAGTCACAAACTAAATGATGTAAGAAATATTGGTATTGCTGCACATATTGATGCAGGTAAAACTACAGCAACAGAGAGAATTTTATTCTATACTGGTGTTGAACATAAAATCGGTGAGGTTCATGATGGTGCTGCTACTATGGACTGGATGGAACAAGAGCAAGAAAGAGGTATTACAATTACTTCTGCGGCTACTACTTGTGAGTGGGAAGGTAAACAGATAAATATTATCGATACTCCGGGCCACGTTGATTTTACTATTGAAGTTGAGCGTTCTATGCGTGTACTTGATGGTGCTGTTTCAGTATTTTGCGCTGTTGGTGGTGTTCAACCTCAATCAGAAACAGTTTGGCGTCAGAGAAATCGTTATAAAGTTCCGTCAATTGTTTTTGTTAACAAAATGGATAGAACTGGTGCCGATTTTTACGAAGTTGAAACTCAAATTCGTGAAAGATTAAAAGGTAATCCTGTGCCTATTCAACTTCCTATCGGTGCTGAAGCTGATTTTGATGGTGTTGTTGATTTAGTTCAAATGAAAGCTATTGTTTGGGATAAAGATGCTGAAATGGGTTCTAACTACCATGTAGAAGAAATCCCAGCTAACTTAAAAGATAGAGCTGATGAGTATAGAGAAAAAATGCTTGAGTCTATCTCTGAAGTTGATGGAAATGAAGAATTTGCTGAGAAGTTTTTAGATGGTGAAGATATTTCTAATGAAGAAATTGCTGAAGCAATCAAACAAGCTACTATTGGCATGGCTATCGTTCCTATGACTTGTGGTACAGCATTTAAAAATAAAGGTATTCAAACTTTACTTGATTGTGTTGTAGCATATCTACCATCTCCTATTGAATCAGAAGCTATTAAAGGTACTTTAATGGATGATGAAGAAGTAGAAGTAGATGTAGAGTCAAGTGATGATGGTGCATTTGCTGCTTTAGCATTTAAAATTATGACAGACCCATTTGTTGGTCAACTTACTTTTATCCGTGTTTATCGTGGCGCTTTAAATTCAGGTTCTTATGTTCACAATACAACAAAAGATAAAAAAGAGCGTATTGGTCGTATCATGAAAATGCATGCTATCAAGCGTGAAGAAATCAAAACTATCTATGCTGGTGAAATCGGTGCTGTTGTTGGACTTAAATCAACCACAACTGGCGATACTTTATGTGATCCTTCAGATAAAGTTGTATTAGAGCGTATGGATTTTCCAGATCCCGTTATCTCTGTTGCAGTAGAGCCAAAAACAAAAGTCGACCAAGAAAAAATGGGTATTGCTTTGAGCAAACTTGCTGCTGAAGATCCATCTTTTAGAGTTCATACTGATGATGAAACTGGTCAAACTATTATTTCAGGAATGGGTGAGTTACACCTTGAAATTCTTGTAGATAGAATGAGAAGAGAATTCTCTGTTGAAGCAGAAGTTGGTGCTCCTCAAGTTTCTTACCGTGAGTCTATTAGAGATGAAGTAAGTCAAGAGTACAAATATGCTAAACAATCAGGTGGTCGTGGTCAATTTGGTCATGTATATCTTAGAATTAAGCCAGGTGAAGCTGATAGTGGTTTTGTTTTCCATAATGATATTAAAGGTGGATCAATTCCTAAAGAATTTATTCCTGCTGTTGAGAAGGGTTGTAGAGAGACTATGCAAACTGGTGTTCTTGCAGGTTACCCAATGGAAGATATTGATATTACTCTTTATGATGGTTCTTACCATGATGTTGATTCAAATGAGATGGCATTTAAACTTGCTGCTTCAATGGGCTTTAAAGAGGGTTGTCGTAAAGCAAATCCATCTATTTTAGAGCCAATGATGAAAGTTGAAGTTGAAGTTCCTGAAGATTATATGGGAGATGTTATCGGTGACCTTAATCGTCGTCGCGGACAAGTTAACAATATGGGTGACCGTTCAGGTAACAAAATTATTGATGCATTTGTTCCTCTTGCTGAAATGTTTGGTTATTCAACTGATCTTCGTTCCGCTACTCAAGGACGCGCTACATACTCAATGGAATTTGATCATTATGAAGAAGTTCCTCGTAATGTATCTGAAGAAATTCAGAAAAAAAGAAATGGTTAATATCTGGCACTAAATTTTCTCTTAGCTCTTAAGTAAACTTAAGAGCTAAAGAGTCGATATATTAATACTTTTAAATATGATTTATTAGGTAAAATTATGAAAAAATCTATATTTTTATTATTATTTACAACATTTTTATTTGCTCAAAATCCTAATATATACTCCGTTTTAGGTAATGTTATCTATGACAATGTCCTAAAAATACAAAAGCTAAAAACTATAAAAAAATATTTAAGATATGAAGATAAAATTGACGAATATATTCTAGATGTTCAAGATGCTAAAGAGATGGGTTTTGCAATAGATGCTGGAGATACAACTAAAAGTAAGACACAATACCTTAAAAAAATTAGATCATTATCTAAAACTAATGATTATTTTCAAAGAAATATTTTCAAAACTTACAAGGCATCTATAAAAGATGAGAATAGTGAACTTTTTTCTCAAATAATAAACTCAGATCTTTTTGATAGTGATAGAAATAAAGATAAAATTATGCAATATTATTTTGCACATTGTGATGATATAAATACATCAGGAGTTATACAAAAATATTTAGATGAAGATGAAGAGTTTAGAAAACAACAAGCTAAATCAAGAACTATGATATTTACAAAAAAAGAGATACAAGAAGCAAAGATAAGACGAATACGCTTAAGAGATAAAGAAAAACAAGAAGAAATTCAAAAAAAGCTACAAGAAGAATTAATTCAAAAGAAAAAAGATATTCGTAAAGAACAGGTTCAAGAATTAGCTAAATAAGTAAAATTTTCATCATCATTTGGTCTTCCATCAAGAGTTAAAAAAGGTTTGTAATCTGATTTATAAGCTAGAGATGGGCAATCTTTAACATAGTAACCTAAGTAAATCCAATCTTTTTTCGAATCAATTGCAAATTTTATTTGAAGCAAAAGAGACAACTTACCAAGTCCATACTTCATATAATCAGGATCATAATAAAAATAAATAGAAGAGATACCATCTTGGAGTATATCTATTAAATCTATACCTATTAATTTATCTTCATCATAGTATAAAACTTCATAACCAAAGCCATTATGTCCATCAACAAAGGAACTATAATAGTTCTGAGGATTTGTTTTAGTGTATTCCCAGCCTTTTTTTTCTTTCATATGAAGATGATATTTTTCAAAAAGACTTAAATGAGCTTGAGTCATTGTGGGTGCTTGTATAAAACTTTTAATAAAAGAAGCTTTTTTTATAATTCTTCTATGAGATTTACTAAACTTAAAGTTATTTACATCTATTTTTATACTTTTACATTCATCACAAGAGGTACAAATAGGTCTAAAATACATCTTACCGAATCTTCTGTACCCTCGTTCTATTAACTCTTGACATTCTATTTCATCACATCCATCAATGACTTTATAGTGCATTGTTTGCTTAGCATCTTTAAGATATGAGCATTTATCATTAAGTAAAAATTCTTTAAGTAGATTCATAGTGTGATTTTGACATAATTTTTATTAAATACAAAATAAAGAACTAGCCTCTATTTATAGAAATAAGGACACCTTCTATAAGTTTATCCATATCGCCATCTAAGATTGCAGATATATTTGAAAAGGCTTCATTACTTCTAGTGTCTTTTACTTGTTGGTATGGTTGCATTACATAAGAACGGATTTGATGTCCCCATCCAATTTCGCTTTTTGCAACACCGTCTTGCGCTGCTTTTTGAGCTTCTAGTTCTAGCTCATAAAGACGAGATTTTAACATCTTCATTGCTGTTGCTTTGTTTTTATGTTGACTTCTATCGTTTTGGCATTGAACAACAACTCCAGTTTGTATGTGAGTTAAGCGAATAGCTGACTCAGTTTTGTTGACATGTTGCCCCCCAGCACCACTCGCTCTGTATGTATCAACACGAAGGTCTTTATCTTCGATTACAATATTTATATCATCATCAATTTCAGGTGAAACTACAACAGAACTAAAAGAAGTATGTCGTTTTGCATTTGAGTCAAATGGAGATATACGAACAAGTCTATGAATACCAGTTTCTACTTTTAAGTATCCATAAGCATTTTCACCCTTGACTATGAATGAAACATCTTTTATTCCGGCTTCTTCCCCTGTTTGATAATCTAGGATTTCTATACTAAAACCACGCCTAGATGCGAACATTTTATACATTCTAAGTAACATCGCCGCCCAGTCTTGAGATTCCGTTCCTCCTGCTCCTGGATGAATAGATATAATAGCATTATTAGAATCACTCTCGCCACTCAAAAGCACTTCTATTTCCATATTGCGTATGAGTTGTTCAAGAGCAATTGAATCATCATAACAAGCTTCTATGGACTCTTCATCGTTTTCTTCTTTAGCCATATCATACAACTGGGATGCATCTACAACAGCATCATAAGCAAGAAAATATTTATCTAGTTTTCTTTGATATTGTGTTTTTTCTTTTTGAATTTTTGCAGCATTTGTCGCATCTAGCCAAAAATCTTGTTCACTTTCAAGACTTTTTATTTCATCTAGTCTTGTTTGAATTTTTTTTGGTTCAACAACACCTGTAATATTATTCATTTTTAAATTTAAACTTTTTAAAAGTTCTGTATATTCATAGTTGTCCATAATATTGTCCATATATTGTATAATTGCGATTATATATAAAAGTGACTTAAAATGAAGATTATTTCCAAACCCTTAGAGTTAAAAAAGTATTTAAAAGATGAAGAAAAGAGTATAGGCTTTGTACCGACAATGGGTGCATTACATGAAGGTCATATATCTTTGATAAAACGAGCAAGAGGGGAAACTGAGATAGTTATAGTATCTATCTTTGTAAATCCTAAGCAGTTCTCAAAAGATGAAGATTTTAGTAAATATCCAAAAAAAGATGAAGCTGATACAAAAATATGTGAAATGAGCGGAGTTGATATATTATTTTTTCCAAATGCAAAAGATATTTATGGATGCGATGAAGTCTCTTTGTTAGCTCCAAATATTCGAGGTTTTGTACTAGAAGGTTTAACAAGACCAACACATTTCAATGGAGTCTTAACAGTTGTTATGAAACTTTTAAATATTGTAAGTCCTACAAAAGCTTACTTTGGAAAAAAAGATGCTCAACAATTTAATTTGATAAACTTAATGGTTAAACAGTTGTTTATGAGTGTTGAAATTATTGGGGTTGAGACAGTTAGAGAAAGTGATGGTTTAGCACTAAGTAGTAGAAATGTATATTTAAGTAAAAAAGAGAGACGAGAATCATTAAAAATCTCTTCATCTTTGTACTTGGCAGGAAATTTAATAGTAAAAAATATATTAGATGTTGATACAATAAAAGAGCAGATGCAAAAAATATTAGCACCACTAGAAATCTTTTATGTTGAGATATTAAATCGTAATTTTGAAATAATAAAAGAAGTAGAGGTAGGAAATAGTATAGTTTTAGTTGAAGTTAAAGTAGGTAATACAAGATTACTTGATAATATCTGGCTTTAAGTACCCATCTTCAACCATTATATCGAGTATTTTTTTATAAACAGGTACAGCAGTTGCGGCTGCAAATTGGCTACTTCTTGGTTGTATTACTATAACACCCATTGTGTATTTATTTTTTTTGTCATTACTAAAGCCTAAAAAAGCTGTGTTATATTTGTTTACATATTTACCTTTTTCAACAATATGTGCAGTCCCTGTTTTTCCACCAACACGCAGTCCTAGAGTTTTTGTTTTTTTACCTGTTCCTTTATTTACGGTTTTTATTAAAATATTTTTGATTCTTTTAGCTGTTGAGCTTTTTATGACTTGAACTTGTTTTTGTTCATGAACGGGTATATAATTTCCTCTAGCATCTATGAAATAATCTACTATTTTTGGAGTTACTAGTCTTCCATTATTGTTAAAAGAACTGTAAGCACGCATAAGTTGCATAAGGTTTGTTCTCATGCCGTAACCATAAGAACATGTAGCTTTATAAATTTGGTTATTAAGTTTATATGCACTAGGAATAGAACCTTTTTTTTCATAAATCATATCTGGAGTTGATTTTTGAGAAAAACCAAAATTTTTAAGACCAGTGTTAAATGCAACGCCACTTAGTTTTTGAGCAAGTTGTGCAATCCCAATATTTGATGAGTATACGATTACATTCTCAGCACTTAACCAATCAAATTTATGCTCATCGGTAATGACTTTATTGCCTATCTTAAAGCGTCCATTATGTCCGTTTACCAAATCGTAAGGATTTACAAGACCTTTATCTAAAAGCAGAGCAAATGTAATTGTTTTCATAACACTTCCAGGTTCAAAGCTATACTCAGTAACAGCACTATTTAAAGATGGATAATCACTTCGTTTGATTTTTTTTGGTAAAAACCTGTTAGAACTAGCAAGAGCAAGAATCTTGCCATTAGTAGAGTCCATTACAGCTGCTATAATTTGCTTGGCTTTTAATTTAACCTTCATCAAATCAAGAACTTTTTCTACGCGAATTTGAAAATTTATGGGGATAGTTAACTTTATATCTAAGCCATTTATACTTCTCTTTGTAAAACTTTCTTTATTTAAAATGATGTAACCATTTACATCTCTTTTTCCTTGACTAAGCTCGTTTTGTCTAGCATTTAGAGCATCTTCAAAGCTCTTCTCAATACCCTTAACCCCCTTGATATATGTGTAGCCGTCTTCTTCAAGTTTGTGAGGGTAACCTATGATTGGAGTTAAGAGATTTCCGTAAGGATATTCCCGACTCTCTCCACTTTCTATGATACTTAAACCATGAAGAGTTACCTTACCTGTACGGGGGTTTTTTCTCTCTATAAATACCTTTTTTCTCTTAAGCTCAAAGCGTAATTTTTTTAAATATTGCGCTCTTTGTTGAGAAATGTTGTAGCTTAAAACTACAACACCTTTTTTCTGTTTAAGTCGTTTTTTTATCTCTTTCGTACCTATACCTGAGTAGATGCTAAAAAGTTGTATAAAAAGTTCTTTTTTTTGTGGGTCGATATAGTAAGTATTGACAATAGCTTTGTAGAGTTTTTTAGTTGTGGCTACATGAAAACCATCAGCACTGATAATAGAGCCTCTTTTGGCTTTAGAAGAGTTTTTTGTATATAAAGATGGAAGATTTCTGTTTTTTACTACATGAACTAGCATAATTGTTAAAAAGATAAAAAAACCAAGCCCTATAAGACCAAAAAGAAGAAATATTTTTTTACTTTTGTTTTGATTGTCCATGATTACTTTTTTATAACTGTGTTCTACCTAACTCTTTGTACGCATTTAAGGCTTTGTTTCTGATTTCTAGCATTAGCTTCATACTTGTTTCAGCTTTTGAAATAGCAAGTGCAGCTTGATGAAGGTCTTTTACTTGCCCAGTTGCCATTTCGCCGATAGCAACTTCACTTTTTTCTTGAATCTCATTTACTTCATTTAAGGCAGACTTTAACTGCTGGGCAAAGGCTGCCCCACCAGATAGCTCAGGCTTACTTTTTTGTTTTAGTAAGTCGGCTGTTGATGGACTAGATATGCCATTTATTTTTCCAAATTCACTCACAGTTTATTCCTTCCTTAGCCTATTCTCAACAATGAAATTGCTGAGTTTGCCATACTTTTTGAACTCTCAAATGCTGCTACATTTGCTTGATAAGAACGAGTTGCTTCTACTAAATCGGCCATTTCTATAACAGGGTTAATATTTGGATACGCAACATAACCATTTGTGTCTGCATCTGGGTGAGATGGGTCAAACTTTAGGTTTGGTTGAGAATCATCTCTTGAAATTTTATCAACTATAACGCTCATTATAGCAGGATTTACTTCTTTGCCAAAATCTCCTTCATTTAAAGGGTCTTCAAATTTAAGACTGTTTGTCATACCATTTATCGCTTTACTAAACTCTTCACTAAAGTCTATAGCTTTAAAAACAACTTGTTTTCTTCTATAAGCTCCACCTTCTTCAGTTCTTGTTGTTTGGGCATTTGCGATATTTTGAGAGATGACATTTACACGAACTCTTTGTGCGCTTAAGCCATAACCACTTATATCAAAGCTACTTAAAAAACTCATATTAGTATCCTTCTTTTATATTTTCTTAGATGCTTCTATGACACTTTTAAATATCATACTATCTTTTTTATTTGCTGCGATTAGGGCGTTAAACATGATAGAGTTTTTACTCATTTCTGTTGTTTCAACATCCAAGTCAACGCTATTGCCATCATTTCTTGCCATATGTCCATCTCTAAAAAAGAGTTGAGGTTTAAGTGAAGATTTCTCATCTTGTAGAGCTATATGAGAGCCATCAGTTTGAGCAAGTTCTAGTTTGTCACTTCCCTCATTTAAAAGTTCAGCTTTTTTAGCTGCTAGTGCATCCCCAAAACTTACATCTCTTGGTCTATAAAAAGGAGTATCAACATTTGCAATGTTTGAAGATATCAAATCTTGACGCATAGCTCTAAAGTCAAGTGCATCTGAAATTAGACTATGTGTTCTTGAGATTTGAATGCTCAAAAGTGACTCCTTTTGTTATATAGTACTTGTAGAGCAACTTTAGTTCCATAAAGTATTATTTATTTCTATAAGCAAATTTTAATGTATATTACTAGATAATGTCTCTCAGGTTACTAGAGTAACCCATATTTTTTAATTTAAGGAGTTCTTATGAAAAGAGCTGGTTTTACTATGATCGAATTGATCTTTGTTATTGTTATTTTAGGTATTTTAGCGGCGGTTGCGCTTCCAAAATTTATTGGTGTTTCTACACAAGCTGAGGCTGGAAAGTGTAAAGCATTTATTGGTACACTAAATCGTACAGTGCTTCCTGCTATTTGGTCAGATATGGTTTTAAATAATCTAACAAAAAATGTTGCATTTACAGTTAGTGATATTCTTGAGCAAATAGAGGCTCCTACTGAATGCCAATCTGGTACAGGTACTGTAAGTGGTGCTAGTGGTAATGTTCCTGGTGCTTTAACTCCTAGTGCCACAACTCAAACAGCTATAATGACTTCTCTTGTCGCAGCTATCGGTACTGCTGGTGTAAATGGTACTCCAGTTGCATTTAATGTTGTATTTGGTTCAGGAACTGAATCTACAGTATATGAAGTTAATGGTACTACTCCAACAAGAAGTGAATCTCCAATCTTACAATGGACTAAAAAATAGTCTTTTTCTTGTTCCACCTCTTCTGAGGTGGAATGCATACAAATAAATCCACCCACAAAACACATTAAACAAACCTAAAAAATTATTTCGCTATAATCTACCTAATATAAAAGAGGAAAAATTATGAAAAAAGCACCCCAAGGGCAACCGTTGCACAATGCCTTCACTATGATAGAACTCATATTTGTTGTCATTGTTTTAGGAATTTTATCAGCTATAGCTCTTCCAAAATTTGCATCTACAAAAAGATCAGCTGATATCGCTTCAGGTCGTGCTGATATTTCGGTTATTCGTGCTGCTATTGTAAGTGAGCGACAAACTCAACTTGTAAAAGGTGTAAATACTTACATACCAAATTTAAGTGCCAATACTACAACACTTTTTACTGGAAGTGGAACGATTCCTGCAAAGGCAAAGGATCAAAATAGAATGCTTCTATTGTATGGTATTAAAGCTGGAACAGGTTCTGGTAACTGGGCAGTTACAAACGCTGCTAAAAAAACTTATACTTACACAGTAGATGAAGTAGCAACAACATTTGATTATAACAGTTCAACGGGAATATTTGCTTGTAAAGCCGATGAAGATAATTGTAACGCTTTAGTTGATTAAACAATAGAGGATTGTCTTGTTTTTTTATAAATTAGCAATCCTCTCTTCCCCTCTTAACCCTTTAACTTATCATTTTTCTTCATCTTTAAAAATTGGTACGATTGTACATGTTTTGGTGCGAAATAGAGAAACTAAAGCTACCATAATTTCTAAATGCAAAAAACCAGAGTTTAAAACAAGTGAAATTTTAAGTGAAAGTGAGTTTTTTTACTCTTTAAAACAGATGGAATTGGCGAAGTTTATTTCAGCTTATTATGTTTGTTCTTTAGGGGAGGCTTTAGGAGTCATGATGCCATATAGTTCCATATCAGGAGATATGGAACCAGACACACTTTCTAGTTCCATATCTCCTGATATGAAACTCTCTATGCTAAAGCTCTCGCCAAAACAAGAAAAAGTATTCAAGTTTTTGCAAAAACAAAAAGTATCACTACTCTTTGGAGATACAGGAAGTGGAAAAACAGAAATATATATGAAATATTTCCAAGAGATGATAGCATCTGGGAAACGATGTATTTTTTTAATGCCAGAAATTTCTCTTACTCCTCAAATGAGTCAAAGATTAGAAGAGCATTTTGGGGTAGATGCTGTTATGTGGCACTCAAAATTAACTCCTCTACAAAAGAAAAAAGCTCTTAAAAAGATTTATGATGGAAGTGCAAAAATAGTTGCAGGTCCTCGCTCAACCTTGTTTTTACCGCTACACGATTTAGGTTTGATAGTTGTAGATGAAGAACATGATGATAGTTATAAATCATCTTCAAGACCTAGATATAATGCAAAAGATATAGCCATATATATGGGTAAACTGTATGATATTCCCGTAGTTTTAGGAAGTGCTACGCCATCTCTTAACTCCTTTGTTAAATTTCCATATTTTAGACTTAAAGGTGGATTTTTTAGTGCTAAAAAAGAGTTTATTTATGAAAAATCCAGTGAGAGTTTAAGCCCTTTGATAATGGGGCATCTAGACTCAACCATAAAAGCTAAAAATCAAGCCATAGTCTTTGTCCCAACAAGAGCAAATTTTAAATATTTAATCTGTCAAGATTGTGGACACACAATCCAATGTGTTTTTTGTAGCATAGGAATGAGCATACATCAAAAATCAAATGCTTTAAAGTGTCACTATTGTAACTATACTCAAGCTATACCTCAAATTTGTAGCGAGTGTAAAGGAGCTTCTCTTATAAGTTCAAGACTTGGAACAGTAGAGGCTATAAAGCTTATACAAGAACAACTCACAGATGCAAAAATTGAGCAGTTTGACAGAGATGCCATAAGCACAGCAAATAAACTCAAAAAAGCACTAAAGCGTTTTAATGAGAGAGAAACAGATATACTGGTAGGAACTCAGATGCTAAGCAAAGGACATGATTATCATGGAGTGACTTTAGCAGTTGTTTTAGGACTTGATAATATGTTAAACATGAGTGATTACAGAGCAAGAGAAAAAGCACTTTCTTCTCTCATACAAGTCTCTGGTAGAAGTGGTAGAGCAAAAGATGCAAAAGTGTTGATTCAAAGTTTTAATGAAGAGTTTTTTAGTACATTTATAGATGATTATGAAGCTTTCTTAGAAGAAGAAAAAATCTTTAGAGTAGGGCTTTATCCACCATATAAAAAACTTTGTAGAGTTTTATTTAGTCACAAAAATGGAGTAAAAGCACAAGAAGAGATGCGAGAGATGAAAGATAGTTTAGTTAAAATCTCAAATATAGAAGTTGTTGGTTTTGGAAAGTGTGGTGTTGAGCGGATTGCAAATAAGTATAGATTTGAGATACTTCTTAGAAGTAATAAAAGTACAGATATTATAAAAGCTGTGTCTAGATGCAAGACGAGTTTAGCTGAGATTGATATGGATCCTATTGAATTTGGATAAGGATGTTATTGCGTTAATATATTATCAAAAAACCAGTAAAAAGCCATAAGCAATCCAGGTGTTTTTTGGTAAGACTCATCAAACATAAACTCTTTTGCTTTGTTTATTGGAAGATATATTACTTCTATTTCTTCCTCTTCTAAACCTCCACCTTCACTTACTTTCATTCCATCATCACACTCAGCATAATAAAGTATTTGCTTAGTTCCAGAGATGCCAACACTTGGATAAAAAGAAGTTATTTTTTGTAAATTTTCAACAGGTACATCGTAGCCACACTCTTCTAAAATTTCTTCTTTGGCTATTTGTACATCTGATGCATCTTTATCTATAAGACCAGCACAAAGTTCATAAGTCATACCATCTTCCTCATTGGCATAAAGAACTGGAATGCGGAGTTGTTTTACAAGTATAAAAGCTTGTTTTTCTTTATGGTAAAGAAGAATAGAAACACAATCTATTGTTTTAACTGCTTCCCATTCCTTTTGTTTTCCATTTTGTGTATAGTTTATTTTTACAGGAACTACAAATTTAGGATTTTTAAGTTCTACGATAGAGTCTATTTTATTCACAATCTTTTCCATTGTAAAAGTAGCAAAAACTCTCTACTTTTTGAGGTCTAGTAAATGGAGTTGCATTTGCTAGATGCAAGGCTATGCTCTCATTATAATTTTGCTTAAGTTTTAAAAAGGCTTTTTTCTCTTTACCTTTAAGTTTTTTTGTAGTAACTTGAACAACTCTAAGAGGGTTTATTGCGCGACCTCTTTTTCTCAGTTCAAAATGCAGATGCGGACCAGTTGAGCGACCAGTACTTCCAACATAACCAATGGTATGACCTTTTTTTACATACTTTCCGCGTCTAATCCCTCTACGAAACGATTTCATATGGGCGTATCTTGTTTCATAACCATCAGCATGTCTGATTTTAATAAGTTTCCCATAAGTTCCGAGTCTAGATGCATAAATGATTCTTCCACTTCCAGCAGCAACTATCGGTGTTCCGCGTCTTGCTGCATAGTCAATTCCAAGATGTGCTTTCCATTTGTGTAAGATTGGGTGCCATCTTCTTTTTGTAAAGTATGAAGAGATTCTCGCCCCTCGAACAGGACGAGCAAGTAAAAAACCTTCTACCTCATGTCCTTTTTTATCATAATACCTATCATCACTATTTAAGTAGATAAAGTGCTGTTTTTTTCTCATCTCTATCATTGCAACTTTTAGGATTGGCATCGAAAAAGGATGACCTAAACGATACTTTTGTTCATAAATAAGAACAAGTTTATCTCCAACTCTCAAATCTCTTTTAAAATTTAGAGAGTTTCTAAAGTTTGAAACAAAAATTTGTGCAAGTTTTTTTGAACCTGTCGCTTTAATGATGTCATAGTATGGAGAGTTCTTTATGGTTAAAGTAAAGGCTTCTATTTTAGAGTTGCTAATTATTGGGATTGCTTCAAAGTAATAAAGATTTTTGTTTTTATAGATATGAATTTGTAGTTCATCATTTAGTGGAAGTAAGACTTGTTCTATCCTTCCCTCACTGTCTCTTAATATTTGACAATTAACACCTGTTCGCATCTCTTCTGTTAATCTTTGGTCATCTATATCAAGGTCATAGTATAATCTTTTAACAGGTAAGTTTTGTTTTTCCAAAAAGATAAGATAAGTTTCGCCCTTTATCCATCTAAATCGTTCAACTTGTGAGCCAAAAAGAGCAGTCGTAAGTAAAAAAAGTATAAAAAATCGTATCATTAAACCCCTAAAAATCTTAAATATAAAAAATAATTTGCAAACTCTAACAAAACTTGGCTTAGTGAGAGGTTTATTTGATATAATCGCGTTAAATAAATAACAAAAAGAGAGTTAATGAAGCATATAATTTTAATACTAGTATTTGTTTCTAGTTTAATGGCAGGAGTTGTAAAGTCTCCACTAATTAGCATCGATGAGCATCGCAACATTGCAACAATAAAAATAAAAAAAATAGACATAGGTATGAGTGGTTTTATATCTCATAATGTAGATGATAGTCATAGTGTGATTTTAAAAAATATTGAAGTTATAAGTTTTGATAAAGAGAGTGAAATAGCAACTCTTAAGATGACACCCTATGATGCGCTTAGAAATAACTCTTTACCTAAGGGCAAATGGAAAGTTAAGGTTGGAGATACTGCAATCTTGGCATTTGGTTATACAAGAGGAGTTTTAATCGCTCCAAATGATGAGATATACTATAGAATTATAAGAAGTATAAAAAATTTACAATGGGTTCATCCTGATATTTTTGCGACTATTTTATCTTTTAATGGGCATCCAACCCCTCTTCGTGAAGATTTTACAAAACTTTCTATTGCTACTTCTGTTGGTTTAATATTTTTCTTTTTAGATGAAAAACTTTATACCGCTGATTCTAAGAGTTTTAAGATTTTAAATATTACAGATGCACCGTTAAAACAAAGTAAAGTAAAATTACCATTTTTTTCAAGAGTTGATAAAATAGAAGCAAATTGGTTTGGAGATGGAAGTGATGAGTTAGAAACTTATGAATCATATTATTTTGGACTTTTAAGCGAAGCAAACCCAAATAATAAAGAGTTAAAAAAAGCAATAAATAACTTTAATACAAAGGCTGAAAAATGATAGATGCCAAAGATATAGAATATTTCAGATCAATTGTAGGAAGTGAAAATATTTATAGCGATAAAGCACATTTAATCGCTTATTCTTATGACGCGACAAGAGAGCATTTTGAGCCAGATGCTGTTATATTTCCAAGAAATGAAGAAGATATAAGTGCAATTTTAAAACACTGCAATGAAAAAAGAATAGTTATTGTTCCTCGTGGAGCAGGTAGTGGTTTTACAGGCGGTGCCTTGCCAAGTAGTGGGGGAATTGTTTTAGCTTTTGAAAAACATATGAACAAAATCTTAGAGATAGATATGAAAAATATGGTGGCTATCGTTCAACCTGGGGTTATTAATATGGATTTGCAAAAAGCTGTTGAAGAGCTAGGACTTTTTTATCCACCAGACCCAGCATCTCAAGACTACTCAACACTGGGCGGAAATGTCAGTGAAAATGCAGGTGGTATGAGAGCTGCAAAGTATGGAATTACAAAAGATTATGTAATGGCAACTCGTGCTGTTTTAGCAAATGGTGATATAATTAAAGCAGGAAAGAGAACCATAAAAGATGTAGCAGGTTATAATATTAGTGGAATTTTAATAGCATCTGAAGGTACTTTAGCCGTTTTGAGTGAAATCACTCTAAGACTAATTCCTAAACCAAAATTAACTAAAACTGCAATGGGAATTTTTGATAGTGTAAGTGAAGCGATGGAAGCAGTTTATAAAACAATGGCAAGTGGAATAACACCTGTAGCAATGGAATTTTTAGATAATTTAACCATACGAGCAGTTGAGAAAACTTTCAACAAAGGTTTACCTGTAGATGCTGGGGCACTTTTAGTTACAGATGTTGATGGAAATTTAGAAGATGATTTAAATTTTCAGTTAGCTCAAATAGAAAAAGTTTTTCGTGAAAATGGTTGTAGGGAATTTAAAATTGCAAAAGATGAAAATGAGGCAACAGATATTTGGTTTGCTAGAAGAAATGCATCTCCCGCTTTGAGTATTTATGGAAGTAAAAAACTAAATGAAGATGTAACAGTTCCTCGTGCAGCTTTACCTGAACTTTTAGAAAAATTTTACGCCATTGCAGATAAATACAAAATAAATATACCATGTTTTGGTCACACAGGTGATGGAAATGTTCACACAAATGTTATGGTAGATGGAAGTGACCCAGAGCAGGTGAAAATAGCTTATAAGGCAATAGAAGAAGTTTTCCAAGCAACTATTGACTTAGGTGGAACTTTGAGTGGTGAGCATGGTATAGGACTTGCAAAAGCTCCCTATATGAGTATGGCTTTTACTGAGCAAGAGATGAATCTTTTTAAGTCTATAAAAAAAGCTTTCGACCCAAACAATATTTTAAATCCTGCAAAAATGGGGTTGAACTAGAAGGTTAAGTTATGAGTGATAATAGAGCTAAACTAAATTATATTTACAGACATGCAAAGTTTTTTCTTAGCACATTTATAGATAAAGAACTAACTCTTTTTGCTGCTAGTCTTAGTTACTATACTATTTTTACTATTATTCCATTACTTCTTATAATGCTTACTCTTTTAACTTCTCTTCCTAGTTTTGCAGAACATTATGAGAGTATAAAAACATTTATATTTTCAAACCTTATGCCTGTAAATTCACAAGCGGTTATGGGACATATTGATGGGTTCTTAGAAAACTCTGCAAAGATGGGCGTTATAGGTCTTGTTATGATTTTAGTTGCTTCTCTTTTATTTTTCAAAAACTTTGAATTTATTGCAAACAAGATTTTTCATGCAAAACAAAGAACACTTTGGGAGTCAATTACAACCTACTGGACTATGTTGACTCTAACACCTATTGCGCTAGGAGCTTCTTTTTTTATAACCGCAAAATTAGCCGTAGTGATAGAATCAAACGAAATAACTTCTGGCATAAATATTTTGCCTCTTGTTCCTTATGTTATTATTTGGGCATTATTTTTTCTTATTTTTCAAATTGCGGCAAATACTAAGATAAATCCAAGAGCATCTCTTATAAGTTCTTTTATAATTGCGATTGTATTTAGTTTTTCTAAAAATGCTTTTATAGAGTATGTTTTTTATAACAAGTCTTATACAACAATGTACGGCTCGTTTGCTATTATGATGTTTTTATTTTTATGGATTTATGTTTCTTGGATTATTTTTATTTATGGCTTGAAGTTATGTTACATGATTAACAAAATTTATAACTCAAAAGCATAAATATTTTAAATGAATTATTATGATATAATATTATATCGGATTTAATAAGGATTACTGACATGGGTGAAAGTAAGATATTAATTGTTGATGATGTAGCTGAAAATATACAAGTTGCGATGAATATTTTAAAAGAGGAGAGTTATGAATTTTCCTTTGCAAAAAATGGTGAAGATGCACTTAATATATTAAAAGTAAATAGTTTTGATTTAGTACTATTAGATATAATGATGCCTGGAATTGATGGATATGAGGTCTGTCGTCGTATGAAGCAAAATCCACTTATTATGGATATACCTGTAATATTTTTAACAGCAAAAGTTGATATAGATTCTATGACAAAAGGTTTTGAAACTGGTGGTTTAGATTATATAACAAAACCTTTCCATGCAAATGAACTCATTTATAGAGTTAAAACTCACATTAATCTTTATAGAGCAAGTAAGTTATTGGTACAAAATAATATCTCTTTACAAACTAAAATAGAGACTCAAAATAACAGAATATCTAGTGAATTAGAAGAGAACCAAAAAGATATGATCTTTATGTTGAGTGAATTAATAGAATCTATATCTGATGAAACTGGCAAACATATAAAAAGAGTCGCCGAATATTCAAGATTGTTAGCTTATTATCATCCATCATTAAGTGAAGATGATGTAGATATAATTTATTATGCATCTCCTATGCATGATATTGGTAAAATAGCTATTCCTTCAAAGATATTGCAAAAAGAAGGACCATTAACTGAAGAAGAATTTACAATAATGAAACAACATCCATCTATTGCACATGAGTATTTTAAAAAATCTAAAAGAAAAATTATGAGAGCAGCTGATATTATTGCTTATGAACATCATGAACAATTCAATGGTAAAGGCTATCCTAGAGGAATTAAAGGTGAAGATATCCATATATATGGTCGTATAGTAGCACTGGCTGATGTTTTTGATGCGTTAACTCATAAAAGAATCTATAAAGAAGCTTGGAGTGTTAATGATGCAGTTAAGTACATTTCTGAGCATAGTGGCACGCAATTTGACCCTTTCTTGGTTGAAATATTTGAGGCACATGTTAATGAATTTATATCATTTTCAAAACTATAAGTTAGTTTTTCTAACATTTATTTTTTTCTATACTACGCTATTTTCTATTGAAAACAATAGTTTTTTAAATGAAAAAGAAAAAAAATGGATTGAGCAAAATCCTGTAGTTGTTCTGGGAGCAGATTATAGTTGGCCTCCTTATGATTTTATAGATAAAAATTCAAAACATGTTGGTATAGCAGCTGATTATCTATCAATTATAAGTAAAAAAAGTGGTTTAAAGTTTGATATAAAAGCCGATGTATGGTCTAAAATTTTGAATGAAGCGAAGGCAGGTAAACTTGATGGTTTAGCTTGTGCAGTATCAACTCCAGGAAGAGAAAAATTTCTAAATTTTACAACGCCGTATGTACAGAAGCCTTTAGCTATAATAGTTCAAGAAAATAGAAATAATATTAAAAATATTGATGACTTAAATGGCAAAATTGTAACTATAAATAAAGGTTCATATTTACATGAATGGTTAAAAAAAAATTATCCTAAAATAAAATTTCTCTTAACAACTTCAAATTATCAATCACTTGAAAAAGTGTCAGTTTCTCAAGCAGATGCTTATATAGGAAATATAGCAGTAACGACATATATTATGAAAGAGAACCATCTTTTAAATTTAAAAATTGTTAATAATGTACCAAATATGGATAGTAAAGCCTCTATTGCGATTGACAAAAAAAATAAAATCTTATTTTCAATAATGGAGAAAACACTTAAAAATATAACATTTAAAGAACGAAAAAAAATTACTAAGAAATGGTTTGATACATCTCAAAATAAAACAAAAGAAAGAATCAAATTTACTGCTGATGAAAAAAAATACATGAAAAATCATCCTATGATAAGGGTAGGTGTAGCTCCAGACTGGCCTCCTTTTAATTTTATAGATAATAATGGTAAATATGCTGGTATTGCAAATGATTATTTAACCTTAATTACTAAAAAAACAGGATTAAAGTTTGAATTTATTGTAGATGAATGGAATAATAATTTAGAAAAAATAAAAAATAAAAAAATTGACTTACTTGATGCACTTTTTAAAGATGATAAACGCCAAAAATATATGAAATTTTCAAAATCATATCTTGAAGTATTAGACTATTTTTATATTCGTGATGATTTAAATATAACTACATTAGAAGACTTAAATGGAAAAAGAGTGGCAATTCCTAAGGGTTATGCACATGCAGATGCTATAAGAAAAGAGTTTCCAAAGATAAAGATAATAACTGTCGCTAGTTTTTCCGAATCAGTAGATGCAGTATTAGAAAATCGTGCGGATATGCTTTTTGACACACAAATTGCACTATCTTATAAGTTAGAACAAGATGGTATTCGTAATATAATACCTTTTAAGTCATATAGAAAACATGGTTTAATGCAGATACATATGTCATCTTATAAGGGAAATGATATTCTTATTTCAATTATGAATAAAGGACTTGATTCAATTACTAAAGAAGAAAAAAATGCTATTTATAATAGGTGGGTTTCTACTCAAAGTAGTAATGATATAAAGATAGCTAGCCCTTTAGTATTAAGTGAAGAAGAACAACTTTGGATTAAAGAACACCCATTTGTTTCATATAGTGAAGTAAATTGGGAACCGATGTCAATTATTCAAAATAATACAATGACAGGTATTATGAAAGAGTATCTAAATAAAATTACCGCATCAACAGGAATTAAATTTAGATATAGAAAAACTTCATCTTGGTCTGAAGTCGTTGATATGTTTAAAACTGGTGAAATTGATATTATTCCTGGAGTAGGTGAGAGTGATTTTGTATCCAAACTAGGATTGACTTCTGATATTTATGCCAATTTCCCGTTTGTTTTAGTCACTAAAAATAGTAAATCATTTATAAGCGATATAAGTGAGCTTGAGGGTAAAAGTATTGCTGCTCCAAAATATTGGACAAGTTATAACTATTTAAAGGAACAAAAACCAAATATAAAAGTTGTTGCTACAAAAGATATTTTTGAAGCATTGGATATGGTAAAAGATGGTAAAGTCGATGCTTTTTTAGGGCATAAGGCTATTGGTATGCACTATGTTGGAAAATACTATGTAAGTAACTTGCATATTGCAGGAAAAGTAAATTATGATTTTAATCACAAAATGCTACTTCAAAAAAATGATAAAATTTTACTAAGTATAGTAAATAAAGTTTTTCAATCAATGAGTGAAACAGAGCATCTTGATATTAAAAATAAATGGCTACAAATTGAGGTAATAGAGGCAAAAGATTATGTTTTGCTTTACCAAATTGCGATTCTATTATTGCTCGGGATAATAGGGACATTTTATTGGAATAGAAAACTATCAAATGAGATAAAAGAGCGTAAAAGTATTGAAGCAGAATTAGAACTTAAAAATAAAAGATTAAATAAAATACTTAAAATTAATGATAAACAGCAAGAAGAACTTTTAAAAGCAAAAGAATCGGCAGAACTTGCAAATAAATCAAAGTCAGAATTTTTGGCTAATATGAGTCATGAAATAAGAACTCCAATGAATGCGATTATGGGTTTTTCTGAGCTTTTGAGTGAACAAATAAGTGAGCCTCGACTTAAAACATATACAAAAATTATACAAAAAGCAAGCAACTCACTTCTTACTCTTATTAATGATATATTGGACCTTTCAAAAATAGAAGCAGGAAAGTTGGAGATAAATAAAAGTGCAACAGATGTTTACTCTTTATCTGATGAGATAAGCTCAATATTTTCAATTTCAATACAGAAGAAAAATTTAGATTTTTTTATTGATATAGATAAAAGTATACCAGAGAGTCTTTTACTTGACGAAGTAAGAGTTAGGCAAATATTGCTAAATATAATAGGGAATGCCGTTAAGTTTACAGAGGAAGGATTTGTGAAGTTTAGTGTTAAATCTTACAACCATAATGATAGTCTTAGTAAGGTAGATTTAGAATTTACAATAGAAGATAGCGGAGTTGGAATTCCACCTGAACAATTGGATAAAATTTTTGGAGAGTTTGAGCAAACTGATGGGCAGGACTCTCGTAAATACGGGGGAACAGGTTTAGGACTCAGTATTTCTAAAAGGTTATGCAGTATGATGAATGGAGATATGTCTGTGAAGAGTATACTTGGAAATGGGAGTACCTTTCGCATAAGTTTTCATAGCATTGATATAGCTTCGGTTATTAAGGATAAAGAGAGAAAAAAGAAAAGTTCTCAAGATAAAAAAGAGATAATTTTCAAAAAAGCAAAAATTTTGGTAGTTGATGATGTTGAAGATAATCGTGAACTAATAAAAAGAAATTTTGAAGATACGAAGATAGAGATTATAACAGCAAATGATGGATTAGAAGCTATAAAGATGTATAAGTTGACTCAACCAGATTTGATACTTATGGATATAAGAATGCCAAATATGGATGGATATGAAGCATCTAATGAGATTAAAAAACTATCTAATATTCCAATAATTGCACTTACTGCATCTGTAATGCAAGATGAATATGAAAGAAGTAAACGAGAAAATTTTGATAGTTTTTTAAGAAAACCTATTTTAAAATATAATCTATATAAAGAACTTAGCTTATTTTTAGACCATGTAAAAGAAGAACCAATAACACAAGATATACATTTAGAGCTTAGCAGTAAGACTGTTGCTAATATAGATAATATACTAAATATTATTGAAACTGATATTAGAGTTTTAAGGGATAAGGCAAAAGAGAGTAATAATGTTTCTGATATGAAAGAGTTAGCTGAAAAAACTAAAGAACTAGCATTAAGATATGAAATAGATATTTTAGATCTTTATTCATCGCAATTATTTAGAGCGATAGATTCGTTTGATATTCTTAAGCTAGAGGAGTTGTTAACAGATTTTGATGCTGTTGCTAAAAAGCTTTCTGCATAATATTATAAAAAAAATATAAAAAAAATATAATAGATTCACAAAGTAAAATAAACATGAAAGGTCTTTTATAGATGGATGTTAATGAAAGTCCTATATGAAAAATAATCCATATAATACTTAAATGTATAGGTTCATTACCATTAGATAGGTTTATCAAGTTAAGTAGTAATGGGTCAAATATATCCCCTTGACTAACTAGATGCAAAACAATACTAAGTGGATAAAAAATACTAAAAAGTGATGTCCACAGAATAGATAGTGGATGATAGATGCTAAAGTTTCCAAATATTGATAAAGAAAAAGGTAACATCAATAGATAAACCCAAAAAGGTACTAAGATGAATTGCCAGATTTTGCTTAGATGCTTAAAGTGAATTAGAAATAAAAAGATATAAAATACACCACTTACAGATAGCCAAAAGCCAAGAGCGAAAAAGAGTTTTGGTGCAAAAGATAAGATTAAAATAATTGTTAAAGCTAATGTTTGCATCGAGATGATTTTTATACCTCTGTCAAAAAGTGTAAATCCTACAAGAAGCATAACAAAAGAGCGAAGTAAAGAGGGAGGATAATCTAAAAACAGAAGATAAAAAAATAAAAAAGATGCAACTAAAATAAAAAGATGAGTTTTAGAGTTTGTGTAAGGAAAATATATGTTTTGAAAAAAGGTATAAATAGGGCGAAATAAGAAAAAGAGCAGGGCACTTAAAACTCCTAAATGAAAACCACTAATAGCTAGAAGATGTGATACCCCAAGAGTTGAAAAAGTAGTTTGTAATTCTTTACTTAAAGCTGAAGCACTATATAGGGCTTGATACATATTTGCTATATTTTCATCTTTATGTTTAGATGCTAAAAAAGAATTTAACTTTTGTTTTAAAGTTTCTTCTTCATCGATAGAGATGATTTTGCTAAAGGCATAAAAACCTGTGAGATATTTGTAAAAGCTTAACTCTTTTGTCCAAATTTCAAGATGAAGTTTTTTACCTTTAGCTTCTTTAAATTTTTTATTTGCACTTGTGTAAAAAGTAGTTCCATTGTCACTTTTTAATTTTAAGACCTGATACTCTTTGGTGCCTTTGGTTTTTGCATACTGTTTTAAAACTCTAGCATCTATAAGTACAGAATCAAATCTTGTTAATTTTTTATACTCTTGGAAGTTTATGAGTAGGGAATAGCTGAGGATTAAAAGACAAAAAAGTAAAAAGGAGAAGAACTCTTTTTTATTAAAAAGTTCAATTCTCTCTAATGCCATTAGATAGGTGTCATTGAAATAGAATTATTTCCGATATTAATATTTGCAGAACGAGTATCAACATTTTCATAACTTGTTTCAACTCCTGCTGAAAACTTAGGAGCATCTACAAAGCGAGTCAGCTTTTTTTGAAAAACAAGTTTTACATGTCCTGTTGGACCATTTCTCTGTTTTCCTATTATGATTTCAGCATCTTCTTCATCTTTTTCTACATACTCAGATATAAACTCCTTGCCTTCACTTTTCGCAGCTTTTTCTCTCTCTTTTTCTTCTTTATAAAGATAAACATCATCACGATAAACAAAAAGAATAATATCTGCATCTTGCTCAATAGAACCAGACTCACGAATATCGCTCAGCATAGGTCGTTTGTCATTTCTAGCCTCAAGACCACGGTTAAGTTGAGAAAGTGCGACTATGGGCATATCTAACTCACGAGCGAGCATTTTTAAACCACGAGATATTTCAGAAACTTGTAAATGTCTATCTTGTGTTCCGACACCACTCATAATTTGTAAATAATCAATGACTGCTATTTCTATTTCTGGGTGCTGGTTTTTTAGTTTTCTAAGTTTTGAACGAAGTTGATTTATATTTATACTTCCTTGGTCATCAACAAATAGTTTGGCACTATTCATTTTATCTATCGCACCATGAAGTGAACTCCATTGTTCATCGTTCATATCACCAAGACGTAGTTGGGTAAGAGGTATAGATGTTTGAATACTAAGAAGCCTTAACATAAGTTGTTCTGCTGGCATCTCTAAAGAAAAGAAGGCAACACCTTTACCCTGAGTTATAAGAGAATTTACTGTGTTAAGAACAAATGAAGTTTTCCCCATAGCAGGTCTTGCAGCGATGATAACTAAGTCACCTTTACCAAACCCAGTTGTCATCTTATTTAGTTCATGAAAACCTGTATCTACTCCTACAAGAACACTATTCCCTCTGTCTTTCATCTCTTGTATGTATGCCATTGTGTCAAAGGTCATTTTAGGAGAGTCTTTAAAATCACTTGTTTGGTTGTCTTGAGTTATTTCATAAAGTTTTTTTTCAACAATATCAATAACTTCAGCAGATGGAAGTTCTTCTTCAACGGTAACTCTTTTTATCTCTGTTGTAAGTGTGAGCAGGTGACGCTTTAAAGACTTGTCTTTGATTTCATCAACATAAGCTTTTGTGTTTGAGATAGGGTTTGCAGACAAAATCTCAAGCATAACTTGTTCATCAAATTTTTTGATTTTTATGAGTTCTTTTTTTATAAACTCTTCATCAATAGGTTGGTCTTTTTGCATTAAAGTATTCATGGCTAAAAATATATCTCTATGAGCTGGTAAGTAAAAATCATCTTCGTTTAAGGCTACGCTTAAGTCATCAAACTGCTGAGGTTCAAAGACTATGGAACTTAAAATACTTCTTTCAAAGGCTAAGTTATATAGGTTATCTTGCAAAGTTTCCCTTTTTAATTATTAAAGTAATTTTAGCATAAATGGGTTAAATCTGATATAATTTTAAATATTTAGAAAGTAGGAATATTTAGTGTTTTTAAAAAAGCAAGAAGAATTTAATAATGCAATGCAAAAGTATCATCAAAATAAATTTTATCAGCATGTATATACCTTTGTTTCAGTCGTAAATATAGGTTTAGAAGTTATTTTATTATATATTTTATTTACACTTAATATTTCATGGTTTTGGATGCTTCCTGTATTTTTAATTGCTTATTTTTCAACAGATTTTTTAAATGGTTTTGTACATTTATATATGGATAATAATGACAATTACAACTCTTTCGCGGGAGTTTTTATAGCTAGGTTTCATCTGCATCATAAAACACCAACATATAAAAACAAGAATGTATTTGTTATTTATTTTAATGAATCAGGTTCAAAATTTTGGTTAGTGCCTTATCTTATTGTGGTGCTTTTTCTTAGCACTTTAGATATAAATCATATTTTCTTAACAGTATTAATTTTAGTTGGAATATTATCATCATTTGCGGAAGTATCACACTACTTATGTCATAACTCTAAATCTAAAATAGTTTTATTCTTACAAAAAATAGGATTGCTTTTATCTATGAATCATCACGAGCGTCATCATATGGAAGATAATAATAGATATGCTTTTTTAAATGGTATGAGTGATTTTATTTTGGATAAAATAGCTAAAATTTTTTATGGTGGATATAAAGATAATTTGGACAAACATTATGAGATGTATCGAGAAGAAGATACTTCTAATCGTTCCTCTTAGCCATATTCTCAACTTCGTCTACAAACCTATCAACAAGTTCACTCTCATTTAGATTTGCGACAACTTTGCCTTTAACCATTACAAGACCTTTACCTTTTCCATATGCTATGGCTACATCAGCGTGAGCGGCTTCTCCTATGGCATTTACGACACATCCCATTACCGAAACATTTAGAGGTGCTTTTATATGTGCGGTTCTTTTTTCTATCTCAGCGACGGCACTAACTAGGTCAGCTTCGATTCGTCCACAAGTTGGACAAGAAATGATGTTAAGACCATCTGGCATCGCTCCACTATCTTTTAAAATTGCGCGAGCAACATTTATCTCTTCTTCGAGTTCACCTGTGATACTTACACGCATAGTATCGCCAATACCATCGAGTAAAAGTGTTCCAAGACCGATAGAACTTTTTACAGTTGCATGAAAAAGAGTTCCAGCTTCTGTTACTCCAAGATGAAAAGGGTAGTTATTTTTTGGACGCAACATTCTGTAGGCATCTACCGTTCTTTGTACATCACTAGCTTTTAGTGATATTTTTATATCGCTAAAGCCTAAATCTTCTAAATATTTTATGTTGTACTCAGCAGATGCAACCATTCCTTCCGCTGTTTGTCCATATTTATTATTAAATTCTTTTTCTAAACTTCCAGAATTTACACCGATACGAATAGGTATATTTCTTTGTTGACAAGCTTTTACAACTTCGGCTACTTTTTCTTTTGAGCCAATGTTGCCAGGGTTTATGCGGATGCAGTCAACAACTTCAGCAGCTATAAGAGCAAGTTTATGGTTAAAATGAATATCTGCAACAAGAGGAAGTTCAATCTGCTCTTTAATAGATTTAAGTGCAAGTGCATCTGCCATATCAGGAACAGCACAACGAACAATATCGCAACCTGCAAAGTGAAGTCTTTTTATCTGCTCAACTGTAGATGCTATGTCAGCAGTTTTTGAGTATGTCATAGATTGTGTACTTATTGGTGCATCTCCACCAACTGCTACATTTCCGACAAATATTTTTTTAGTTTGGACTCTTTTTATCATAAAGTGATTTTAGCTTGTTTGGGATAAAGAAGTGCTTTAGTGTTATTTTAGGATGAGTTCCCAAGTAAAACTTGGGAACAATATAGTAGAGTTTTTAGAACTTAAAAGTTAAGTTAGTGTAGATGTATCTTCCTGGTTCATTAAGAAGCATGATATCTATTGCACCACCAGCTACTAAAGTTAAATCGGCATAAGTATTACTCTGTGCATAAGTTTCATCAAGTAAGTTATTAATACCAAGAGTAAAATCAAAGTTTTTATTAACAGCATGTTTTACTTTTAGGTTAAGTACAGCCCATGAACCTAATTCTTGTTCACCATTGTCTGAGTCATAATTACTCCAAGTATCAGATGCTTGCACTTCAAGGCTTGCAATTGAGTTGTTTTTATATTCATAATTAAGAGCTACATTTCCTCTAAGTGGTGCCATATCTGATAAGTCTTTATCAGTTTGTCCCGCTAAAGCTTTATCTTTTTCACCTCTTTTATATGATACGCCAGCATCTACAGTAACAGTATCAGTTGCATAAACAGAAGCACTTAACTCTGCTCCATAAACTGTTGCATCTATGTTGTTAAAGTTGTTTTTAGTAACTGCTACATTATTTGCTTGTTTTTGGTAGTAGATATAGTCACTAAGCATTGAGTAAAAACCTTTGATTTTTAGTTTAAATGCATCGTTATCAGTTTCATATCCAAAGTCAACTTCTCTATTTGTTGTTTGTTCTAGCTCTGGAGTACCAACTTGATTTGGACCTTTTCTAAAGTATAACTCTCTAGCATCTGGAACACGAGAAGCTTGACCAAAACCTAAAAATATTTTATTGTCTTTGTTTAGGTTATATGCAGTGAAAATATTTGCATTTAGTGCTGAATAATTTTGAGTATCACCATTAGCATCTTCTGATTTTAGCTCAGTTGAGTCATATCTAGCACCAAGAGAAACATTGAAAGCACCATAGGCTTTTTCTACTTTTGCAAAGATAGCCATATTTGTAGTAGTAGTATCTGCGATACTAGTTCCTTTAGTTGCTCCATTGTTATTGTTGATATAGTGACCTTTCCAAGTTCTCTCACTACCATCTAATCCAACTAAAAGTTTATGATTAGCAATGTCAAAACTGTTTTTAAGTTTTATACCTTGCATAGTAGTTTTCATGTGGTTAGTAGTGTTTGTCATGCCTCCTAAACCTGCATTTCTATACTCTGTACTCATTGGATGGTCAACATCAGAGTAGTAGTACTGTAGATTTACATTTTTATATATATCATTTACACTATCAACATTGTACTCTACGCTATAGACATTTGAATCATCTCTAATAGCATCCATTGGAGTGTTTGGATAAAGAACATCACTACTTCTGTTAGCAGTGTAACTTAAACGAAGTTCTTGATCTTGAGCAGTAGTGATGAAAGCTTTAGACATAATAGAATCTTTTTTATATGCTCTCATATCTTCATATTTAGTTTGATATTTATTTCCATTTACTGAAGCATTCTTTTTAGTTTGTTGTGAAAGAGTATCTCCATTACCATCTTTGTATTGGTCACTTGATTCACTAGAACCACTTACTAAAACACGGATAATATCATTACCACCACTTAGTGTAACGCCAACTTTTGTATAGTTAAAACTACCATAACCAAGATTTACTTCACCATGAAGTTTTTGCGTAGGAGCTTTAGTTTTGATTTTTATACCACCACTCATAGTTCCAAAAGTCTCAACATCGTAAGGACCTTCTATAACTTCTATTGTTTCGATTTGATTTGCAAGTACATGAGAAACAGGTGGATCCATTCTGTTGGGACATGCTCCGCAAACTTTTGTTCCATCAACTTCAACTGAGATGTTATCTCTTTTTTGACCGCGAATATAAACATCATTTGCGATACCACTACGACGGTTCATATCTATACTTGGCACATTTGTGCTTAGTGCTTGAGCTAAATCTGCTGATACTTGAGCATTTTGGCTAACTTGTGTGATTACTGTTGATTCTACATTAATTGGAGCTAGTTGAACTTCGCTTGCATAAAGAGAAGCCACAGCAACTAATGAAAGAGGTATAATTTTATTCATCTAAAAACCTTAAAATTTAAATTTTCTAATGATATAAAAATAGCGTTACGAAAGTGTTAATTTATTTTTTATACTATTGTGTATGAGTAATATCCAAAAAATAAAAAAAGTAGTTTTAATAGCCATAGGTTTTGGTCTTGCGACCTATTTGATAATGAGTGGCTCGGCGATGTTAGATAAAGAGGAAAAAGCTTCTTTAGTTGAGGTTAATTCCACTAGCGAAGTTCATAGTAACACAGTGAAGTGAACCATGTTGTTTTATGAGAGTAGAGCAATTGATACCAATGATTTCTCTATTTTTAAAGGTATTTTTAAAAATATCTAAAGCTTCTACATCTTGTTTAACTCCATAGGTAGGAACTAAAACAGCACCATTTACAAAAAGAAAGTTTGCATAAGTAGCGGGTAATCTTTTACTATCTTCATAGATAGCATCTGTCATTGGAAGTGCGATTAAATTTAGTTTTAGCCTAGATGCAAACTCTTTGAGTTCATCCTCCATCTTTTTTAACTCTTCAAAATGTTCATCCACTTCATCTTCACATTTAACATACATAATAGTCTTAGCATCTACAAATCTTGCAAGTGTATCTACATGTGAGTCGGTATCATCACCTGCTAAATAACCATGATTTAAATATAAAATTTCACTTGCTCCAAACTCATTTTTCAGTTTTTTAGTTATTTCATTTTTACTCATTTTTGGATTTCTATTTTTATTTAACATACAAGTTGAGGTAGTAAGAATTAAGCCGTCACCATTACTCTCAATCGCTCCACCTTCTAAAACAAAGTCTATTGTTTGCATCTGAGCTTTGTAATATTTTTTTATATCTCTACTTAAAAGATTATCTTTTTCAAACTCAAACTTTTCTCCCCAAGCATTAAAAGTGAAGTTAAGAAGTTTTACTTCATTTGAATCTTTGATAGATAAAGCAGAACAATCTCTTGCCCAAGTATCATTACTTTCATACTCTACGAAAAAAAGATTATCATTTTTGTCAAAAAACTCTTTTACGGCTCTTAGATTTCCACATATTACTAAACATTTTTGGTACTTTATAATAGAGTTGATTATGTTTATAAAAGTGTTTTGAGCCTCATCTAAACACTCTATCCAATCAGTTTTTTTATGAGGAAAGATTACTTGAGTAAAACTTTGCTCCCCAAATTCTGCGATTAAGTGTTTCATAGTGTATAATTCCTTTATGGCTTACATAACTTTAAATAAAAATAATTTTTTTAATAACCTTGATATTATCACAAATCATGCTAAAAGCAAAGATAAAGTAGCGATAGTTTTAAAAGACAACGCTTACGGACATGGACTTCTTGAAATAGCATCTATGGCTAAAGAATATGGCATAAAAAAAGCAGTTGTTCGCTCTGAAATAGAAGCAAAAAAAATAGAGAAGTTTTTTGAATATATTTTAGTTTTAGCGGATTATCCATCAGAAGTAAATGATAAAATAAGATATACAATTAACGATATAAATTCAATTGGGAAGTTTACAAAAGGAACTAAAGTAGAGCTAAAAGTTGATTCAGGGATGCATAGAAATGGCATAGATAAAAGTGAATTAAAACTAGCATTTTTAAAAATAAAAAAAGCAGGGCTTAATTTAGAAGCTGTTTTTTCGCATCATAGAAGTGCTGATGAGTTAACAAGTGAATGGTTTTGGCAAAACTCTAATTTTAAAAAGATTAAAGCCGAGGCAAAAAAGTTAGCTAAAGAATTTGGTTTTAACTCACTTAGATTTCATTCAGCAAACTCGGCATCTCTACTTAGAACTTTAGATTTTAATGAAGATATGGCAAGGGTTGGCATCGCTGTTTATGGTTGTCTAGATGCTAATGAAGAATTATTACCTGTTCTTTGTTTGTACGCAGATAAAATATCTTCAAGAGATGTCAAAAAAGGTCAAAAAGTCGGCTATGGAGCAACTAAGATAATTGAAAAAGATTGTACCGTTTCAAACTATAACTTTGGTTATGCTGATGGATTTTTTAGAACACTCTCAAACAACTTTACAACTCCAGATGCAAAAGAGTTAGTTGGAAGAATATCTATGGATAATAGTTCATTTATTAGTGAAGATGAAAAACTTTTAATTTTTAATGATGCACGAGTTGTTGCTCCATTGGTAGGAACTATATCTTATGAAATATTAACATCTTTAAAAGCAGATTTAAAAAGAGAGATAACTTAAGGTAAAATCCTGCTACTCTGCCTTGTTAGCAGTTTATATTTCAATGTCTAGTACAATTTTAACTTGTTTATCTATCTCAAGTATCTCTTGATAAGTAAGTTTAGTAAGGAAACCTTCCAAGATTCTTTGATTATCTAAAGCTCTTATTTGGTCACATAGGACATCACTTGTTTTATCTAACTTATCTCTTTTAGTAATTCTATATCTTAAAGGGTAAGCATTATCTATTAAAACAGTTGAAATTGGTAAAATAATAGTTGTAGGGTGTTCACACTCATTTAAAATATTTGTTTGATAAATTAAAACAGGTCTTATTTTGCCAACTTCATTCCCTTTTTTAGGGTTAAGTTTAGCTAGATATATTTCACCTTTTTGAAACATTATAGACCATCATTTACAGTAGGTTCAAATTCCTGAGAGATTTTTAAACTCTCTTCTCTTACTTTAAAAGAAGCATTTTTTATTTGTTCTTTAAGTCTTTCTTTTTCTAAGGCATCTTTATAGTAAACAACTGCTTTTCTAATTAAATCACTCTTCGTTGTATGTAAAGTCTTAACCATATCTTCTAATGTGTTATAGAATGTATCATCGGATTTTAAAGTAATTGTATGCATAATTCATCCTTTTTCTCTTATTATAGAACAAATTATCTTAAAGTAATATTTTAGTAATACCGTAGTGCTAACGGTTGAGAACAAAAAAATGTTCCTTTATTAAGATTTTCTAAACATTGCTCAATTTCACTAGCTGGTTGATTACGACAGTTATATTCTGCCCCATATTGTCCACTCTGTTTTGTTATATCTTTTGTATTTTACACCTTAAAAGTAGAGATTCGTTCATAAGGGTGGCAATTCATGTTCATCATTAGCAATTTTGATGGCTAATTTTTTATTTTCAATACTTATATTAATATGTTCCATTAGTTTGTGAACAAGTACTTTTCTATTTTTAGAATTTTCTTTTTGTATTTTAATAGCTATTAAATCTTTACCTTGGCAAGTTTTCTTTAAAGCCTTCCAAGTGTTTATATTATCATTATTAATCACACTTGCTAATAATAAGGAAGCTTTCTTTTCATTTAAAGAAGCTAATGTTATTTTGTTTATTTTCATATCTGAATCATGATTATCTTTGCTAATGTGCGATACTCTTTCTTGTTCTGTAGTTAAAGATTTCTTATATAAAAAAATAAATTTATTTATCTCTTTACGTATTTTATTAAATTTAGTCTGATTGCATTCAAGTGCAAATAAGTTTGTAGATATTAGTGCTATTATTAAGAGAGAGAGTGTTTTTATTTTTAAGTTCATATATTTCCTTGTATTTTTATAAATAGGCTTATTAAAACTTCCAAATAATGTAGCCTTTTGGATATAACGGCAGGGGCTGAGCTCTAAACGAGCAACCAACCAATTGTAGTATTCCGCTACGCTACATACAACAATTGGCAGGAACCCACACTAAGCCATCATCCAGAAATCCATAAGTGGATTTATGAAGTATGACTTACTGGAGCTCAGCCCCTGCCGTTGTACGTTTCCGTTCCGCGGGAACATACAACTACTTAATCAACAAACACTATAGCGAAAGTAGACTTAATATAGAAAAACAAAGGAACACCTAGAGTGTTCTATTTAAAATCAAAGTTAATCAATTCTATGATAAATTGCCATATTTTTAAAGTTTGTTGATATTTTTTATTACTGAATTGTCAATTATTTGGACATTAGTGTAGATTGATTTATTAAATTTAAGAATTAAAGATATAGATATAGATTTGGATTTGATAAAGCGTATGTTTGGGATTCTAAATCGTTAAAAGAGAGATAGTTTAAAAGATGTCACTAAGGTAAAATCCTTCTACTTTGCCAATATCTACTCTTCCAATACGGATTGCTCATACTAGAAATGCTAACTCCATTTTTTTGTGAAGTATGCATAAACTTGCCTTTTTCTATAACTATACCAGCATGGCGTGAGTTATAGCCTGTTTTAAAAAAAACTAAATCTCCTTCTTTAGTGGTATTTTTACTAATAAGATAACCTTTTTTTACTTGATCTTTTGTGGTTCTAGGAAGTCTTATGCTAAAAGCATCTCTATATACTATTTGAATAAGAGAAGAACAGTCTAAGCCATTTTTATTAATTCCACCATATTTGTATGGCGTGTGGTACCACTTTTTATACTCATGATATAGAGCAGTTGTTATCCAGTTTTGTTTTTTAGGTTTGTATTTTGGTTGTTCTTTATTCTTTATAATTTTTGAGGAAGTTGCTGGCTGTGAGTGTTGTCTCAGTGTTCGTGAAGAGCATCCACTAAAAAGAAGAAGGATAGATGCTATGAGTAAAAGTCGTAGCATCTCAAGAGTTTATCTTAACTATTGCATTGGAAAATATAACTCCATCTACTCCAATAATTGCTAATTCTTCTAACTCACTTTCATCTTCTACCTGAATTAATATTTTTGCATCAAAGAGGTAGTCATTGGCGATATTTTGAGCTGTTTTTGCTAACTCTTTAGGGATTACAATAAAGGAAGTTCCTAAAGAGGAAGCATATATAATTTGAGTTATATTTTTTACTCCAAGAGCTAAAGTTATTTCATTGCTTGTAGCATGATTGATAGTTTCTAAATTATCTTCACTAAAATTAAGAAATATAGTTGAGTTAGGAGGTGTTTTAGATATAGCATCTATGTTTGTTACATGGTAAAAAATATCGCTTTGTATAAATCTATGTCCATATATCAACATTATGATTTCTCCACGCACTCTTTTGAGCAATAGTATTTGTTGTTACTCAAAATTGTATCATCAAGCTCGCAGTAGATGCCACACTCTTTACACTCTATCATGTCATTACTCTGTTTATCTTCTTTCTTGCGAGTTTCTTTTTTTTGTGCTACTTTAGGTTTTTTCTTAATAAAAACAAAGTAAACAAAGGCTATTACTCCTATTACAACTAGATATTTTATCATTATATATTTTCTCCAATAAGTAAGTAGTGTCTATTTTTAGTTTTTATAATTTTATGTTTAATGCTATCATTAATTTCATCATAAACTTTTTCGCCTTTATAAAAAAGGAGTTTAGAATTTTCATCTCTGAAGTTTTTACTTAAATCTAGCAGCATATTTGTATCAGTTACTGCTCTTGATGTGATAAGCTCAAAGATTTCACTCTCCATTTCCTCAACTTTCATTTTTACAACTCTAACATTTTTAAGACCTAAGTCAGCTTTTATAAATTGCAAAAAACCAGCTCTTTTTTTTAGAGGTTCTACTAAAGTAACTTCTGTTTGGGGCATAGCCATTGCAAGTATCATTCCTGGAAAACCAGCACCAGTTCCAATATCTAAAAGATTTTTTGTTTTCTCTAAAAAAGTAAGAGGAAAAATAGCATCATAGATAAATTCATCTATAGTTGATTCATCTTTAGCACCTGTTAGGTTATGAATTTTGTTCCATTTAAAAAGATGTTCTTTGTACTTTTGAATATTATAAAAAAAGTCATCTGGTAGTTCTATGTTTTCTTGTTCGATAGTAGTTTTTAGGTTCAATTTATTGCCTTAAAATTATGAAAATATACTTTTAAGTGATTTAAATAAACCACCTTCTTCAACTAACTCTTTTATAAATTCATCATAAGTTATTTTGTTTCTATCTAAAAATCCTTGAAAATATTTCAGCGAATCATGTGTTCCATCTCTTTTTTCTATCTCTAGAAGTTTTTCATAAACAAGAGTCATTTTATCTATTGCTTTTTGTGGAGGTGCTTTTCTAAAAGATGAAAAAGCAATGATTTTATCTGTTTTATGATCTCTTATCATCTCAAAATCTGCAACAACCCAATAGTAGCGTCCATCTTTGGCCAGATTTTTAACAACAGCAGTAATGCCTTTACCTTTTAAAAGTCTATCCCACAGCATTGTAAATACTGCTTTTGGCATGTCAGGATGTCTTAGGATGTTATGTGATTGACCTATAAGCTCAGACTCTTTATAGCCAGATACTTTCATGAAATAATCATTAACTTCTATAATGATACCTTTTTTATCTGTTTTAGAGATTATGTATTTTTTTGTACTAAATTTTATTTCAGTATTGATCGGTGTTGGTCGTGTCAAAGTAGGTCTCCTGAAAAAATTTAGATTATTATATACTTTTTTAAATAAAATTATGTAATAATATGAACAAAATAAAATAAATGTGAATATAATGGATAAAGAAAAAACAGTAGAATCATTTCAAAATGCTAAAAAAGTATATGAGGAACAGATGGAAAAACTTGAAGTTGCAATGGATGGATCAAATATAAAAATACCAACAGCAGCCTTGCAAACAGCCTATGTTTTTGGTAAATGGCTTTACCTTGGAAATGATGATTTAAGGTCAATATTAGGCTCACTTTTTTATGATAAAATTGAAATACTTCATGTCAGATGGCATGAAGAATATATAAAGACATTTGATATTTTTTTTCAAAAACAAAAAAAAGGTTTCTTTCAAAACGCATTTGGAAATTCAAAAGTAAGTGGAATGGAACTAGAAAAAGCAAATAGTTACTATAAAGAACTTAAAGTAATTACCAAAGAACTTATAAAAACAATAGATTCTTCTGAGCGAAGATTAGGTGCTTTAGCTGAGTCTAAATTTAACTAAAATTACAGTAGATGCCCAAGTTCATCTTTTTTTATATTTAAATAATCTTCATTGTGAGTATTTGATTTCATAATTATAGGAACTCTTTGTACAATCTCAATATCACTAATAGAACTAATTTTATCTGGATTATTTGTAAGTAATTTTATTTTTTTTATGCCAAAGTGATGAAGTATATATGTAACCATCTCATAAGTTCTCTCATCAGTACGAAAGCCTAGTTGATGATTTGCTTCTACTGTATTTAGTCCATCATCTTGAAGAGCATAAGCATTTATTTTGTTTAAAAGACCAATATTGCGTCCCTCTTGTCGTAAATAAATAACCATTCCATTGGTTTTATTTGCCAGATTTAGTGCGTATTCAAGTTGTTCTCCGCAATCACACTTTAAACTACCTATAGCATCTCCTGTTAAACATTCTGAATGAACCCTAACTATAGGCACTTCATCTAAGTTGTCTTTATATATTACAAGATGTTCTTTTGCCCCTTCTTTAAAGGCTTTTACTTTGAAGTGACCAAATTTTGATGGTAAGTTTGCTATTTGTGAAATCTCTATATTCAATTAATGTACCCTAATTTAAACATTCAACCCAAATTATGCGAATAGAAGATTAAAACTTTACCTATCATTGCACACTAGGCACATTCATTGAAAATTTACACCACCAATAAGGTGGCTTAAAATTTTCACTAAACACCCCTAGCATACAAGCATAGGCAAATTTTATAAATCTCTATTGCATAATCTGGGTTAAAACGATAAAATAAATTTTTCAAAATTATAGCTAAAAAAGGTTTATTATGTTTCAAAGATTTCGTAGAACTCGTTTAAATAATCATCTTCGTGCCTTAGTAAGAGAAACAAATGTGAGTGTCAATGACTTTATTTACCCACTTTTTGTTCGTTCTGGTGAGAATATTAAAACAGAAGTAGCATCTATGCCTGGAGTATTTCAGATGAGCTTAGATGAAATTTTAAAAGAGTGTGGGGAGTTGAAAAAGTTAGGGCTTTATTCTATTATTTTATTTGGCATTCCTGATGTAAAAGATTCTATTGGTTCTGATTCTCTTTGTGAACATGGAATTATTGCTTGTGCAATTCGTGCTATAAAAAAAGAACATCCAGAGATGTTTGTTGTTACAGACCTTTGTTTTTGTGAATATACAGACCATGGACATTGTGGAATTATAGATGCTGAAAATGAAACAGTAAATAATGACGCGACTTTAGAAATATCAGCACAGCAAGCTCTTATACACGCAAAAGCTGGAGCAGATATGATAGCACCTTCGGGAATGATGGATGGAATCATACAAACGCTTAGAAGTGCGCTAGATGCTAATGGTTATGAAAACTTGCCAATAATGGCATACTCTACAAAATTTGCATCTGGATATTATGGACCATTTAGAGATGTTGCAGAATCTACTCCATCTTTTGGAGATAGAAGCTCTTATCAAATGGATCCAGCCAACAGAAGAGAAGCTATAAGTGAATCTATTTCAGATGAGGTACAGGGAGCAGATATACTTATGGTAAAACCTGCTCTTGCTTACTTAGACATAGTTCGTGAAATCAAAGATAATACTTCACTTCCAATGGCTGTTTATAATGTAAGTGGCGAATATGCCATGCTGAAAATAGCAGGGTTAAATGACCTGATTGATTATGATAGAGTTGTAATGGAAACCATGGTTTCTTTTAAAAGAGCAGGAGCAGATATAATTATCTCTTATCATGCAAAAGAAGTTGCTAAAATGCTTCAAAAGCAAAATTAGGGTATAATAAATGCTTTTTTTAAAAAAGAATTTTAGTCAAAGGATTTTCATTGCGACATTTTTTAACATTACAAGATTTTACTAAAGAAGAGATATTAGAAATTATTGATATTTCCCTTGATATAAAGAAAAATCTAAAATCTAAAATTTATAAAAAAGAGTTAGAAAATCAAACACTTGCAATGATTTTTGAAAAAAGTTCAACAAGAACTAGAGTTAGTTTTGAAACAGGTATGTCACAGCTAGGTGGTCATGCTCTGTTTTTATCAAACCGTGATATTCATTTAGGTCGTGGAGAACCTATCAAAGATACAGCAAGAGTAATCAGTTCTATGTGCGATATGGTAATGATTAGAACTTTTGAGCAATCAATGATAGAAGAGTTCGCAAAATTCTCAAAAGTACCAGTTATAAATGGTTTGACAGATTCTTTTCATCCTGTACAACTTTTAGCAGATTATATGACTTTAGTGGAATATGAATCTAGTGAAGATATTGTTTGTGCTTATATTGGTGATGGAAATAATATGACTCATTCTTGGATGATACTTGCTGCAAAACTTGGTTTTGAGCTAAGAATAGCAACCCCAAAAGGTTATGAAGTTGATGAAAATATCTTACAAGTTGCACTTCTTTTAGCAAAAGAAAGTGGAGCTGTTATAAAAACTATGCATGATCCTTGTGAAGCAGTTAAGGGTGCTAGTGTTGTTACAACAGACACTTGGACTTCAATGGGAAAAGAAGAAGAAAAAGAGGATCGTATAAATATTTTTAAAGGTTTTATGGTAAATGATAAGATGATGCTCTTAGCAAAAAAAGATGCTAAGTTGTTGCACTGTTTACCGGCATATAGAGGATTAGAAGTTAGTGAGAAAACTTTTGAAGAACATTCAAAAATTATTTTTGATGAAGCAGAAAATAGACTTCATGCTCAAAAAGGATTAATGGTTTGGTTGGATAAACAAAGATAAACTCTTTGTTTAAATCCATCCTTTTGAATCTTCTAAAATCACCTTATTATTTATGTTATAAACTTCAATAAGTTGTGAAATTAAGCTTGTCCCTTGATTGAAGTAATTATTTGTATTTAAATTAATATTTTTTTCCTCTAAAACATCTTTTTTTGTTAAAGATATATAAGTTTTAGTCGCTTGTTCAATTTGAGCAAGTTTGATAGAAATATTTGTATTAAATTTTTTGCCATTTTTTGATAATACATTTTGCATATCTGCCAGTAGAGTTGAGCTTAAGATTTGTATCTCATTTATAATAGCTAGCATCTGAGCATTTTGTTTTGGAGTAATTTTTCTTTTTGCAACAATTCCAGAACCCATTCCTCTCATTTGTCCAACATACTCAGTAAAAGGTAAAATCACTTCCATCATAATAGTTGATAGTTCCTGACCTAAAGGATTTAACTCATTTGAACCACGCTTAGAAACACTTTGTGCAAGCATTAAAGTTTGTTCTATTAATTCTGTATATTTGCTAAATACACCAGCAGGTTCTCTATTAAATGCTACTCTATTAAGTGATATTAATGATTGAGATATTGAAGTTGCTCTAGAGTTTATAATAGGGTCAGCAGCTAATGGAAGTGACTCCATTATTCCGATTGCTTTCTTCATATCTTTTCTTGTTCCATAGACTAAGAGCATAGAGGTTGTATTACCATTTAGGTAATTGTTTGTTAAACCTCTTGTTTTTTGAGTTGCTATTACTAAGTCTTTAAGAGCACCAATGTATTTTGAGTTTTCTTTTTGCCCAGAATTACTAAATAAAGATTTTGCATTTAGTGTAAATATCAAAGTCATTACTAGAAGAAGTATACGCATGATTTTATCCTTAGTCGTTTAAATGCCACATTGTATCACTTTTTTTTGTTAGTAACTAATTCCGGTCACATTTCTTATTGTTTCTATCATTGGAGAGGCTATTTCTTTGGCTTTTTTTGAGCCAAGATTTAAAATGTCTCTAACTTCATCTTGATTTTTTTCATAGTAAGAGCGTTTTTCTCTAAATTCTGCAAAATATTCCCACATTACTTCCCCAAGATATAGCTTGAAATGCCCATGACCTTCTTTACCATTCTTGTATCTATTTTGAAGTTCTACAAGTTCATTTTGATTTAAAAATAGTTTTGCCATATTGTAAACATTACAATTTTTATATTCTTTTGGCTCTTCCATGGCTACATTTTCAGTTACAATTTTTTTGATAGTTTTTAATTGCTTTTTTTGCTCACCAAAAATATTTACAATATTTCCATAACTCTTTGACATCTTTTGTCCATCAATACCTGGAACAGTTTGTACTTCTTCTTGAACTCTAAACTCTGGAACTGTTAAAATATCTCCATATTTATTGTTAAACTTTATTGCCACATCTCTAGCGATTTCAACATGTTGAATTTGGTCTTTTCCAACAGGAACTATCTCAGAACCAAAGATTAAAATATCTGCTGCCATAAGAACAGGGTATGAAAACAATGAGTGATTTGTAGCTTGTCCTCTGGCAGTTTTGTCTTTGTAACTATGCGCTCTCTCAAGCAATCCCATTGGAGTGAATGAAGATAAAACCCAGTATAACTCAAGTACTTCTTTTACATCTGACTGAACCCAGAAGGTTGATTTATTTGGGTCTATACCAAGTGCTAAAAAATCAGTTGCACACTGCATGGTAAGTTCACTTAATCTTTTTCCGTCATTTATACTAGTTTGCGCATGATAGTTTGCTATAAAGGCAAAAGTATCATTATCCTTTTGCGCATCTACCATCTGTTTTATAGAGCCAAAATAGTTTCCAATATGTAAATCACCAGATGGTTGAATACCAGTTAAAACTCTTTTCATATTTTAAAATCCTAAATTAATTTCTTGTATTATACCAATCTCAGCTTTATTCTGTTATTATAAAAGTATATATATAGTGGCTATGAGCTACTAAATAAAGGATTTATTATGAATGTACAAATTCGCGCAAAAGATATTACTCTTAGTGCTAACAACAAAGCACACATCGAGTCTGCTATTGAAGGTTTTTCAAAATATACACTGGATATAACTACGGTCAATGTTAATGTTAAAGCTGAAAAAAAAGGTATTTCTATTGAGTTTGATATTCATATCGCTCATGCTTCACCTGTTGTAATAAACCAAGCAGATGATAACCTAGATGCTGCTATAGATTTAGCAATTGACAGAACTTCAAAAGCTCTTCGTCGTTTACACACAAAGGTTATTGAGCATTCTAATGCATCTATAAAAGATTTAGAAACTCTTGACACCTAGTTTATTATTTAGGAATCATATTTGAAATATTTAGTTTTATTATTTTTATTTTTAAGTTTGAGTGCAGATAAAGATTATTCTCTTAGATTTGCTCATGGTAAAGTTACAGATAGTACCTTCGGAGAAGTTCTATTTTTAGATATAAAGCCATATCCCGAGGATTTAAAAGTAACTGCCTTAGATGGCGGTTATGCTTTAAAAAAACGGGCTTTTGATTTACCTTTTGATATTTATGCAAGAGCAGGTTTCGCTCAGTTTGATGAAGCAGGTTTACAAGATGATATATACGAAGGAACTCTTTATCTAAAAGCTTATTGGAATATAGATTTTTTAAAAAATCGAGTTAGAATAGGTTTAGGTGAGGGTGTTTCATATACAAGCGGAATCCTTTATGTAGAAAAAAAAGAGGCAATAGACAATAATGACAATAATTCTAAAATCTTAAACTATATGGAAGTAAGTGTTGATTTTGATTTAGCAAAACTTATACGCTATAAGCCTTTAGATGAACTATACCTAGGTTTTACCCTAAAACATCGTTCAGGTGTCTTTGGTTTAATAAATGATGTTGAAAAAGGTGGTTCTAATTATTATACTTTTTCAATAGAGAAGAATTTTTAATTAGATGAATATTATGGATTATTATTTATGGATAGTTGTATTTCATATTATGGCAGTTATGTCATGGATGGCAATGCTTTTTTATCAACCAAGATTATATGTATATCACACAGAGCATAAAAACAAACCAGATTTTGTAGAAGTTATAAAAATTCAAGAATATAAAATGTACAAGTACATAGGACTTCCTGCAATGTGGGCAACGGTAATTAGTGGAATTTGGATGCTATTTCTTAGACCTGATTTATTAGAAGGGGATATATGGATGTACGCTAAAATCTTAGTAGTAATTTCCCTAATGGCATATTCATTTTCTTTAGAATATTATAGAGTAGAGCTAGAAAAAGAAAACTATTCTAAAAGTGGAAACTTCTTTAGAGCTTATAATGAAGTACCAACTGTATTGTCTTTGTTAATTGTAGGGTATGTAGTTACTAAAACATTTTCTTTTGCTTTTACTTTTATAACATTGGCAATTGGGGCTTTTGTGATTTACAGAGTGATAAAACAAACACCTAAAGATGCATAGAAGGAACTATTTTCCTTCTACTTCTCACCTTTCTTTTTAGCTTTAAAAAGAACTGGTGTTCCAGTAAAGTTAAAAGCTTCTCGTAGTTTATTTGTTAAGTACCTTCTATATGTAAAGTGAAGACCACTTGGTTTGTTCATAATAATTGCAATTTTTGGTGGTCTTGTTTCATACTGCGTTGCGTAGTAAATTCTTATAACTTGCCCACTCACACTTGGTAGAGTATGTCGTCTTAGAGCTTTTTCTACAACTTCATTTATTTTTGAAGTGGAGATGCGTTGAGAGTAGTTTTCATTTATCTCTAAAATCATCTCATGCAGTTTATCAACTCGTTGGTGTGAAAGAGCAGATAAAGTGATAATAGGTGCATAAGCTAAAAATTTAAATCTATCTCTAACTTCTTTTAGGATTTTATCATGTTCCTCTTTTTTAGAAATGTCCCATTTATTTAAAACGATGATAGATGCTAATCTGTTGCTATCAACTAAACCAGCAATCTTTTCATCTAAATCTAAAAATGGCTCACTAGCATCTAGAACAATCAGAGCCATATTCGCACTTTCTAGCATCTCTGTTGTTCTCATCAGAGCGTACTTTTCAATGCCTAAAATCTTACCTCTTCTTCTTAAACCTGCTGTATCAACAAAGGTTATTTGTTTGTCTTTATAATTTACAGTTTCGTCAATTGGGTCAATAGTAGTTCCTGCAACACTACTTACAACAGAGCGTTCTTCTCCTAAAAGGGCATTTAAAAGTGAACTTTTTCCAACATTTGTTCGTCCGATAATTGCAATTTTGATGTGATTTACATCATTTTCATCAAACTGTTTTATTAAATCATTTTGAGCAAAGATAGAGTTGTCTACTTCTTCACTTTCATCCCAGTAAGTAAATCCATCATCTTCTTCATCTGTATGAGAGTATTTAGCAAAAAAATCATCATCACTAATCTCATCTTCTGTGATTTTAGTTAGCTCTTGTTCCTCGCCATCTTCTTTTACGATATCACTATCTGGAACTTTTGAAGCTATCCATTCAAGCAGTTCAACTGTGTTTCTGTTGTGTGAAACAGAGATTCCAAATATAGCATCTGTACCAAACTCATAATAATCCCAAAGTTTTTCTTTCATTTTGTCGTTGTCAATTTTGTTAACAACTAATGCCATATCTTTACCCATAGATTGAAGTTCGTAAAAAAGTTTTTTATCTTCTTCTTCAGGAATGCCTTTTCCATCAACCATATAGAGTATGATATCCGCTTTGTAAGCAGCTTTAAGTGACATCTCTTTTATCTTATCAAATAACTCGCAACCCTTATCTAATCCACCTGTATCAAGAAGTTCAACTTGTTTATTTATAATAATTGTGTTTCTTCTTTTCACATCTCTTGTTGTTCCAGCTTGCTCTGATGTTATTGCATCTCTTTTTTTGATTAGTCGATTAAAAAGTGAGCTTTTTCCAACATTTGGACGACCGATTATTGCGACTTTTTTCATGAGTTAGAACCTTGTAGTAATAGAAGTAGAAATATTTGTGGAAGTATAGCTAAAAAAAAGTTTTTTTGATTGTTAGCAAGCTTAGCTTGCTAACGGATAACGGAAAGAATTTAGTCTATTACTATCCATACAAAAAGTTCACAATTAGTCAGTTGGAAATTCTTTATCTAGGCCTTCTAAAGCATTTTTAGATTGAAATTGTTGCCATAGAGCTTGGTCATTTTTAAAACTTGTTTTAACAGCTTTTTTAACTTCACCATTTACAGTAGCTTCAGGAACTGTAACTAATACATATAAATTACCAGATGGTGAAGTCCAAGTATCTACAAGCTTTGAACCTTGTAAGTCAACTTTTGCTATTTGCTTTGAAACAGCAGTATTTACTTGATCTACAGTTTCTCCATCAGCAACACCAGTTGTACGAGTGAATGTTTCAACTTTGTCTTTTACTTGAGACTTGATTTGTTGAACTAAATTACTTCTGCCATCTGCTATAGCAATTTTTCTCATATGACCCATACCAGCAACACTCTTGTGAGCGATACCAACACCAGCATAATTACCTTCAACCATAGGGACACAAGTCCATTTCGGAGCTAAAACATTTTCTTGTTTGCAACGGAAATCCGCTTCTTCTTTTAGTTCTGGGGCTGTACTACTACAACCTGTAATTGTTGCAACTACTAAACCTGCTAATGCGATTGACGATAAAGTTTTGATCATTTTGATCTCCTTTTTTATTATGCTTGATTATACTATTAGTAATCTTATAACAATTTTTATTAACTATGTAATTTCTTTCATATTTACTTGAAATTATGTTTTTTGTATAGGCACTAGGATTCCATTATTTTTAACTACTTATAAATACTAATTGGAATATCACTATGGGCTTCGATTAAGTCTCTTTTTATATGTTACATTAGATTGTTAGTTTATAAAAATATTTTAAAATTTATAGGAAGTATAAGTTTATATTTGATATATTATGTTAATTTTACTAAATAAGGTACATTATGGATAATTCAATTTTTATGACAATTAAGGGTAGTACACAAGGTTCCATTTCAGAAGGTGCTTTTACGCCTGAATCTGTTGGTAATATTTATCAAAATGGTCATGAAGATGAAATATTTATCAAGACATTTAACTATGGTTCTGCTGTTCCTGTAAACACTGCAACAGGTCAGCCTTTTGGAAGAAGAACACATGAGCCTTTAAGCATTGTAAAATATTTAGATAAAAGTTCTCCTCTTCTAGCTGAAGCTTTAAATAAAGGCGAAACACTTACTAACATAGAATTAAAGATTTATAGAACTGCTTATACAGGCAAACAAGAACATTTTTATACAATTGCCCTGGAAGATGCAATTGTTGTAGATATTAATGCCTTAAACACTGAAGAAGAAGGTATTTTTGAAAATGTTAACTTTGTATATAGAAAAATATCATTACGACATGAAATTGCTAGTACATCTAGTTCAGATGATATTAGAATGGGTGTTGATGGTTAATGAGCTGGGTTTATAGTCAATCTACTGGTTTTTTAAAACATAACGGAAAAGTGGTATTTAAAGATGGTTATTCGGGTAAAGGAAACTATAAAAATAAACCTGCAATGCAACATATTGCCGATAAAGGTCCCATACCTAGAGGTTTATATACAATCCAAAGTCCTAGATACAGTGGTGTAACAGGACCTTATTCTATGCCTTTAGTTCCTAAAGGGCATAATGCTTTAGGAAGAACATTCTTTCAAATTCACGGGGATAAAATAAGTGATCCAGGAAATGCATCTACCGGATGTATAATTTTAGGAAAAACGATTCGTCAGAAAATTTGGAAAAGCTTAGACCATACATTAGAGGTAGTTAGATGAAAATACTTTTAACAAATATTTTATTCATTTTTAGTTTACACGCTGAACATGCTTATGATTGTAGTGGTATTAATAATTACGCAGCAAGAACAGTTTTAAATTTTGAAAAGAGGCATATATATGAAATATAAGACCATACTGATAATATTCGTTTTGTTTTTTTCAAATGTATTAAACGCGAGTGGAATGCTATCAGGAGAAGTGTTATTAAGTGAAGTAAATGCAAGTGGAGTACAAGTTATCAAAGGTATAGCTCCAAACGGTATAGAGTATTTAGAAACAAAAATAAAATCGCATACAGGAGCACCAATAAACGAAGGGTCTTGTGGGGAGATAAGCTACTGCTATAAAAAAAATATTTATATTGTGTATACCACTAATTTACTTGGTCATGGCTATGAGTTATCTAAAAACCAAGCAAAAAATATTAAATGTATCAAAACAAATAAAAAAATTATAGGCAAAAATAAACTTGGTCTGTATATTGGCATGACAAAGACAACTCTTGAGACATTGTTAAAAGTTAAAAAAATAAAAAATAAACAAACAATTATCTGGATAAAAGAACTAGAGGACAATGGTACTAAATATGACCGGCAAACATATTTAAAACTATTATTTATAGAAAATAAGCTTGTATATTTATCAGTTTTTACAACCGAAACAACATAGTAGGGGGGGTGTCATAAAGCTTAAGGTAAATGATTTATTAAACAAAACTGTATTAGATAAACAAATGAATGAAAATGAAATATGTAAGTTACTACATGGTAGATTTTTTGTATATTTTATTAAGTTAAGTATCTTTAACGACCTTGACCTATACCAACGGCACTCTTGTGAGCGATACCAACACCAGCATAATTACCTTCAACCATAGGGACACAAGTCCATTTCGGAGCTAAAACATTTTCTTGTTTGCAACGGAAAACCGATTCTTTTTTATTATGCTTAATTATACTATTAGTAATCTTACAACAATTTTTATTAACTATGTGCTTTGATTAAATTTTAGTATAATACTTTTATGAAATATTACTCTTATGAAGATTTTAAATGTGACACAAAAAAGTTACTATTGAATGTAAAAGCATTTGAAGCGGAAGTTATAGTTGGCATCGCAAGAGGTGGACTGACCTTATCTCATGCTATTGCTGAAGGTTTAGATATTCGTGAGGTTCAAACTCTACGAACAGAACTTTATGATAAAACTTGTAAAAGAGAGATGCTTAGTATTTTCGGAGATTGTAATTTTCAAAATATTTCTAGAGTTTTAGTAGTTGATGATATAGCAGATAGCGGAGATACTTTAAAAGCTATCATGGAACATTTAAGAGCAAAATACAAGAATATAGACTTTAAAGCAACTACACTTTTTTATAAAAAAACATCTGTTTATGAGCCTGATTTTTGGGTAAATGAAGCAGATGAATGGATAGACTTTTTTTGGGAACGGGATTTTAAGGTAAACGCACTTTAGCTTAAATTATTTTTTGACCTTTTTTATCATCTCATAGGCCTGATTTATTTCTTGAGTTTTTGCAGTTGCTTTTTGCATATAATCTTCACCTTTGTTTTGAGATTTTATGATGTCTGGATGATATTCTCGTACAAGTTTTCTGTATGCTTTTTTGATAACACTCATTTCATCACTCTCGTGTACACCTAAAAGTTTATAAGCATCTGCGATATTTGCTTTAGGGTGGATATTTTTCATCATTTTCTCAAACTGGTCAAATATTGCATGGTAAGCATTTGGGTCAAACTCAAAAGCTTGTGCTATTGTTTGTAAAACATCATCTTCACTTTGAGAAACTTCACCGTCAATGAAGGCTAGTTGGATTAAAAAGCCCATGAACTGTTGTTCTTTCGCTTTATCTCTTTTTATCGCTTGACCTAGAGCTTGAGCCACTTCTTCCAGGTTATCACTTCTATCTTTTTCTTCATCAAAAATCTGTTTAAGTATATCTTTTGTTTTGCTTGGTTCTGGAAAAACTGCAGAAATATCATCAAACATTATGCCAACAAGCTGGGCTTCGAGTGCATCAACTTTTCCATCTGCCTTAGCAACTTTTGCAACTAAAGCTACAAAAAGACCTAAATCACTTTTTTGTAAAGATTCTTTAGAAACAGAGAAGTTTTTAAAAGCTTCTTGAGAGTAGTTTGTAAAACGAGCGTAACTTTTAAAAACTTTGTATAAAATGTATCCAATGATAAATAAAATTATTAAATTACTCATGATTTTTCCTATGTAGATTAGTTTATTTTGTGATTATATAAAATGCAAGTTAATAGATGGGTATAATTGCATCTATGAAACTAATAAAAAATTTAAATAATGGCGTAAAGTATATGCTTATGGCATCTTTTACTTTTGCCATAATGGGTGCATTAGCAAAACTTGCATCTGGACATATGTCTTCACTCGAAGTTGTGTTTTTTAGAAATATATTTGGTGTCGCTCTTATAAGTTATGCAATATATAAAAAGCCAATGACTAATAGCGGAGGGAAACCTTATTTACTTCTTTTTCGTGGAACCATGGGTTTTACTGCACTTCTAGCATACTTTTACAACATAGCAAATATACCGCTAGGAGATGCCGTAACCTTTAGTAAAACAGCTCCTATCTTTACTGCTATTTTTGCTTGGTTTTTTTTAAAAGAAAAACTTTCTACTTCTGCTTGGTTTGCGGTGTTTATAGGATTTGGCGGTATAGTTCTTATTACTCAGCCAAGTAGTATGGGTTTTACTAAGTATGATTTACTTGGTATATTTAGCGGAATTGGAGCGGCTTTAGCTTACACTTCAGTTAGAGAACTTAGAAAGTTTTATGACACAAGAGCCATTGTTTTATCTTTTACTCTTGTGGGAACTATTGGACCGATAATCCTTTTTATACTCTCAGAATTTATAACAAATCCAGACTTAGATTTTATGCTTGGTAAGTTTATCATGCCAACTGGCATTGTTTGGTTATATGTTGTTGGGCTTGGTATTTTAGGAACTTTTTCTCAGTATTTTATGACAAAAGCTTATGGCGAAACTAAGGCAGGAATAGTTGGAGCTGTAAGTTATACAAACATCATTTTCGCTATTTTTGTAGGTCTATTATTGGGTGATTCTTTACCAACTATGACAACAACCTTTGGAATTGTTTTGATTGTTTTTGCCGGTATAATGGTTGCAAAAGCTAAATAGGGTTATTCTCTATTTTTCCAGTAATTTGGTTTTCTGTTGAGTTGCATAACGGCTAAAATAATAATCTCGTCGTCTCTTTGGTAGTAAATAACTCCAAATGGAAATCTATTTGTTAAACATCTTCTTATATCTTCATCTAGCTTTTGCCAAGCAGTTGGAAACTCTAAAACTCTTTGTATTGTTTTGTAAACTTCGTATGCAAACTCTGAACCAAGGTCTTCTTTGCATTCTTGATAATAATCAACGGAAGCATTTAATTCTAGTTCAGCATCCGGATGAAAAGAATATGTCATTTATGAATTGAGTCTTTTAGATATTTTTTTGAAAACTTCATCTCCATCAACAAGGGATACATTGTTGGATTCAATATCAGTTTTTCTTTGGTTCACTTCTTTTATCCATAGTGCATCTATAGAAGAATTTGCAGGTGTTATACTAGCTAATATTTTATCAACAATTTTAGTTTTTAAATCTATTGGTAAAATATCTATCTCATCAAAAAGTTGTTCTTGTTTTAAAGCCAACATAATAAACTCCTACTTTTATATATACACCATTATATCAAAATGATATATATTTTAATAAATAAAATTTATTGAATCTATTTTATTAAGAGTTACACCTAGGGAAAGGTAGAACGAGAAATGATTTGTTACACGAACCAATCTCTAATATCTTTATATCCTTTATTGCAGATAAGATTATACATTTGAATTTTATTAATAAATGAATTTGAAAATTTTTCTTCTTGTTCGTGAGGTAAACCACAGTTATCAGGATTACTATAAATTACATGATACCTACAATATAATGGTCTATATTCATATATTGAACATAAATCATTTTTTAAAAAAGGACAATTATTAGTATGCTTATTTGAAATCTTATTATTGTTTGTATATTGTATTTTAGTCATTTTGGAGATATAATTTGCTTCCAACTCTGTAATTTGAATATCCATCTTGCAACATCTAGAGCATCCTTTAGAACAACTAATAACTTTATCTTGAGTTGAAACTATTTTATCAATATATTGATATATTTCTTGTAACAAGTTAATATTATCTTTATTTAGAGATTGAAGTTTCGGTTTTATATTTTCAAATTCAAATACTAATGATTGTGGCATTGGTGGTATATTTTCAGGTAAAATTTTAAACTCCTTTGTATAACTATTTATTCATTCTGATTATAGTGAACTAATACTTAATATAAACAAATAAAATATCCTCTTTAAAGTGATAACTAATTTATTTTTGATGCTTAATTATCATCTTTTCAATGTCCTTTTAAGACAGAAATAACCATTATGTGGACATTATATTAATATAAACTAGCAGTATATCAATTAAAGGAGATATGATGTTAGTTCAAAGTAAACTACCGAATTTTCTAATCTGCAAAATAGTGTAACAAACTCTCAAAAAGATAAACTGATAGGTCATTCAAGTCAAGATATATCAGATACAAAAAAAGAATTAATCACAAATTATATAACAAATGCATCTACCCTTGTAACAGCAACATTGGGGAGAAACAGTTATGGAACTATTATCGATATTGAAGCTATTACAGAAGAGAAAATTATAGAGTTTAAACAGGTAAATATAAAAAGAAAAGTAGAAGTGGCATATCCTTTGGGTAGTTCATTCTAGTGGTTTATTATATCTAGTGAAATGAAAATCTATATGCTTGTGGCTAGAGCTAAATAACTTTAGATTAATTCCAATATGATATAATCTTTCTTTATTTTATGGGAGAATATATGACATTATTAACAGGACCTTGTGTCATTGAGAGTGAAGAAAATATTTTTAAAATAGCTAAGTCGTTAGAGAAATATTATAATGATGATGCGATTGATTTTTATTTTAAAGCTAGTTTTGACAAAGCAAACAGAACATCATTAGAGAGCTTTCGTGGGCTTGGGATGGAAGAAGGTTTAAGAATTTTACAAAAAGTAAAAGATGATTTTGGATACAAAATTGTTACTGATGTGCATGAATCTACTCAAGTAAACGCTGTTGGAGAGGTAGCAGATATGTTACAAATCCCTGCTTTTTTATGTCGTCAAACTGACTTGTTAGTTGCGTGTGCAAAGACAGAGCGTAAGATTAATATTAAAAAAGGACAGTTCTTAAGTGGAGATGCTATGCTTTATCCAGTTTTAAAAGTGCTTCAAACTCGTGGATGCTCAGATGCTACTTATGAAAACTCACTAAAATATGGTGTTTACCTTTGTGAGAGAGGAAACTCTTTTGGTTATGGAAACATGGTTGTAGATATGAGAAACTTAGTAACTATGAGAGAATTTGCACCAGTGATTTTTGATGCAACTCACTCTGTTCAGATGCCAACAGCTAAAGATGGTAAAACAGGTGGAGATAGTTCAATGGTTCCATACTTAGCATCTGGAGCAGCTGCGGTTGGTGTCGATGGATTCTTTATGGAAACACACTTTGACCCAAGTGTAGCTTTAAGTGATGGACCAAATATGGTCAAACTTGAAGAGTTAGAAGCTTTAATAAGCAAAATCAAAAAAATACAAGAAATATAAGGAATATAAATGAAGTTAGTTGAAGGTAAGTTAAAAGTAATAAACGGCAAAAAAATTGCGATAGTTAGCACAAGATGGAATCACTTTATAGTTGATAGATTGGTTGAAGGGGCAGAAGATGCTTTCAATCGTCATGGTGGAAATGAAGATGAATTAACTCATGTTTTAATCCCTGGAGCGTTTGAACTTCCAATGGTTGTTGACCAACTATTATCTAGTGGAAAATATGATGCAATTTGTGCTTTAGGTGCAGTGATTCGTGGAGCAACTCCTCACTTTGATTATGTTTCTGCAGAAGCTACAAAAGGAATTGCTACTATGAGTTTAAAGTATCAAAAACCAGTTTCATTTGGTCTGCTTACTACTGATACAATCGAACAAGCGATAGAAAGAGCTGGAACAAAAGCTGGAAATAAAGGTTTTGAAGCGATGACAACTGTTATCGAGATGCTAGACCTTTATGAGAATATTTAATGGCGACTAGACATCACGCTCGTATGGCTGTTGTAAGCCTACTTTATGCTTATGATTTGGGAAATGGAAATATTGCCGAACATACAGATGAGATTTTAGAAGAAAAAAAAATTCGTAATAAACAAAAAGATTTTGCCTTAGGACTTTTTTCAGGAGTAATGGATAATCTTGAAGCTTGTGATAAGGTAATAATTGAACACTTAAAAGAGTGGGATTTCCAAAGATTAGGGAGCATAGAAAGAGCTACTCTTAGACTTGCTACTTATGAGATTTTATTTGGTGAGTTAGATTCTGCTGTTGTTATAAATGAGGCAGTAGAAATTACAAAAGCTTTTGGAACTGAGCAATCTCCAAAATTTATAAATGGTGTGCTTGACGCCATCTCAAAAGATAAATAAAGGCATGGATAATATAACAACAAAAGCTGGACAATGCAAAAAAGGTTAAGTAATGAAGAAGCCCTTGATTTAATCAAAAATGCTGATTTAAAAGAACTTGGTCGCTTGGCAAGTGCAAGAAAAAAAGAGCTTCACCCAAAAGGTATAACTACCTTTGTAGTAGATAGAAATATAAACTACACCAATATCTGTTGGGTTGATTGTAAGTTTTGTGCTTTTTATAGACATGAAAAAGATGTAGATGCTTATGTTTTAACATTTGAGGAGATAGATGCCAAGATAGATGAACTTTTAGAAATAGGCGGAACTCAGATATTATTTCAGGGTGGAGTGCACCCAAAGTTAAAAATAGAGTGGTATGAGGATTTAGTTGAGCATATTCACACTAAGTATCCGAGTATTACTATTCATGGATTTTCTTCTATTGAGATTGATTTTATAGCTAAAGTTTCTCGCATTAGCGTTGAAGAGGTTTTGGAGCGTTTAAAAGTAAAAGGTCTGGCATCTATCCCTGGTGCTGGAGCGGAGATACTTAGTGATGAGGTTCGTGATATTATAGCACCAAAGAAAATAGACTCAAAAGTTTGGATAGATATACATAGAAAAGCTCATAAACTTGATATTATGTCAACGGCGACAATGATGTACGGAACTGTTGAAAGCGATGAAGACATAATAAAGCACTTTGAAATGATTAGAAAACTTCAAGATGAAACAGGTGGTTTTAGAGCATTTATTATGTGGAGTTTTCAGGGTCAAAATACTGAGCTTTTACGACTTATTCCAGATATGGAGAAACCAACTTCTAACCGATACTTAAGACTTTTAGCTGTTGCTAGACTTTACCTGGATAATGTGCCTAATATTCAAAGTTCTTGGGTCACTCAAGGAGCATATATCGGACAAATGGCACTTAGATTTGGGGCTAATGATTTAGGCTCAACTATGATGGAAGAAAATGTTGTAAGCAGTGCAGGGGTAACAAATACAATGGCAAAAGAAGAGATGATAGAGCTTATCCGAGATATAGGTGAAACACCAGCTGTGAGAGATACAGCTTACAAAATACTAAAGAAGTTTTAATGAAATACCTTTTAATATTACTAATGACAGGACAGATGATAATGGCAACAACAATACAATATATGCAAGTAGATGGGTTGAAAATACCTTTGATTTTTGAAGAAGATAAAAGACTTCCACTTGCAACAATGCAGTTTGTTTTTAAAAATAGTGGAACTATAACGGACACAACTAAAGCAGGTTTAGCAAGATTTAGTGCAAGAGTTATGAGTGAAGGAACGAAAAAACTTGGTTCGTTAGCATTTGCTGAAGTTTTGGAAAGTAAAGCTATTCATATATCTGCATCTGCAGGTAAAGAAACTTTTGTTATGGAAGTTGGAGCATTAAAAGATGAGTTTAACCAAGGACTTAAATATTTTGCTTCTCTATTAGAAGACCCAAACCTTTCAGATGAGGTAATGAGCAAAATCAAAACAACAACAATAGGCTCACTTAGTGCAAAAGTAAATGATTTTGACTATGTAGCATCTAATGAGTTAAAAGCACTTTTATTTAAAAACACACCTTTAGCAAATCCATCTTCTGGAACTATAAAAAGTGTTCAGAGCATAAAATTAAATGATGTTAAAGCATTCTTAAAAGAGCATTTAGTAAGTTCTAGACTTATTGTAGTTGTTGGTGGAGATGTAGATATACAAAGTGTAAAGGTTAAAATAAAAAATATTATAAAAGCTATGCCAAAAGGTGAGATGAAAGCTTTAAAACATTATGAAGTTAGTAAAAAAGCTACTCAAAACATCTTAAAAAGAGATACAAAACAAGCTTATGTTTATTTTGGTTCACCTTACAATATGAATGTTGATTCTAAGGATTATTATAAGGCGAGAGTTGCAACTTTCATCTTAGGAACAGGTGGTTTTGGCTCAAGACTAATGGAAGAGATAAGAGTTAAAAAAGGTTTAGCATATTCTGCTTATGCAAGGGTAAGTGTAAGTAAATCAAGTTCATATATGACAGGTTATTTACAAACAAAACTAGAGTCACTTGAAGAAGCTCAAAAAACTGTTAAAGAAGTTGTAGCTAAGTTTGTAAAAGATGGTGTTACAAAAGAAGAGTTAGAGCAAACTAAAAAGTTTCTTTTAGGAAGTGAGCCATTAAGAGTTGAAACTATGGGACAAAGACTTAACAGAACTTTTATGGAGTTTTACAAAGGTCAAGAGTTAGGACATTCAGCACTAGAACTTAAAAAGATAAAAGATTTAAAACTAAAAGATTTAAATGAGTTTATTAAAAGTCATAAAGAGATTTTAGAGATGAGTTTTGCGATAGTTACAAAATAGTTTAAAAATATGACAAATTGCAAAGTTTTTAAGGAGTTATCGGTTTTTTCTTTATAATTGTATTGTCACCACCAAAAGGTGGGACAAAATCAGACTTAGGAGGTTAAGATGTATATTCTTAACATAATCCTGAAAGTAATAACTATTATTTTTATAGTAGTTAAGCTGTTCAAGGAATTATACTAGAGGTAATAGCCTCTAGTATCTTAAGGCTGATTATAACACAAAAAGGAAAAATTATGCAAACCATCGAAGATATAGTTTTTGTTTTAATTATAGTTATTTTAGTATTTATGGTTGGAAATCTTCATGTAAGATTGAAGAAATTAGAAGATAAAAAATAGTAGTTGTCTTATGAACCTCACAAAAGATATTCAAACAAAATTTTCAAAACTAAAGATAAACTCTTGGTGTGAACTCTCTCTTATGATTCCACATTCTTACGAAGACTTAACCTTAAAAGATAGTATAGATATGGGCAAGGCTCAACTCATAGATGCTAGTGTTGAGTCGGTTTTTCGTGCGCCAAATACAATCCAAATAACTTTTTATGCACACAACTTAGGACACACTATAAATGGAGTTTTATTTCGTCCAAAATCTTATATGATGCATCAGTTTAAAGTTGGAGATAGAGATTATTTTTATGGTATTATTGACTGTAAAGTTGGTAACTGTAGTATGAGTATGCCAAGAAAAATAACAACCATGGGTTCTATAACTCCAAAATACAAATCAACTCTCAGAAATGATGTTATGCTTCGTTTAGTGCAAAATAATCTTACTTTAGAACTACTAAAATCAGAAGGCTTAAAAGAAGAGATAGCACTTGAAGTATTAAAGCTTCATTTTCCTACTTCTATGTATAATCTAAAAGAATTAGATAAGAAAAGTATAGATGCTATGAAATATTTAGAACTTTTTGTTTATATGAAACTTTTAGCATCTAAGAGAAGATATTTCGAGCCATTAGTAAGAGTAGATGCAACTTATGATGATTGGACTTCATCGTTACCTTTTAAGTTAACTAAAGAGCAGATGCAAACCATAGAAGATATAAAAAATGATTTTGCAAAAGATGTAGCTTCAAAACGAATGATAGTGGGTGATGTTGGTAGTGGAAAAACTATGGTTATTCTAGCATCTGCATATATGATGAGAAAAAGTTGCTCAATTTTAATGGCACCAACAACATTATTAGCAAATCAACTATTTGAAGAAGCACAAAAATACCTTCCAAATCTCAAAAGTGTTTTGGTGACTAACAAAACAAAAAAAGTAGATTTAAGTGAGTATGATTTTATCATAGGAACACACGCTCTTTTATATAGAGAACTGCCACCTGCTGGTTTGGTTATGGTAGATGAACAGCATCGTTTTGGAACACAGCAAAGAAATATGTTAGAAAAACTTGTTGGTTCTAAAGAAAAAAAACCACACTTTTTACAGTTTAGTGCAACACCGATTCCAAGAACACAAGCGATGATTGAAACTGCTCATATAGATGTAAGTTTGATAACTACAACTCCTTTTAAAAAAGATATAACTAGTGAAGTGATTCATAAAAATGATTTTTCTGAGTTACTAGAACGAATAAAAAAAGAGATAGCTAAAAATAATCAAGTTCTTTTAGTCTATCCATTAGTTGAGCAAAGCGAGGTTATAGAGTATCAAAGCATCGATGAAGCTCGTGGATATTGGGAAAAAAACTTTGATGATGTATATGTAACGCATGGCAAGGATAAACATAAAGAGGAAGTCTTGCTTGAGTTTAGAGAAAAAGGAAGCTTACTCATAGCTACAACAGTTGTAGAAGTAGGTATATCTCTTCCAAGGCTTAGTACCGTTGTTATCGTAGGTGCTGAGAGATTAGGTCTCTCAACTCTGCACCAACTAAGAGGTAGGGTGAGTAGAACAGGACTAAAAGGGTATTGTTATTTATATACAAATCAAAGTTCATCAGATAGGCTTGATAAATTTGTAAAGACTATAAGCGGTTTTGATATAGCAAATTTGGATTTAAAATTTAGAAAAAGTGGTGATTTGCTTAGAGGAAGTTCTCAAAGTGGAAGTCAGTTTAAGTGGATTGATTTAGCACTAGATGAAGATGTTGTACGAGCGGTAAAAAAGGACTTAATATAGTCCAAATTTACCATCGTTTCTTTTGTAAAGAACACGAGTTTTACCTTCGTTATCTAAGAAGATTTCAAACATTTTGTTACTATCTTTTAGGTCTGTTAAAACATCTTCAACTTCTCTAGGTTTGTAAAGGTCAAGTTCAACTGGCACGATCTCATCTTCGCTTGCCTCTGCTTCTTCTTTTAAGTTTATATTTTCAGCTTTGATTTCATTTAAACCAACTTTACGATGTCCAACATCTTTGTCATGCATACGACGAATTGCTTTTTGAGCTCTACTTGTTGCCATGTCAATAGCAGCATATAAGTCATCATCACTCTGTTTTATGACAATAGTGTTTTTGTGTGCAAGGTTTATAACAAACTCAACTGTTGAGTGTTCTTTACCTTTTTTTGTTTGTGCAGATGCTATTACATTTACAGATATAATATCCATCTTATACTTGCTTAGTGTTTCTATAGAAGTTGTCATGTGAGTTTTTATTGGCTCAGTTAGTTCTAGTTGTCTTCCTGTAAGGGAAATATTCATAAAAGAATCCTTTTAATATTTAATTTTGAGATTATAACATTAAAAGGTTTATGTAAAACTATAATTTTTGAAGGCTTCTTCTAAAATATCTTATAGGCTCTGTTGTTCCAGCTGGATTTGCTGTTACTGTTATGTCCATAAGTACAGTACCATTAGTCTCAGCATGGCTTGTATTAAAATAGTCAACTCCATGTGGTACTGCTGCTGTTGTGCACGGAGAAGGAGCAGTATAAACATAATGCAAACTTACATTAATATCATAGATGTCATTATGTTTAAAATTAAGATCCTTTAGTTTACATGGGTCTACTTGGGATATCTTTAATAAAGCATATTCAGCAGCACTATGGGATAGAAGTATGGACTGTTCATATAGATATAAGTCTGTCGTTCTTTTTGATGTTTGAGTTGCAAGGGATAAAGATAGAGCCATAACGGTAGCAATAACAACAAGAACAATTATTGCCATCATCATTGCCATACCGTTTTTAGAAGTTTTTTTAATTTGAGAAGTTCTTAAAAGATAGTTTTTTCTTTGCATATTGAATACTCCTCATTTGTTAATAAACTTTTGACACATACTTGAATTTTTATTAAAGAGCTAATTGCTCTAAATTGAAATGAACTTACATTTTCCATAATGATACTTTTATTCCCATCTGTATACCTTTCACCTTTCCATGGTCTATAATTATACCAAAGAGTTAAGTCTCCACTTTTTGTTGTATCACTATAATTACGAAGTTCTACCGCATAAGCTGTCCAAGATAATTTATAATATTCAAAAATAAGAATATCTGTAAAGACATTTGCCCCTGTATTAGGAACAAAATGCATTCTTTGCCCTGGTACAAATGCTATTGGATGCATACTATGATTTTGATCTGTTATAAGAGTAGAAGTAGAAGGAGTACCATATCCCCATGCATTTGTTGTAAGAGATGAGCCAATAAAATAAATAGCACTGTCATTAATATCTGCCCTACCATAAGATAAGATCTTTATTAAGTCAGATACCGCTGTCGTATTCGTTTCTTTTGAGACTAATAAATTTTCATTAGAGTCATCTAAATCTATAATACCACTCCAGTAAGGAAGTCTATCGCCACGAAAACCATCTTCATCTGCACTTATCCATTCAAGAACAGTAGCATTCACATCCTTGGATGCTCCTTGTAAGGGAACCATTGTGGATAAAGTAGTATTTCTGACTATTACAGAGTCTTTTATACGATACTGAAGTCTTTTTGATACAAACTCAACGGCATATTCACTATTTGATTGTAACTCATGATTTATTTTTGAAAATATAAAGTTGTTATATGCTTGAGCTAAAAATTCCACACCAAATTTTGCTAAAATTGCCATAATTACAATAACAAAAACAAGCTCCATCATTGTAAATGCTTTTCTTATTATCATGGATAAGACCTTCTTGCATAAGACACTTCACCAATATTAGCACTGTATGTTCTTAAGACAGTTACAATATTGGTAGTATTCTTGTCTAGTATAGTTATCGTAATTTCTTTGAGGTTTGGATTATTTGGGTCATACTTGTTAAAGGTTGCGTTTGACTCAACAACTAAGATAGAATCATATAACTTTTTATAGCCTTCTGCCGAGCTATTTGCATCTAAAATAAAGATATGTTCTTGAGGGTGTGCAGCCACATTTAGTGAATCATTAAAGACAGTACCTATGTAGGGACGAGTGCTTAAATCATTTAAGCACTTTCTATTGATATGTCCTTTTCTTTTGTTTGGTGTAGCAGCTGAGCAATCATTATTGCCCCCCACAACTACATTAACTACTCGAGCAAATTGTGGATCAAAAGTTGCGGTTTGTGCATCATTCATACTGAACTCATCCCATCTGTATGTAGTTGCCTCATTAAGACCTGCTACTGATGCAAAAATAGCTTCTTGTACTTGACTATTGCTGATTGTTTTAAAAGTAATCTGACTTATCATAGGTAAGGACATAACTGAAATAGATATTATGACAATAGCAAATATTAACTCAATAAGCGTAAAAGCATATCTTACCACATTGTTCTCCTATTTGTTATCCCCTTAGCTTTGGTTTTAGTAGTTGTAGAGTTCTCAGCTTTACCATTCCAAGCACCATCTTTTCTAAACTCAACTTCAAATTTATTGTGTGTAGCATTTTCATTTAATTCGTCATAAATTAGCCAATTAGTCGCATTATTCTCCATGGTTGCTGTATATGGGTAAGTTGTTCCAGAGTACTTTAGATAATACTCAAAATTAAATACATCAGTACTTCTTTTAGGAGTATCATTATTAGATACAGAACTAGCTCCTTTTTGACTAATTGCTCCAATAATTCCGTCATTATTTCCTTCTCTATGCCATGAGTTAGCGAACCATCTTGTATCGCCTGTTCCCTTATTATCAAATGCAGGTACAAAAGCAGAATTATCACTATAGACTTGATATATAAGTCTTGGATTATTTGCATCTGGTTGTGATTTGGTAAAACAAGGCTTTGCATAACAAATTTTAGTTATAGCTCTTTTTGGACCTTGTGCTCTACCGTAAAACATGGTTGCATTTACATCTTTTATTATATGAGAGCCATCTGTACCTATTTTTAAAACAGTAGTTTGATCAGAAACATTTAAATCATTTATGCTGATAATAAATGGATTTCTTGCTTCGTTGTTCTTTCTTTCAAAGTTAAACTTAATTCCAAAATTTCCGCTACCGTTATGGTCACTTGTAAATGCTTCTGTTGGTGGTATGAGAAGAGTAATATTGAGATCAGATAAAGGTTTTTTAATCATTAAGGGAGTAGTAGTAGTAGTATTAAAATCTTTGAATATGATATCGCCAGTAGGGGAAGAAATATTTGAATTGCCTCTCGATAAAGTATAGGCTATGCTTATATTTACATCACTAGCATAACACTCTTTTGAATAATTTTTTGTTATATTATTATCCTGATTTTGTGCTTCTGCAGTAAATATTAGACTTGCTCCCATTTTTTCTAAATCATTTGAAAGGTATGTAAAACCTGTCGCACTATTGTGATTGATCTTAGATGGAGGAGTTGTGATCTTAAAATGGTGTGGTTTTATAAGTAAGTTAACAGTATTTGGGCTTATAAACCTATCTATATCTAATGTGTCATTTTTATCTACAATTGCAAACTCTTTATCCCTATTTTCTTTAATTGTAAATTTATATTCACCAACATCAGAAAGAGTATATGTATGTGAATCCATTCCATCGGCAAAAGCATAAGCGGATTTATTTATGTCCCTAAGGTCTACAGTACTACAATTTTTATTACCAAGTATTAGAGTTATAGATGTATCTAAATCATTAAAAGAAGTGTTATAATCAGAAGCTGGGTTGTCATTAAAATCATTTGCAAGGTAGCTTATATTTGTATCTTGGGCTTTTACTATTAGCTTCCCACCACTTGGAACGCCATCTACACTAGATAAAGAAAAGTTTTTTGGTCTAATAGAAAACTCATTTGAGTCTGCTACTCGACATTGACCTTTTGGTTTTCCTTTTGAGTCATATTTTGCGCCACATGTGGCTTTTCTATTTATTCCAATACCCGATACATCCCAGCATTTAGTCCAGTCACTAGCAGCTAAAGCACAATATTTAAATTGAAATGAAACTACTTTGTGGACATTATTTACAGACGATAGTGCATCAGTAAGTTTTATAACGCCTCGTTTATTCTGTTTAAGATCAAAGTACTCAGTTTTAGGATCCTGATTCCACGAACTAATATTACCAATGTACCCGTAGTAGTGTAAATCAGTTGTTTCTCTCTTTAAGCCATCGTCTTCTACTTTTACTAAAAATACTCCAGCATTTATATTTTGATCATTAACTATAAGAGTTCTATCTTTACTAAGTAGTAATATATCAAAATCCTCTTTTTCTTTAAAAATTTTTGTAGTTATATTTAAATCTGTTGGTGCGTTTATTGGGTAGTTGGTATTTTTATTTACTGTTAGAGAACTAAGATGTTTAATAACCGTAAATGGACCATCTGTAGCTCCATAACGACTAACTCCAAGGTAGTTATCCCAAGACATACATAGATAATCATAATATGAGTAGAATGCATTATTGTCATCATTATGATAAACATTACCATTGCTATCAGAAATAAAGTTAAGCCAAGCATCTTGTTTATAGTTACCATTTGGCTCATAGTAAACATCTCTCTTTACACTTGCTCCACCCCCACCAATACCAGGAGCGGTTACACTATACTCTACAGTACTACTCTTGGTTAAGTAGTTACCTGCACCAACATCAGCTATCCACCATTGATCACCATTTGATATAGCTGATAAAGTAGGGTCAGATGGATTGTTTGCTATCATATCTTGGAGTGTAGTTCTCCATCCCATAATGCCCATAGTCCAATCATCAAGGGGAACAGCATTTTTAGTATAGTCTGTACAAGTAGAAGCACCTGAACTTGTTCCAGAATTCATACATCTTCCCTGCATATTGTTTTGCCAAGAAGTATGTTTGCCATCAGCAGCATGGTTTCCATTTTGTGGAAAATAAAGTCCAAATGGCCCATAAGGCCAAACCTCGTTATAGCCTTCTGGTGTAATATAGTATTCTTTTGATGGTTTATTGGTATATATTTTATATTTTTCACGGATAGTACCTGTATAGTTTATCCATTCAGATTTATTCTCAAATAAATATGCTTTTGTTCTTTGAAATGTATCTTTTGTATTTGGAACAAAAAATAAAAGACCAAGTTGAGAACAAGTATCATGATATACATTTGGATTTGCGCGAACCTGTGTCATAGTTTTTATATCATCTTTGGAATTAGTTACTTTTGCATCAAGAGCCATAACAAATGTCCAAGCTTGTTTAATAATTTCTTGATATTTACAATATGCTACAAATGGTCTAAATTTTGTTGTAATTGTGTCCCCTTTAACTCTTCCACCTTTGTCTGGGTCTATCCAAAAATAACCGTTTGAAGCACCACCTAATGTTGGCAGATACAAAGGGGCATCTGGAACCTTTTGAAAAATTTCTCTGCAAGTCTCTTCAAGAATTTCAGTGTTGTAATCTCCCGTAGTTGATCCGTTTGTTGTTCCTTTGATAGCTGGATATGTTAAATATTTATATGTATCTAATAGTTTAAGTTGCATTTGTTCAACTTTACATCGTCCGTTTGTATAATCAAGTGTATTTATTTTAACAGCTTGATTCCATGCACCTATACGAAGTTTATTAGGATCACAATTTGATAAAGATGTATTAGTCCAGTCAATGGAAAATGGAGTACCTATAAGGTTTATATTACTAAAGTGACCTTGATTATTGCTTGAGCCTTCTGCTAATGAGTTTGGGACTACTTTAACAGTGCTTCCAGATATAGATATCTGTAAAAAGTTAAATGAATTTGCTGCTTCCTTTCTTCTAGACTTATCCGCTTGTTTATAGTAGTTGGCAGAAGGTGAGTCATCTTCAAAAACAAAGTTGTTATAGTTATTTTTAAGAGGTAATGCAATCAACTCTCTTGGTGCTCTAGGACTATTTATATCACAATAAATTTCGTATGAATTAGAGTCATCTCCACCATCTGGGTCAACAATATGAAATCCTTCAGTTAAGGAATTTAGTTTACAAAAACTAGGGATACATGCAGTACATGTTCTAGATGTTCCAAGATATTCATTTTTAGCCTTTTCATTTGCGTAAATTGTTGCTATCGCACTATCACTAAGTGCTATGCTGAATATTTTGACTTCATCTATCAAACCATTAAATGATGTACCATTATTTAGTGTTGTACCAATTGTAAAAGGAGTACGCCTAGCATTTGCCAACCTACCAGTTGGTGTAGTATTTGTACTTTTTACTCCATCTATGAAAGTAGTGAGTGTAGCTCCATCATATATAACTGCAATAAAGTGCCAGTTGTCTTGTGTAATGCCTGATCCAATGTTACCTGTAAAATCTGTTATGGCATCTATGTACACATGTAAACTGCCATCTGAATTAACACCAATTTCTAAATTGTCATTTCTTGTTTGAGAAGCTTTTGCAAAGATGGTGTTTGCTGTTCCATGAGAAGAAGTTGCAGGGTCAAATCCTTTGGGCATTATCCACCCTGTGATAGTAAATCTATTATTTGATCGACCAAATATATTGTTAAAGCTATTACCCATTGAGATATAATCATCATTACCATCAAAAGAGGCACTAGAACATATTGTAGAATTACTATCTGTTGATACTCCATTATAACTTTGTCCATGTGAAGTGCCAACAGAGTCTATAACCTCATTGGTAAAACTTTTGTATGAACATTCATCAAAGCGATACTCTGCTTTAAGTATAGAGGCAGTAATTTGAAGATAATCTAGTTCTATCTGTTCATTATTATCAGTTGTGTCAGGGTTTAGAGTTAAAAGTATTCTGCCATTTGCATCTGTATTTGCTGTAAATGATCTTATATATGTTCCATCTAATACAGAATAACTTTGTATTTGACTACCATTTACTGATATATCAAAAGAATCCTGACTACCTCCAGAGTCTTCCCATCCACCAGAAGTTCTATACTTTATGTTAAAAGTAACTGTTAGGTTGGCATAAGAAACTCCAAAATCATAAGTTTTACTTGCTGTGTTATCTCTTGTGATAAGCAACCATCCAGAAGTTGCTGAAACTCCAGTACCAGTGTAGCCGTTGGTACTATTATCAAATGTGTCATTTGATAGTTCAAAAGCAGAAAGAGAAGTAAAAAATAAAAAAATTAGTAGCAGGAAAGAAAATTTTGTATTAAAAGTTTTCATAACAGACTCCTTGAAGTAAAAATTGTTAGTGCAACGAAAAAAAAGGCTCAACACCGAGTAAATTCATTTGCATGTATTATACTACTATAAGTGAAAAAGAAATCTTAAAGTAAATAAAATGTGAAGTATACTCGTCTTTTATTTATCTAAAAAAGTAGAAATTTTTTCAGCTATGCCATACTCTGTTGATTCTGCTAGTATTATTTGAGCAACTTTATTGTTATCAGTGTTAAAAACTAGTGGACCGATGAAATTTATGGCAGAGTTTTCTATTGGAGTTTGTATAAGAACAATATTTAAAATCATTAGGTTTGATTTTTCATTAATCTCTAGTTTTTCTTTTATATGAGTAGGAACTTCAAAATCATACTTTCTTAGAACAAAAGGGTCGATAAGAGTAAAAGAGATATGTTCCTCTTCAACTGAACGCATCTTCATAAAAATATCATCTATCTTTTGCAACTCAACTTGTTTTATATTGTCAAATCCTAAAAGAGGCACACAAATGTCAAACTTCATAAAAAACCTTTTGTAAATATTTGTTATTGTATCACTTAAAGCATAAAATGTACCTAGTTTAATAAGTGTTATATATCTTTTAGATAAAATACAAACTTACTATTAGAGGATATTATTTATATGAAATTTAAAAAAAGTTTTTTACTAATTTTGTTTGCGTCATCTTTGTTTTTTGGCGGATGTTCAAAAGAATTAGAAGAGTATAACAAACCCGCGGTTTACTGGTATGGAAAAATAATTGAAAACATTTCAAAAAGAGATTTAGAGCAGGCAGATGAATATTATAGTTCTCTTCAAGGCGAACATATAGGTTCACCACTTCTTCCAGAAGCTACTATGATTTTAGCTATTGCACATATGCACTACGAAGAGTATCTGTTGAGTGAACACTTTTTAAATGAGTATGTAAAAAGATATGCAACTGTAAATGAAAAAGAAGATGCAGACTTTTTAAAAATCAAAGCAAAATACATGGCCTTACCAAATCCAAGACGAGATCAAGCACTTATAGAAGAAGCGATAAAAGAAGCGCAAAATTTTAAAAATAGATATCCAAACTCTATGTACTATAGTGTTGTAGATACGATGCAAACTAGACTTTATATGGCTGAAGCAGCATTAAATGAAACAATTGCTGACCTTTATGATAGGCTAGATAAGCCAAAAAGTGCTCAACATTATAGAGCTATAAAGCCACAGCCATGGATAAAGTGGAATGAAATTGATAGAGCAAATACAGCTTGGTATAGAGAGTGGTTTGAAGGAGATGGAACTTCTAGTTGGTATGCTTTTATGATACCAGACACAAAAAGTGTTGTTTCAAGAAACTCGGTTTCTGATAATTCTTTAGAAAAACAAACAAAAAAACTTACTTCTTTTCAAGAAAGTGAATTAGAAAAAGCGAAAGATTTAAGAGATAAAGACATCTTAAGTGATGCAGAATATCAAACATTAAAAGAAAAAATATTAGAACTTTAAAAGATTAGGATTTTATATGAAACTTAGTAATTATGGAGATTTTCCAGCAGATATACCAGTTATAGCAGAAGATGAACTTTTTTTATACCCTTTTATGATTTCACCACTTTTTTTAAGTGACGAGAGTAACATAAATGCCGCAACAATAGCAATGGAAGACAGCTCTTTAGTTATAGTCTGTCCAACTAAACCCGCACAAGAAGGTGAGAGAGAATATGACTCTTTATATGATGCAGGTGTAGTTGGCTCTATTATGAGAAAAGTAGCCTTACCAGATGGGAGAGTAAAAGTTCTTTTCCAAGGACTCGCACGTGCAAAAACTTTGCATCAAGTTAACGACAATCCACTTATAGCAAATGTTGCAATACTAGAAGCTACAAATGTGGAGTCTTTAAAGATAGATGCCATTCTTGAAATAGTTAGAGAAAAGGTTAGAACACTTTCTGGAGTTAGTAATTATTTCCCACCAGATTTACTTCGAACAATAGAAGAAAATCATGACCATAATCGTATAATAGATTTAATATGCAGTAGTGTAAAGTTAAAAAAAGAACAGGCATATACACTTTTTGTTGAGGTAGATACGGAAAAAAGATTTCTTCTTTTAATAGACTATCTAATGGATGAAATAGAAGCGAATAAACTTCAAAAAGAGATAAGAAGTAAAGTTCATACTCATATAGAAAAAGTTAATAAAGAGTACTTTTTAAAAGAGCAATTAAAACAAATTCAAAAAGAGTTAGGTACTGATACCGATAGAGATGAAGAGATAGAAGAGTATCGTAAAAAATTAGAAGATAAAAAAACAAAAATGGGCGAAGGTGCCTTTAAAGAGATTTCCAAACAGATAGATAGATATTCAAGAATGCACCCTGATTCTTCAGATGCTTCTATGACTCAAACATATTTAGATTGGACGCTAGAGATTCCTTATGGAGACTTTGCAAAAAAAGCACTTAAAATCCAAGATGTGCAAACACAACTAAATGAAGATCACTTTTCACTTAAAAAACCAAAAGAGCGAATAGTTGAGTATTTTGCTGTAAAAGAATTACTTGAACTTAGAGGCTTAGGAAGTGACAGTGCAGGAGCAATCCTATGTTTTTCAGGACCTCCAGGAGTTGGTAAAACTTCTTTAGCTAACTCAATAGCAGAGGCTCTAAAACGCCCACTTGTTCGCATAGCACTTGGTGGACTTGAGGATGTAAACGAGTTAAGAGGTCATAGAAGAACCTATGTTGGTGCAATGCCAGGACGAATTACACAGGGACTCATAGATGCTAAAAAGATGAACCCTGTAATTGTTTTAGATGAGATAGATAAAGTTGCTCGTACTGGTAGAGGTGACCCTACAGCAGCTCTTTTAGAGATATTGGATCCTGAACAAAATAAAGAGTTTAGAGATTATTATCTCAATTTTGATATTGATTTAAGTAAGGTAATTTTTATAGCAACTGCCAATGATGTTGGACGAATACCAACACCACTTCGGGATAGAATGGAGTTTATAACTATAAGTTCATATACACCACAAGAAAAATATGAGATAGCTTCAAGATATTTACTTCCACAAGAGTTAAAAAAACATGGCTTAAAAAAGAGTGAAGTTAGTATCTCAAAACCTGCATTAAAAGAGCTGATTCATAGTTATACAAGAGAAGCAGGGGTTAGAAATCTTCGCCGTCGTATTGCAGACATGAGTAGAAAAGTGGCTCGTCAGATGCTCGAAGATTCTTCAATACAAAAAGTTGCAGTATCTTTGAAAAATTTAAAAGATTTCTTTGATAAAAATATATTTGAAATTGAAAAAACTACTAAAGTTCCTGTTGTTGGTGTTGTAAATGGGTTGGCTTGGACAGCAGTTGGTGGAGATGTTTTAAAAATAGAGAGTATTCGCATCAAAGGTAAAGGCACTATGCAACTCACTGGTAGTCTTGGTGATGTGATGAAAGAGAGTGCAAGAATTGCAATGAGTGTTGTTAAAACTCTTATAGATACTAAAAAATTAAAAATAAATCCTAAAAATGTTCCTCTTACATTTAAAGAAAAAGAAGACAATATGAAAATAGATGTGAGCGAAGTTTATAGACGATATGACTTGCATATTCATGTTCCAGATGGAGCTACTCCAAAAGATGGGCCAAGTGCAGGCATAGCTATGGTGAGTGTTATATCTTCCATACTTAGTGGAGATAAAATTCGCTCTGAAATAGCTATGACAGGAGAAGTCTCTTTAAGTGGTGATGTTCTTCCTATTGGTGGGTTGAAAGAAAAACTTATTGCTGCTCATAAGGCTGCCATGAGTATAGTGTTAATCCCACAAAAAAATTATGAAAGAGATTTAGATGATATTCCTAAAGAGGTAAAAGATTCTTTACAAATTATAGGTGTTAGTAGAGTGGAAGAGGTACTTAAGTATATTTTAGTAAAGGAGTCGTAAAGACTTCCCTAAACTAATACAGTTGAGATTTTTTCAAATAAATCAGCATTTCTGATTGGTTTCATTAAGAAACTATTTGCTCCAAATTCTAAAGCTTCACTTTTTTTCGTTTCATCTGTCGTAAGAACTATGATAGGAAGCTGTCGCAGATTGTCATCAGCACGAACAACTTTTAGCATCTCTATACCACCCATAACAGGCATGATTATATCTAGTAAAATAAGATCAATATCATCACGAGATTTTAAAATACCTATCGCATCTGAGCCATTTTTAGCCTCTAGAACCTCTTTAATATTTTCGTTTTTCATCAGCATTGATTTAAGTAACTTTATATTTATCATATCATCATCAACAGCTAAAATAGTTAAGTTGTTTTTTAACATTCTATATTATCCTTAAATAAATTTTTCAAATATTTTACGAAGTGAATGTTTATTCACAACATTAATAATTGTTTCATCAACATACTGAGTATGCATATGTTCTTCTTCCCTGCTAATAAGAATTAGCGCAGATGATAAAGCTTTTTCTTCACTTGTTCTTTTTATGTCATTTGATAATTTTTCTACTTTCAGACCTTCTAAACCAATATCAAATATAACTAGTTTATAAGAATTAACTTTAGTTAACTCACTTAATTCTTGTGCGGATTGAGCCAATTCATAAGAGTAGCCTATAGTTTTTAATAGTTGAACATAAAGTCTTGACTCAAATTTATGCTCTTTTGCAAGAAGAATATCTGCTTTATATGTTTTCTTTTTAGCAACTTTTACTTTTTTTGGAGCTTGTTTCGGTTCTTCTATTTCTAATATTTTTTGTGTATTATCAACAATAAAGTCAGCTAGAAAGTGATTTAATAAAGATATTATTTCAGGGCGTATTAATGGTTTAGTAGTGTATTCATCAAGCCCAGCTTCTAAGAAACGCTCCCTGTCTCCTTTTAAAGCATTTGCCGTAAGTGCTATGATTGGAATATGTGCTTGATTGTAGTCTTCTTCATATTCTAAAATTTCAGCAGTTGCTTCTACTCCATCAAGTATAGGCATCTGAATATCCATGAAAATTAAATCATAATTTCCATCTTTTCTTTTTTGAAATGCTTCAAGCCCATTGTTTGCTATATCAACATTAAGTCCGATATCTTCTAGTGTTCTTTTAATTAGTTTTTGATTAATTATATTATCTTCTGCTATTAAAACATTAGCTTGGAATCGTGAAGTTTTTTTGTTGAATTTTTTATGAGTTGATTTTTTAGATTCAAAACCTTCAGATGAATAATTTTCAAGAGTTTGTTTAACTTTTGAGATATTTAAAGGTTCATAAATTGTTTTAAAAATATCAAGATTAAGAGAATCTACTTTTTTCATAAAATATGTTTTAGTTAAAAGTACTAGTGCTTGAGGTAAGTTTGAATATTGTAAAAGTAGATTTTCTTGAGTGTAATCATAATCAATAAAGACTAAGTCGTAATTAACTTGTCTTTGAAGTGTTTCAAGTTCATCAATATTTTCAAAAGCAGTATATCTAACACCATAAAAATCAAGATACTCTTTTAAGTAAATATCTTGTCTTTTTGCTTTATGAGAGTTTTTTAGAACAAGTGCATTTAGATTTGAATATATACCCTGAGAACTTTCATTTAGCGTTTCAACTCTTTCAAAATCTATACTAAAGAAGAATGTTGTTCCATCTCCTGCTTCACTATGAAGGTCAAGTTCTCCACCCATAAGCTCAATAAATCTAGAAGAAATTGTAAGACCAAGACCTGTACCCCCGTATTTACGAGTAATTGATGTATCCGCTTGTGAAAAGGCTTCAAAGATTTTAGCTTTTTGCTCATTAGTCACACCAATACCACTATCTTGAACTTCAAACCTAATTCTTGTTTGTCCTTCTTGATCACTTTCGATAACTCTAATGTCAACATTAATAGAGCCAGAACTACTTGTGAATTTAACAGCATTTGAAAGTAAGTTTATTATTACTTCTTTAATTTTAGTAGGGTCACCTTTTAATGGATTCTCTAGTTTAGGGTCTATAAAACAACCAAGATCAATATGTTTTTCACTTGCACGAACGGCATATACTTCAACAGCACTTTCAAATTCACTAATCGGATTAAAGACGATATCTTCAATTTCTAGTTTATTACTCTCAATCTTAGAAAGGTCAAGAATATTATTGATAATTTCAAGAAGGTTTTCAGAAGATTTTTCAATAATTTCAACAAACTCTGTTTGCTCTTCACCTAAGTTTGTATCTTTTAAAAGTTCTGTAAATCCAACAATGCCATTTAAAGGAGTTCTAATCTCATGTGACATGTTGGCAAGAAACATTGATTTTGCTTCACTTGCTTCTTGAGCAGACTCTTTATCTTCTCTTGTTTGCTCAATAATTCTTTCAAGTAAATTATAAGCTTGAGTTGTTCCCTCTGCTGTATGAAGATTGATAACAGTAATCTCTTCATCTTCACTAGCCGCATCTTCTGCAACTCTTTTTAAAACTTCTTCAAGATTTTTTATATTTTTTGTAATCTCACTAGAAAGAAAATAACCAAGAAAAGCTAGTATTACTGAAATTAGCCAAAGGGACACAGTTAAGCTTAGAATTTGTAAAGCTGTTTCTTTAACTTTAACAGCTCTTTTATCCATTTCTTGTAAAATTAAATCTTCTGCATTTGAGATGATATTTATTTTTTCTGAGTGCATAGCAAACCATTTTATGGCACTTGCGTTATATTTAGTACTTTTGCTACTATCAACTATAGTTGCTCTTTCGGCATTGATTTTTTCATATAATTCTATAGACTCTTTACTCTCAAAAAGGGCGTCTAATTTAGAAAGGAGTTCTGGATTATGAAGTGTTTTATATGATAGTACATCTGCTTTACCAACAACAGATATCCATCTTTTTAAGTCTTTTTTTGTTGGAGCTAAACCACGAGAGATAATATATGACATAAAACCTCTCTCTATGCCACTGTACTCTTTAGCGTCAACCATTTCTATATATATAGTAAAAAGTTCATTTATGTGTTGGTCTGTTTGATTTTGAATAAGCTTTTCTAGTTTAGTAATTAGTTCTTTTTGAATGCCGCTATATATGACTGTAAATGCTTTGTCGAATTTAATATTTTTATCATCAACTAATTTTCTAACATCTTTAAGTCTAAATAAAATATTTTCTATAGATTTGATATTTATGCAACCTATACAGTTTTCTTTTCCAGTTTTATGAGCATGTAAGGCTTTATTGTATTTTGAATCGTTTACATATAGATTTATTTTATTATTAACTATGTTTCTTTGAATCGATAAAGATTGAAAAGTTGCTTTAGATGAATCGCCAATATACATAGCAGTCATTCCACGCTCTCTAGCAATATTGCCAATGATATCATTTAGCTGAGTATTCTCTGATAATTTATTGTGAATTAACTCTGCTTTTTGATAGTTATTGTATGAATCATAAAGATAATAACTTGCTAATGTAATCAAAATAAAAATTGGAAAAAGACTGATTACTGTTAATCTATTTTTTAAACCTATCTGCATTTTTTAATCCTCACTTATAGATAACTGTTTTAAAGTAGTGCTAATTTTAGAAATAAGTTCTTTAGCTTCATCTGAATTTTTCGTATTTATAATAGATTCAAGATTTTGCATTACAGTAGTAATTCGCATGTTCTCGCTAATACTTTTTAGTTTAAGAGCAGTTTTTTTCCATAATTGTGAATTGTTTTGCTTAATCGCATCATCAATGACGGAACAAGCATTATTTCCTTCACTTATGTAATCATCAAACAAAATATTATAATCTGCTGCATCAATCCCAATTTCATTAGCAGCAATAGTTTTACTAGAAGAAGAATAGTCAATTTTTTCAATATCCTGAGTAATTTCTAATTCTTCTTCTTGTTCTTCTAAGTCTAAAATCAATTCTTCTAGAATAGGTTGCTTAGAAGGTGCTTTAGTAAGTTCAGGTATATCAGGCATATTTATTTCTAAAAGTTCTTCAAACTCTACTTTTTCTTCATCTTTAAAGCTAAGAATTAAATCATCATCCTCTTCATTCTCCTCTTCATTCTGTACGATGTTAGCTTGTTTGAAAGTTTTACCGGACAGTTTTTCAATAATCATGTAAAGTGTGTTTATATTTGTTTGAATTTTATTAATATCACTAGAAGTATTGATGGTTGTTAATACTTCAAAAGCATCTTCTATACGAAGATTTGCAGCAACACCTTTTAATTTATGAGATAGTATTTTAACATTATCGATATCATTATTATTTAGTGAATCTTGTAGAGGCGTCTTAAATTCTTCTGCTTGGTTTATGAAGTCTTGAATAAATTCTTCTATTAAGTCAACAGGAAGACCAAGTTCTTCAGATGCTAGATGTGGGTCATATAAATAATCAGAACCAACATTAAGCACCTGAGATAAAATAACAGGTCTATCTTCTACAATAGGTTCTTTTTTCGTTATTGTTTCTTCTATTTTTATTTCATGTTTAATTTCTTCAATCTCATCAATTTCTAAAAGTTCATCTTCAAAATTGATAGCTCTTTCTTCATAGATATCATCAACTACCATTGAATTTTCTTCTAGTTGAGGAGCACCTATTTCATAAGGGTCATGTGTAACTTCTACTTCTTCAACTGCTTCTGTTGTTTGTAATAATTCTTTTTTATTATTTTTGCGTTCTTTAAAGGTGTCATCAAACTTAGAACTTGCAAAAATAGCACTTTTTTCACTAGATGCTATTGGGGCAGGTTTTTCAAGTACATCATCAGCAACTTTATCATTTTCATTATGAGTTAGTACTCTTAAATTTACAAGGTTGACTAGGTAGGCTTTCCGAGTAGGGTCATCAACTAAATAAGCTGTCTTTATATCTAGCGTACATTTAAAGTTTTTACCATTTACGTGAATTATAACTTTTGACTCTTCACTTCCTTCTGCGCAGTTAACAAAATCTATCCAATGAACATGTTTAAAGTTATGAACAAAGCCTGGTGTTTTAATAAAAAGGTCGGCAAAATCAGCTGACTCAGATCTTAGTTGTGCAAAATCAGAGAAGCCTAGGACTTTTAAGTCAATCTCATCAATTCCTAAAAATTCTTTTTGATAGTTGTAAATTAACATTAATTTCCCTTAGTTTTGAGTATTTTTCTATAAAGTTCATCACTCTCTTCGATATCTTTTCTTGGAGCGTTCTTTCTTGAAGCAATATAGCCAGTGATCTCGTTGTTTTTGTTAAATATAGGTGTTATTTCGGTATATACCCAATAATACAAACCATCTTTACGGAGGTTTTTTACTAAGCCATTCCACGATTCTCCACTCTCAATGGTATTCCACATTTTTGCAAAAATAGACTTTGGCATATCAGGATGCCTAATTATATTATGATTGCTTCCAACAAGCTCACTTACTTTATATCCTGAAACATTACAAAACTTTCGATTTGAAAAGGTTATTATGCCTTTTAAGTCAGTTTGACTTACGATAGCACTTCCCTCAAATATGTACTCTTCATTAACAGGTGTTACATTATTCATAAAACATACCTCACAATATTTGGGGTCTATAATATCATAATAGAAGCAAATTTATACTTATTTATAAATATTTTTTATAATTTTTGCATCTTTTATGTTTAAAACTGAAGATAGTTCTTCAAAACTAAGTTTTTTTAAAGCTTCAAATGTTGTGAAATGATTTAAAAGTTTTTTTATTTTTGCTTGTGAGATACCTTTAAGATTTAAAAGTTTACTCTCTTTATCTAGGTTTAGTTTTGTTTTTTTATGAAATGTTATTGCGCTTCTATGTGCTTCATCTCTAAGGTTTTGTGTCCATTGAAGTCTTTTATCTGAGTTTTTTAACTTAAAACTTTCATTTTTTGTATGAATAGTATCATTTGCCTTACCTTTTGCTCGATGGCTTTTCGCATCTATTTTTTCTTTTGATATAGCGATAACATCTATAAAAGCTCCAGATGAAGCAAGAATTTCAGATGCTAACTTTAAAAGAGTTGTACCTCCATCAATTATCCATAAGTCAGGAGGAGATTTTTTAGAAAAACTTTCTGCTCGTCTAGTTAATGTTTCTCGCATTTGAGCATATTCATCTTTAGCATCTAGATGATAAGTTCTATAACTTTTTTTATCAAAAATTCCATCTTCATAGACAATCATAGCCCCAACAGTAGCGACTCCTGAAATATGTGAGTTGTCAAAAACTTCAACTCTTTTTGGAGTTCTGTTTAAAAATAACAACTCTTTAAGTTCATCTAATATTTTTGTATTTAATGTTTTTTTGTCTTTTTTAAGTAGCTCTTTGGCATTTAAAATTGCTAAGTCAATAAGTTGTTTTTTCTTTCCTTGTTTGGGTACGCTCAAAGATGCCTTTTTATCAAAAATAGTGCTTAAATAAGTTCGTATTGCATTGATGCTTTCAAATTCTAAAGCAACTAAAATAGGAGCAATTATTGGTGGTTTTTCTTTTGTATAAAAGTCCAATATTGCGCGTTGATAAAGTTCATCTTCATCTATCCCCTCATTTAGTTGAATATAGTCGTGAGTTGATGATATTATCTTCCCATCTCGCATAAATAGCCTGACAATTACTGCTCTTGAATCAGAGTTCTGTAAAACGAAGATATCGTAGTTTTCATTTGTCGCAAAGTCTATCTCACTTTTAATTTGGGAACGAGAAATCTTTTCTATCCTATCTCTAAGTTCTCCAGCTTCTTCAAAGCGTAAACTTTGAGCATACAGTTCCATCTGTTCTTGAAGTTTTTTGATTAAGTATTTTTTATTTTTTATAAGTTTAATAGCTAAATCTAACTCTGTTTTGTATCTTTCTTTGGAGATTGGAAGCTCACAAGGACCGAGACATTTATTTATTTGATGATATAAGCATAATTTTTTTGAAGTAAGAGAGCCTTTTTTTTGGACAATTTTACAAAGTTCATATATGGATTCTAAAATATCTCTAGCTCCAACAGAGTAAGGACCAAAATATTTTACATTTTTAGCATCTATGATTTTTCTTGTAATCTCAAATCGTGGATATTTTAGAGAGTTATCTATATAAATATATGGGTATGTTTTGTCATCACGCAGTAAAATATTGTATTTTGGATTCAACTGTTTTATAAGAGAATTTTCAAGTATGAGAGCATCATGCTCAGAGTTTACTACTATATAGTTCATAGAGGTTGTTTGACTTATCATCTTTTGTATTCTAAGTGATAGTTTGGAGCTAAAGTAGCTTTTAACTCTATTTTTTAAGTTTTTTGCTTTTCCTATATAAAGCAAATTTCCATTTTTATCAAAATACTCATAGATGCCAGCAGATGAAGGAAGTTGCTCAACGGTTTGTTTAAGAGTCATATTTTGTTTTTTTGCTATACTTTCGAATATTATATATCTTAGAAAATTGAGGTTTATATTGAAGAAAAGTAATTATTTTATAGGTATATTTCATCTGCTAATTATAGCGATGTTTATGTTAAGTGTAAATGGATGTGGATATAAGGCATCTCCATATTATGAAGAAGAAGCACCCCAAAGTGATGAAAATGTTAAATTTATAATAAAAGAACAACAAAAATAATGCAATATGATGTCATAATTATAGGAGCAGGAGTCGCTGGACTCTATGCGGCTTCACACATCCCAAAATCAAAAAAAGTTCTTATCATTAATAAGAGAGAAACATTTAAATGTAATAGTTTTTATGCCCAAGGTGGAGTTGCTTTTGCAAAAAATAATGATGATATACCGCTTCATATAAAAGATACTATTGATGCCGGAGCAGGTTTATGTGATGTAAAAGCAGTAGAAACTTTAAGTCAAAAGTCAAAAGAAGTTATAGATGATTTGATAGCTGCTGGATTTAAATTTGACACAGATGAAAACGGTGAACTACTTTATACTAAAGAAGCAGCTCATTCAACACAAAGAATCCTTCATGCAGGAGGAGATGCCACAGGTAGGCACATGCACTACTTCTTGTTGCAACAAAATAAGCATATATTACTAAGTGATGCGAGAGTTGTTGACTTACTGATAAGGCAGGGAATTTGTTATGGAGTTACAGTACTGCAACATAGAAAAAGTAAAAATATCTATGCAAAGGATGTTATAGTAGCTAGTGGTGGTGTTGGTTCACTTTTTGAGTACCATACTAATGCACCATGCATTAGTGCTGATTTGCAAGGACTTTGTTTAATAAAGGGAATAGAGCTAGAACACATGGAAATGATGCAGTTTCATCCTACTGTATATGTAAATAGTAATAATGCTCAAAAACAACTCCTAACTGAGGCTTTACGAGGGGAGGGTGCTACTATAGAAGATGAAGATTCGAAAAGATTTTTGTTTGAGTATGATACTCGCGGAGAATTGGCTTCTAGAGATATAGTAAGTAAATCCATTTACGAATATTCTCAAAAAACAGGTAAAAAAATATACTTAAATTTTCAAAATTTTGATTATCACTATTTTATGCAACGATTTCCTAACATATATAATAACTTACAAGATATAGGTTTTGATGTCCCAACTCAAAGAGTACCAATTTCTCCAGCTTTTCATTATGCGATAGGCGGTATAAAAACAGATTTAAATGGAAAAGTACCAAATATTGATGGTCTGTATGCTGTGGGAGAGGTTGCATCTGTTGGAGTTCATGGAGCAAACAGACTTGCTTCAAACTCTCTTTTAGAAGCTTTAGTCTTTGCAAAAGAAGCAGTTATTGATATTTTGCAAAATTCTAGAACAAAAGAGATGATAAAGTTTGAAGTATGTGATGAAGTGATGAGTTTCAAAGAAGATAAAGCAAAAAAGAACTTATTGCGTTCTATAATGTGGGAGAAAGTGTCGATTGTAAGAACAAAAGATGGATTAAATGATGCTTTAGAGCAAATTAATGCTCTTTTGAAAGAAAATATTGGTAGACTATTGAAATTTCGTTTACTTACGGCAAAAGAGATTATTCGTTCTGGTTTATCTAGGGAAAAATCTCTAGGGGTACACACAATTATTTAAGGAGATGTGATGTTAAAAATTTTGTCGCTACTAGGTTTAACTAGTGTAGCAGCATTTGCAACGACTTCTGCCCTTGCAGAAGGTCATGCGGTTGATTTGGCGATGGAGCCATTTGGTTGGTTATTGTTAGTGATATTTGTAGTAGGGTATTACTTTATTGCAGCAGAAGAAAAGTACAATATAAATAAGGCTAAACCAGCCCTATTTACAGGTACTTTTATGTTTATGCTTTTGGGTGGATATTATGCGGCTAATGGTTTAAACTTCGCAGCTTTTGATACAGAAATTGCACATCTTATTTTAGAAATAGCAGAAATTTTCTTCTTCTTGTTTGTTGCGATGACTTTTATTGAAGCACTTATAGAGAGAAATGTTTTTGATGCTTTAAAAGAAAAATTACTTGGTGCTGGATATAACTATAAACAGTTATTTTGGGTAACAGGTATTTTAGCTTTCTTTATTTCACCAGTTGCGGATAACCTTACAACAGCTTTGATCCTTTCAACAGTTCTTTTGACTATTGAAAAAGACAACAAAGCTTTTCTTATTCCAGCGGCTATAAACATAGTTGTTGCAGCAAATGCTGGTGGTGCTTGGTCACCATTTGGAGATATCACAACACTTATGGCATGGTCCGCCGGTAAAGGAACTTTTGTTGATTTCTTATTTTTATTTCCTGCTTCTATTATTGGTTGGAGTATTACAGCATTTCTTCTTTCTCGTTTTGTTCCAGAAGGTCAACCCAAAAAAGTTGAAGGTGCAGAGCCAGTTCATATCCATCGTGGTGGAAAAGTAATTATATTTTTAGGAGTATTTACTATCTTTTCGGCAGTTATGGGTAAGCAGATAATGCATCTACCTCCAATGTGGGGGATGTTATTTGGGCTTTCACTTTTACAACTTTATGCATATAGACTAAAAAAATATCATGATCATGATATTCAAATATATAAGTCTGTTTCAAAAATTGAAAATGATACGCTACTGTTTTTCTTTGGTATCTTAGCTGCAGTTGGTGCTTTACACTTTGCAGGTTTCTTAGGTCACGCTGTTAAACTGTATGAGATGTTTAATCCAACTTATGTAAATATTGGGGTAGGTTTCCTTTCTGCAATTATTGATAATGTTCCTGTTATGTCAGCTGTATTAAAAGCTTCTCCAGATCTTCCTCTTGCTCAATGGATGCTTGTTACTCTAACTGCTGGTGTTGGTGGTAGTATGATTAGTTTTGGTTCTGCTGCTGGTGTTGGTGTTATGGGTAAACTTCATGGCATCTATACTTTTGGTGCACATATGAAATATTCTTGGACAATTGTGATTGGTTACTTCGTATCTGTTACAGTCTGGTATTTTCAATATGAAGTATTAGGCATTGGTGGTTGATTCTATTTAACCATTAGTTCTCACGCATTGCGTGAGAATATCTACCTCCATATCTACCCTCTAAATTCTAAATTAACCTAAGTTATTGTATTCTTTCACACTTATTTATCATATCTATTAAAAGGTTTTTTCAATGACAAATGTTAATATTATAGTTTTAGATTTCGGTTCTCAATACACTCAACTTATAGCTCGTCGTCTTCGTGAAGATAAAATTTATTGTGAAATTCTCCCGTATCATACATCAGTAGAAGAGATTAAATCAAAAAGTCCTAAAGGAATTATTCTTAGTGGTGGTCCATCTTCTGTTTATAATGAAGACGCTTATGAAGTAGATAAAGGTGTTTATGAAATGGGTCTGCCAATCCTTGGAATCTGTTATGGTATGCAAAGAATTGCAGTTGATTTTGGTGGAAGTGTAGTTCGTTCTAATCACCATGAGTATGGAAAAGCAGAATTAAGTATAAATAATATGGGAGAAAATTGCTCCCCGCTTTTAAAAGATTGTGATGATGATGCAGTTGTATGGATGAGTCATAGTGATAAAGTTGATGAACTTCCAGCGGGCTTTACTCCTATCGCAACTTCTGCTAACTCTCCTTATGCTGCTATCGCAAATGAAGAAAAACGCGTTTATGCAATGCAGTATCATCCAGAAGTTCAACACTCCGAAGAAGGTTATTTAATGCTTCGTAATTTTGCAAAAAATATTTGTGGAATTACTGAAAAATGGAAAATGGAACATTTCTTAAAAGAGCAAATCAAAATAATTCGAGAAAAAGTTGGAACTGGTAAAGTTCTTTGTGGCTTAAGTGGAGGAGTTGATAGTTCTGTTGTTGCAGCAATGCTTTATGAGGCTATTGGTGATCAGTTGATTCCAGTGTTTGTTGATAATGGACTTTTAAGAAAAGGGGAGAGAGAACAAGTTGAAGAGGTATTTAAAATAAATCTAAAAACTCCTTTAATTACAGTAGATGCCGTTGATAATTTTTTAGGAAAGCTCAAGGGTATAAGTGATCCAGAGCAAAAAAGAAAAATCATAGGACATACTTTTATAGAAGAGTTTGAAAAAGAAGCTAAAAAACATGATGGAATTAAGTTCTTAGCTCAAGGTACTTTGTATCCTGATGTTATTGAGTCTATCTCTGTAAATGGACCATCTGAAGTAATTAAGTCTCATCATAATGTTGGTGGTCTTCCTGATTGGATGGATTTTGAACTAATAGAGCCACTTCGTGAACTATTCAAAGATGAAGTTCGTAAAATTGGTTTAGAACTTGGTCTTCCAGAGGGTATGATTAACCGTCATCCATTTCCTGGACCTGGGTTAGCTATACGAATTATGGGTGATGTTAATGTACCTGATTTAACTATTCTTCGTGAAGCAGATGTTATCTTACTAGATGAGTTAAAAGCTAGTGGTTACTATGCTAAAACTTGGCAAGCATTCGCAGTTTTACTAAATGTAAAATCTGTTGGAGTTATGGGTGATAATAGAACTTACGATAATACTGTTTGTGTTAGAGTTGTTGAAGCTGTTGATGGAATGACTGCAACATTTGCTCACCTTCCACATGAGTTATTAGAAAGAATAAGCAGAAGAATTATCAACGAGGTTGATGGTATTAACAGAGTTGTTTACGATATTTCAAGTAAGCCACCTGCAACAATAGAATGGGAGTAGAGATTTAAATCTCTCTTCTTATGACAAGACAAATTTATCTCTTTGCTACATCAAAACATGAAAATGCAATAAGCGTAAAATCTTTAGAAGTTAAGTTTTTAAAACCTTCTATTGATTTTAGTGATTACGACTACCTCATAATTACTTCAAAACAAACAGTTAAAGCACTAGAACAATATGATAAAAAAGATTTTATAGATATACCCGCTTTGTGTGTATCTAAAAAAACTGCTGCATCTTATGAAAACTTTGGTGGAAAAATTTTAGATATTGGTGATGGTTATGGCGATAATCTAGTTAAAAATATAAAAGAAAAGTCTAAAGATAAAAAGTGGCTTTATTTAAGAGCAGAGCTTATAGCATCTGACTTTGTACTTAGATGCCAAAATGATGAATATGATATAGATGAAGAGATTTTATATGTAAGTGAGTGTTCACAAGAAGTGCTAGATGTGAAGATTTGTAAAAATCCAACTCTAATTTTTACTTCTCCTTCTGCTATTACATGTTTTTTAAAAACACACACTATTGGTTCAGATGCAAAAGTAGTTGTGCTTGGAAAAACTACTGCAAAATCCTTACCTGAAAATATAAAATACTGCGTATCTCAAAAAACATCTATTGAGAGTTGTATGGAATTAGCGATTACACTTTAGCTATAAATCAAGAATTTTTTAGTATAATATATTCATAGTCTGAGTAGTTCGATATATCGTAATTATGAGGGTTCTACATTTTCAATTAGTGAACAAGTAGAGTTATTGTGTGTCGGTGTTATCGTTTGAGATATGTTAACTCTGTCAAGATAATGTGGCCAATATATTTCTCTCTCTTCACCCAAATTCGGCTTTTAGAACCAAGCCTGTGCGAAACGGCTACTTGGGCTTTTATAACTTTTAACTAGGAAAACAATCAATGAAAATATTAATACTAGGCGCTGGTGGTAGAGAATATTCTATTGCAAGAGCAATTTTAAATGAAAAACAAGAACATGAATTATTTTTTATGCCAGGAAATGGCGCTACAAAAATATTAGGTACAAATTTAGATATTAAAGATTATAACCTTTTAGCAGATTTTGCAAAAGATGAAAAAATAGACTTAACAATTGTTGGTCCTGAAGCTCCACTAGTAGATGGAGTAGTAGATATATTTAAAGCAAAAGATTTAACAATTTTTGGACCAAGCAAAGAAGCTGCTCAACTTGAAGGCTCAAAAGTATATATGAAAAACTTTTTAGCAAAGTATGAAATACCAACTGCAGCCTATATAGAAACAGATTCTATAGAAGATGCTTTTAAATTTACAGATACTTTATCTACACCAATTGTTGTAAAAGCAGATGGATTATGTGGTGGTAAAGGTGTAATTATTGCACAGACTCATGATGAAGCAAAAGTTGCAATAAGTGAAATGTTAAGTGGAAAAAGTTTTGGAGATGCCGGACTTAAAGTAATAGTTGAAGAGTTCTTAGATGGTTACGAACTTTCAATGTTTGCTATTTGTGATGGAGATGATTATATTTTGTTGCCTGCTGCACAAGACCATAAAAGACTTTTAGATGGAGATGAAGGACCAAATACTGGTGGAATGGGTGCTTATGCTCCAACACCTTTAGTAGATGAAGAGCTTTATCAAAAAGTTAGAGATAGAGTTATAGTGCCAACATTAGATGGAATGAAAAAAGAGGAAGCACCTTTTGAAGGAGTTCTTTTTATAGGTATCATGGTTGTAAATGGTGAACCAATTACATTAGAGTTTAATGTTCGTTTTGGCGACCCAGAATGTGAGATACTTATGCCTCTTATGACTTCGAGTGTTAGCGATATGTTTTATAAAGCTGCTACAAATAAACTAAGTGAGATAAAAGTAGAATTTTCATCTCAATATGCGGTCGGTGTAGTTATGGCTAGTGGAAATTATCCTTATGGAAGTTCAACTCCTGCTGAGATAATTTTAGATGATGTTAAACACCAAGAAATAGAAGATTTCACCCATATATCTTATGCTGGAGTAAGTGAGCAAGATGGTAAACTTTATGCTGATGGCGGAAGAGTATTAGTTTGCGTTGGTTTAGGTGATAGCATTAAACAAGCAAGAGATAGAGCGTATCTTAGATGTGGACAAGTTCACTATATGGGTAAAAAAATCAGAACAGATATAGCTTATCAAGCTCTTTAGGAGAAAATTTAGTGAATGAAGAGATAGAGAATAACCTTCATCGTGAAGGTATTGTTTTAGCACAAAATAAAAAAAGAGCTATGGCATTTTTTGTAGATGAGATGCTTCTTTCTTTTTTACTTGTAATAGCCTTATGGGATTCCTTTGAAAATGCACAAACTGTAGAAGAGTTGATAAATATAACAAATACTTTTGTTCTAGAATATATGTTAATGAAAATTGTGTATCAAGCTTTTTTTATAATGCAATATGGTGCATCCCTTGGAAAAATTCTTATGAAAATAAGAGTAATCGAAGTAAATACTATGCAAACACCAAATGTAATTGTTTCTCTTAATCGTTCTATTTTTCGCGTTATTTCAGAGATGATTTTATATTTAGGTTTTTTGTGGGGACTACTTAATCCAGAACGACAAACATGGCATGATATAACAGCAAGAACCTTGGTTGTAGATGCTTAAACTCCTATCGTTAGTTATACTTTTAACTACTTATCTTTTAGCAGATTCAAAAGTTGAAATTTATGCAACAACGATGGAATCTTCTAAAAATGTGGTTAATGCATCTGGTGGAGTGACAGTTGTATATAAAGACTACTTCTTAAGTGCAGACCGAGCTATTTATAATAGAAATACTGGAGAATTAGAGCTTTTTGAAAATGTTCGTGCAAATCAAGGCAAAGATTATCAACTTTTAGGTAAATATGCAAAATTAAATATAGCTAAAAAAGAGCGATTGTTTAAACCTTTTTTTATGCTTGATAAAAGTTCACAGGTTTGGATGAGTGCTGATGAAGGTTGTGCCGTAGACAAAGATTTTAGTATAAAATCTGGAGTAATGAGTGGATGTAACCCAAATGACCCACTATGGAAAATGCACTTTTCTTCAACCTCATATAATTCAGATACTAAATGGCTTCATATATTTAACGCAAGAATTTTTATTTATGACATTCCTGTTTTTTATACTCCTTATTTTGGTTATTCACTTGATACAAAAAGAAGAACAGGACTCCTCTCTCCTGCTATGGGTATTTCAGATACAGAAGGGTTTTATTACGAACAACCTATCTATATAGCGGAACAAAGCTGGTGGGATTTTGAACTAAAACCCCAAGTAAGAACAAATCGTGGTGTAGGTGGATATTCGACATTTAGATTCATTGACTCTAAGGTTTCAGAGGGTGAATTTAAGACTGGTTACTTCTCAGAAAAAGATGATTATTTTAAGAAACAAAATTTAGCGCATGATTCACACTATGGATATAATTTTCTTTATAACAACACTGATGTGATTAACCAATGGCTTGGAACAAGTTTTAAAGGTCAATCTGCTTTGTATATGGATGTAAATGGTATGAATGATGTTGATTATATAAATCTTTCAACAAATGATACTACGGAGAATGTTACATCAAGTCAAGTTTTATCACGAATAAATCTTTTTTACAATACTCAAGATAATTATTTTGCTACATATTTTAAGTATTATCAGGATTTAACTAAAGTTAGCAATGAAGACACTTTACAAAAAATTCCTACTTTCCATTATCACCATTATTTAGAAACATTTTTTGATGATCATGTATTATATAATCTAGATATGCAGACTAATAATATATATAGAGAGGTTGGAAAACATGTAACTCAAACAGATTTAACAATCCCTTTAACAGTTCAAGGAAGTTTATTTGATGAGTATTTAAATGTTTCTTACAAAGCATATTTTTATGCTCAGCATTCAAAATTTAGCGGAACAGAAGAAGTTCCTAGTGGGATTTATGAAAATGGCTATTTTGCTAGAAATTATCATATATTATCAGCATCTACACAAGTAAGTAGAGCATTTGATAGTTTTACTCATGTTGTAGGTTTTGGTTCAAGATATACAACTGGTGGTTCGGAATCAAAAGATGGTTTTTATAAAGATTATCAAGAATTTTGTTCTAAACCAATAAATAAAGATTCAAAACAGTGTGAATTTTATAATATAAGTGATATAGAAGAGCAACTTCAACTTGATTTTACTCAGTACATTTATGATGAGTCAGGTTCACAAATTGTTTATCATAGAATTGCTCAAAGTATCTCTTATGATAAGGCTCAAAGTAGTGTTGGAGAACTTGAAAATGAATTTGATTATCAAATAACAAAAGGGATAAAGTTTTACAATAACTTTTTTTATAATTATGATGAAAATTCATTTTCAAAAATGTATAATCAAATTTCTTATAATGGAAGTGGCTTTAATATTGTACTATCTCATCTATATAAAGACACATTCTTAGCACCAACATCAACTACTACACCTTACACAAGTTATATTACTTCAAGTGCAACTTATGAGTATGATAAACATTATTCGTATAATATCAGATATAATTATGATTATGAAAGTGGCTTGAAAAAGAGTGCAGAAGTTGGATTTTTATATAAAAAAAGATGTTGGGATTTTGGTTTGAGATATATTGAGAATAATAGACCAATTTTGAATGATAATGGTTCAAGTTCTATATATGATAGATATATATATTTTACAGTAAATTTAAAACCAATGATGGCATCTGGTGGTGCTCCACTTTTTGATTATAAATTACCTCAAACCATGGAAGGATTATGAGTAATGAAAAAGTACAAACATATACTTAAAAATAGAGAAGATGCAGCAGAACAATTAATAGACATATTGCCAATGCAAAAACTCAAAGATGAATCATGGAAAATGGTAGCTGTTTCAAGTGGTGGTTTAGAGTTAGCTCACTTTATAAGAAAAAAACTTCCTAATAAGATAGACTTTCTTTTCTCAGAGTCTATAATGGCTCCAAATAATGATACTTGTGAAGTTGCTAGAGTAAGTGAAAGAGAAGAGATAGTCATAAATGAGAAGTTAGTAAAGGCATTTGATATAGGATATGATTATATTTATGGCGAAGCTCATAGAAAACATGAAGAACAAATTTTAAGTTATGTTTATCAGTATAGAAAAGGAAGACCTTTTCTATCTGTTAAAGATGAAATAGTAATACTAGTAGATGAAGGAAGTGAAACAGGTCTCAAACTGATGACAGCATTAAAAACAGTTTTGGCAATGAAGCCAAAAGCGGTCTATATAGCTGTTGCTGTTTTACCCAAGGATACACTTGATTTATTAGAAGCGTATGCTGATGAAATATTCTTTTTACACGATATAGGTGATTATGTAGAAACAACACTTTATTACGAAGAATTGCCTATTGTTGATGAAGAAAAATTAGAAAAATACTTAGAGGAAGAAAAATGAAATATGATGTAAATTTAGAGTTAGAAAATAGAGTAGAAGATTACTCGTTTGGTGATGTTGCAAAACAAGCAAATGGTGCCGTTTGGCTAAAGTCTGGTGATAGTGTTATTTTAGCAACGATTGTTATTGATGAAACAGAAATTGTTAAAGAAGATTTTTTACCCTTAACAGTCCAGTATATAGAAAAAACATATGCCGCAGGTAAAATTCCTGGAGGTTTTTTTAAAAGAGAAACAAAACCAAGTGATTTTGAAACTTTAACATCTCGTATAGTTGACCGTTCACTTCGTCCTCTCTTCCCAAAAGGTTTTGGGCATCCAACTCAAATAACTATAATGGTATTTAGTGCAGGTTCAGATGCTGATTTACAAGTTTTAGCATTAAATGCAGCATCTGCCGCTCTTTATATTTCAGATATAGATATAAATACCTCAGTGAGTGCAGTCCGTGCTGCAAAAGTAGATGGAGAGTTAGTCTTAAATCCAACTCTATCTCAGCTTAAAAACTCAACTCTAGATTTATATCTTTCAGGTACAAAAGAAGATCTGTTAATGATAGAGATGCGTTCTTTATCTTCAAAGGAAGTAGAAATCCAAGATAACTTTGTACTTGATCCTATGATAGACCCAGTTTTAAGTGTACCGAGTATATCTGTTCATACTTCAAATGCTTTAGCAGAAGATGAACTAATAGGTATATTTGAAAAAACACAAGAACTTCTTTTTGAAACAAACTCTAAATATGAAGATGCATTTACTCCGCATAAAAAAGAAACACCACAGCTTGAGTATAAAGCACATTTAATTAATGAAGATATGGTTTTATATGTAAGGGATAATCATTTAGCAGATATAGCCGATGCTATGAACCAAATGGCTAAAAGTGAACGCTCAACAGCACTTAGACAACTTAGAAAGAAAATCATTGTTCTTAAAGACGACTGGGATGAGTTAGAACTTAAAGATGCGATAGAAAAAGTAAAAAAAGAGCAAGTTCGTTCTCAAATCTTAAATGAGAGAGTCCGTGCAGATGGAAGAAGTTTAACAGAAATTAGACCAATAACCATAGATACAAATATTTTACCAAAAGCTCACTCATCATGTTTATTCACTCGTGGACAAACTCAAGCTTTAGTAGTTTTAACTATGGGTAATTCAAAAGATGCACAAATGTTTGAAAGCCTTACTGACAATGGAACTCAAAACGAAAACTTTATGGTTCATTATAACTTCCCAGGTTTTAGTGTAGGAGAAGCTTCTCCAATTCTTGGAACAAAAAGAAGAGAGTTAGGACATGGAAATTTAGCTAAAAGAGCATTAGAACCAATCGTTGACTTAGATGGACAAACAGTTCGTATAGTTTCTGAAATCTTAGAGTCAAATGGTTCATCTTCAATGGCAACAGTTTGTGGTGGTTATATGGCTCTAAAAGCGGCAGATATAGACACAAACGAGATTGTTGCAGGTATTGCTATGGGTATGGTTAGTGATGGTGATAAGTATGCTATTCTTTCGGATATAATGGGACTTGAAGATCATGATGGAGATATGGACTTTAAAGTAACAGGTTCTAAAGATGGAATCACTGCAATGCAGATGGATATTAAACTTGGTGGAATTTCTTTAGATATTTTAAAAGAAGCACTTTATCAAGCAAAAGAAGGTAGAAGTCATATAATCGACATAATGCTAGATGCTGAGTCTAAAATAGAGTTTAACGATGGAGTTTTACCAAGTACAGACTTTTTTCATATAGACCCAAGTGTAATTGGTGAAGTTATTGGTCAAGCTGGTAAAGTTATTCGTGAAATAATTGAAAAGTTTGAAGTGGCTATTGATATTGATAAAAAAGATGGAAAAGTAAAAGTTACAGGTAAAAATAAAACAGGGGTATCTGGTGCTAGAGAACATATAGAAGGCATCGCAAATGCACCAAAAATTGAAAAAATTAAGTACCAAGTAGGTGATAAGTATGAAGGTACTGTAAAGAAAATTGTTGATTTCGGAGCTTTTATAGGTCTTCCTGATGGCACAGATGGGCTTCTTCATATATCTAAAATCTCTGATCAAAGAGTTGAAAAAGTAAGTGATGTTTTGAGTGAAGGTGAAAAATTAACAGTAGAAATTTTAGAATTTAAAGGTAATAAAATCTCTTTAGGTCGTGCTTAGAATTTTTATAAAAGAGTATTTGTCTATGAAAGTACTCTTTGCTCCATCTACTTTGTTATAATTATATTTTCTAAATTTATCTCTTTACAGCTTTTACATATACCTTTATAAATAACATCTGAAACACTATATCCTTCAAGCTTTGTAGGCAAGATACTTTCTAAACATTCTATATGATTACAGGTATTGCAGATAAAATGAGAGTGTGGAGAACCTTGTATCTCATAGTATCTTTTTTTATCATTTGACTCAAAACTATTGACAATAGAATTGCTTTCAAATTTTGAAATGTTTCTATAAAATGTTGCTTTGTCCATATTTATTTTATGCTTTATATCTTCAAATGATATAGGTTTTTTTTCTCTATCAAGTATTTCTAAAAGTTCTTTCCGAGCAGATGTAAGTTTTAAGTTTTTTTCTTCAATAATATTTGTTATTTGCATAGTAGTATTTTAGCATTTTAAATCTTTAGCATATCTAAATGCGACTAAGTTGCATTTAAGTTTTATGCTAGTACAATTTGAGTTAAATTTAATTACAAGGTATTCAGATGAAGAAAATCATATTGCTAGTTTTTATACTTTTTAATGCTCTTGCTTTTGCAAAGCCTGCCATAGTTGTTAGTATCCTTCCAGAAAAAACTTTTGTACAAAAAATCGCTAAAGAGATGGTAGATATAACTGTAATGGTAAACCCAGGAAGTTCGCCACACTCTTATGAACCAAAAGCATCACAAATGATAGCGATATCAAAAGCTGATATATACTTTAGCATAGGTGTTGAGTTTGAGGAGACTTGGCTAGATAGGTTTAAATCACAAAATGCTAATCTAAAATTTGTAAATATTAGCTCTGATGTTCCTAAAATACAAATGAGTGAACATAATCATGAGGGCGAACATCATCACGAAGAAGAAAAATATCATGATGAAACTGATCCCCATACTTGGACTTCACCCAAAAATGTATCTATTATGGCACATACTATTTATAGATCTTTAGTAGAAATAGACCCAAAAAATAAAGAATCTTACAAATCAAATTTGGATGATTTTATTAAAGAGATTGAAGATACAGATAAACAGATAAAACATGCACTAAGAGACATGAAACCGAAGAGTAAGTTTATGGTTTTTCATCCATCATGGGGATATTTTGCAAATGATTATAATCTTGTACAGATAGCTGTTGAAGTAGATGGCAAAAAAACAAAAGCAAAAGAGATGATTATGATTATAAAAGAGGCTAAAGAGGAGAATATAAAAGTTATTTTTACTCAGCCTGAATTTTCTGATAAAAGTGCTCAAATAATTGCAAAAGAGGCTAAGGTAAGTGTAAGAAAAACCTCTCCATTAGATGCTAATTGGTCTCAAAATTTAATTAATATTGCAAAAATAATTGCAAAAAAATGAAAATTTGCTAGTCATAGAGATAAATAATCTCTCTTTCGCCTATGATAAAGAGTTGGTATTAGAAGATATAAATCTTAGTGTTTATGATAAAGATTTTTTAGTTCTCATTGGTCCCAATGGTGGAGGGAAAAGTACTCTAATGAAACTTATCTTAGGTATAAATAATATCCAAAATGGTTCTATAATTTTTTTAAATAAGCCTTCTAATAATATGACTAATATTGGTTATGTCCCGCAAAACACTAATATAAATGTGAACTTCCCAATTAAAGTGATAGAAGTTGTTATGATGGGAGGTGACTCTCGAAAATCTTCTATTTTTGGTTACAGGGAAGAGGAAGTAAATCATGCAATAGCGATACTCAAACAAGTCGGAATGCAAGATTATGCTAATAAAAAAATAGCCTCACTCTCAGGTGGTCAGCGTCAACGAGTAATGATTGCTAGGGCACTTTATTCTAATCCAAAAATTCTTTTACTTGATGAACCAACTTCAAGCATAGATGCCCAAGGTCAAAAGCAAATTTATGAGTTATTAAATGAGTTAAGTAAAAGAGTTGCCGTTATAGTTATTAGTCATGATTTATCAGTTATTTTAGACTATGCCACTAAAGTTGCACATGTAAATAAAAAACTTTCTTATCATGATTTAAGTTCTTTGAAAAAAGAGTTTAAAACAAGTAATAATCATATCTGCGAAGTGGAACTTTTACAGATGCTTGGGAGATGTAAATGTTAGAAGCTTTATCTTACGAGTTTATACAAAATGCTTTAATTGCTGGAGTTCTAGTTAGTTTTGCCGCTGGAATAATTGGCTCACTTATCGTAGTAAACAGAATGGTATTTTTAGCTGGTGGAATTGCACATGCCGCTTATGGGGGAATTGGAATAGCTGTTTATACTGGTATTCCAATATTTTTAGGAACATCTATTTTTGCTATTATCGCAGCACTCTTTATGGCTTTTGTAACTATCAATCAAAGAGAAAAAATAGATATATTTATAGGACTTATCTGGGCTGTTGGAATGGCAATAGGGATAATCTTTGTAGATTTGACACCGGGATATAATGTCGACTTGATGAGTTATCTTTTTGGTTCTATTTTAGCAGTAAATAGTGATGATTTATATTTTATGAGCTTCTTGCTTGTCATAATACTTTTTGTTGTTACATTTAAGTATCGTGATATTTTAGCTGTATCTTATGATAGTGAATATGCTGCACTAAGTGGTATAAATGTAAAGTTTTATTATACACTTATACTTATTTTGTCTGCATTGACTATTGTAGTTACCATAAAAATTGTCGGACTTATTTTGGTTATTGCTTTACTTACTATTCCTATATATATAGCTCAAAATTTATCTTCTTCACTTTATTCTATGATGTTGATTTCAGGGTTTATTGCTACCTTCTTTACAATGGTTGGTCTTTGGTTATCATATAGTTATAATTTAACATCTGGTGCATCTATAATTTTGGTGTCGGCATTCTCACTTATTATTTTCATGCTTGGATCGAAATTAAAATGAAAAAATTTATATTAAGTTATTTTCTTATTTTTCAAACGCTTCTTTTTGGTTGTGCCACATGTCAGCTAATGATTCCTTCTGCTGAAGTAGATATAGATTTAATTGTAGAAAATAAAAAACTTACAAATATTCATGTGGAATGGAAATTTTCTGATATTTATTCAAATGAAATTGTAAAGCAATATGACAAAAATAAGAATGCTAAACTTGATAAAGATGAGTTAAATAGTATATTAAAAGCTAAACTTGACTACCTAGTCCCTAAACAGATGCTAACAAAAATCCAGTATGCAAACTATGAAGATAACTATAGCTCAGTTATAAGAGCAGAGTATAAGAATTTTGATATAAAAATGATAGATAATATTCTTTTGTTTTCTTATGAAGCATATTTAGACTTAGAGATAAAAGAGAAGATGATGTTATCGTTTTTATTTGAAGATGATGAATCGTTTTTTAACTTTATGACTTCATCTATTGATGTTAATGGAAGTGAACTTTATTATGAAAAGAACTTATATCTTTTTACTGCTTCTATATTTTTTAGCTATTCTTCATTAGAAAAAATACAAAAAGAGGTAAAAATAGTAAAGGAGAAGCATAAAGCAAAAATTACGGAACCTTTAAAACAAGAAAATAGCAAAATAGAAACTATTCAAGAAAATTTACTCAAAAGTAGTATAAGTGAGATTAAGTCTTTATTTGAATCTATTAAAGATGAAAAAAATCCTTTTACATATATGCTTTTGCTGTTTTTTGCTTATATTTATGGAGCTATTCATGCTTTAGGACCAGGTCATGGTAAAACACTTGTTGGAAGCTATTTTTTATCAAATGATCGTTCATATTCTAAAGCTTTGTTTATATCATTAGCTATAGGGATTGTTCATACATTTTCAGCTTTCTTACTTACTCTAGTAATTTATTACATTGTAGACACATTTTTGGCTAAGTTTATAGATAAAAGCTTATATTACACAACAAAAATATCAGCACTGGTTATTATTAGTATAGCTCTTTATCTCATATATAATAAATACAGAGCTTATAAAAAAAGCAAAATTGTACTCGAGTATAGTTTCAGTGAAAACCCTCATGTCCCAACCTGTTCTTGTAATTCGTGTAAAGTGGATAATAATTCAACAGATATGGCGCTTATAATATCTGCTGGAATAATTCCATGTCCTGGAACTGTAACAATTTTTATATTTTCTCTTTCTCTTGGACTTTATTATGCGGGTTTTTTATCTGCATTTGTAATGAGTTTAGGAATGAGCACAATCATATTTTTGTCTGCTCTAATAAGTGTTGCAATTCGTAAGAAAACATCAAACTATAATGATAATTTAAAAAAATATTTAGAATACGCAAGTTTAGGCATAATTCTTTTACTAGGATTATTTTTATTAATCGCATAATATCTTGTTTAAACTCATCTTTATTACTTTTTTAGTATAATTCGCCATCAATCTCTAGTAGGGAAATCGTTGCATTTATGTATCGGTTGCTTCATGATTAAAAATGAGGTTACGCTATCCGAAAGTTATTGTAATAATTTATTGGAGATTTATATGAAAAAAATTCTTTTTCTTTTAGTAGCACTTTCTGTTGCTGCATTCGCATCTGATGGTGATGTTGCTAACCAAACACTTAAAGCTTATTCTATGATAGCTGCTGGTCTTGGTCTTGGTCTTGCTGCTCTTGGTGGAGCTATCGGTATGGGTCATACTGCTGCTGCTACTATCGCTGGTACTGCTCGTAACCCAGGTCTTGGTGCTAAACTTATGACTACAATGTTTATTGCTCTTGCAATGATTGAAGCACAAGTTATTTATGCACTAGTAATTGCGCTAATCGCACTTTACGCTAACCCATATTTAGGCTAGTCTTAGACTAAACTAAATATACCCTCAAGCTTAACTCGTTTTTCGGGTTAAGCTTTTTTTTTACTTATTTTTTGCGACCGTGGTGGAATGGTAGATGTTTTACTTGATGGTATGCTCTCAATTAGTAAGGAAGAAACAAATTATTGTTAAATGCATCTGTGGCGGAATGGTAGACGCGCGGGCTTGAGGGTCTAGTAAAAGAAAAAATTATAAATGCGGTTGTGGTGGAATGGTAGACACGTAGGCTTGAGGGGCTTATGTCGCAAGACGTGGGGGTTCAAGTCCCCCCAACCGCACCATTCATATTAAAAAAACTTATATAACTAACTAGCTTAAGAATTAAAGTTAGTAAAAAGTTGTGTAGTTCTAATGTCGATACCTCTTAAATCTTCTTAAAATCCTTTATTCAAATCCAATATGATATAATCTTCAACAAATAAAAATAATTATTAAAAAAGTTAGTAAATAAAGTTGGTAAAAATCAGTATGAAAAAAGATATAAAAAACGAGTTAGAAAATAATTTAAAAAATTTACACAATCTTTCAAACGAGCAATACACTTTCACAGAATCAGAAGTTAAAGAGCTAGAAGAAGTCCTTAAAGAAGCTAAGAAAAAAGGCGAAGATTTAAGCATTATCGCAGATGAGGTTAAAGAAAAATCTCAAGTATCTTTTATATTTCATAAAATGTTACAAAACTTAGTTTTAGAAAATAAAGACTATAAGAAAAGTCCTATATATGAACTATGCAATATAATAGATAAAGAGCTAAGTAAAGCTATTACAGAGCCAGTAACTAGTCTAATAGAGTATCATATTAATAACGATAAAGAAGATAAGACTATAGCACTAATGACTGCTTTTAAATGCTTAGATTTAGAAGATGAAAATAAAAGACTTACTTTAACAGATGAACAGTATAAGACTTGGCTAGAAATAGACTTAATTCATATTAATACTAGACAGTTTGAGATACTTTACGGAGTTACACCTAAGCAACAAACAGCTTGGAGAAGTACATTAAAAGACTTCTTACCTTCTATTGAAGTTAATAAGAGACACTTCTATAATAAAAAAGAGGTAGAAGATTGGCTAGTGAACTACAAAAGGATAAAACCTTTTAGATAATAATAACTCTTTAACTGCAAGAATTACACGAACTTCAACAACTACAATAAAACTTCCTAAGACACTATATATATATTTCTAACATAAACCTATATCCCCAAAGCTACACTATTATTCATACTTTAAAAATCTAACTTCAATTCTAACTACAACATGAAAATATAAATAAATATAAAAGAAAGAGGTTAAATACATGGGATTTGAAAAAGGTAACACTTACGGAAAAGGAAGAGCTAAAGGCTCACAGAATAAAAAGACAATCGCTAAAGAAAGTTTAAATAGATTAACACAGATAGGAATTAATCCATTATCTACTAGTAAAGCTTTAATAGATAATCTAGTAGCTAATACAGAGTTAAAGAATAGTGAGCAATTACAACTATTAAATACTATGACTAGTTTATTCAAATATGAGCTTTTAACAAGAGAGAGTGAAATTAAATTAGATGAACTTCAACAAGAAAATGAAGAACTATCTAAAGAGAATAAAGAACTAAAAGAAAACTTTGTTGGTACACCATTAGAACTACTTAAAGAACTAAAAAAAGATAAAGAAGAGGAACTATAAAATGATGACAAAAGAAGAAAAAATAATTAATGAGATTAAGACTGAATACCAAGCTAACAAACTAATAATTGTTGATGAGATTAAAGATATTAAAGATATAAACTCTAAAGAAGAAACTAAAGAGGTAATGCTTAAAGTCCTAAATAGAATTGATAACGATAAAGGTAACTTAGAAGCTGTAGAAAGCTTTTATAACTTTATAGACAATATTAAGGATAAGACTTATCAAGGAAGTTATAAAGATGAAGTACTAGATACTCTTATCGAGTTTATTGAAGCTAGAAAAAGTAGTGCATTAGCTGAACTAGAAAGAGAATATAATAATAAATTTAACTCTAATATTGATTACTTAGAAGATGTAGTTACATACATGGATGATAAAGAAGATACTAAAGAAGTTATAGAAGCTTTTAGTAACTTTCTAATGAATGTAGGTGTAGAGATAACAGAAGAAGAAGCTAGAGAAAGTATTGAGATAGGATTAAATAAAGATGCTTCTAATAGTGGTTTTTCTGATTTAATAGATGCTTTTTCTAAAGCTGATAAGGTGGCTTTTATGCTTGACTCTTGGTTACTTAGTAATAAAGAGGACTATAAATTTCTTCTATATGGAGCTGAGTAATGAGGGTATTAGATTTAGATAAAGAAACAAAGATAAAACTATGCGAAGCTTACGGAGATACTTTAATTCGCATAGGTAAAGACGAGGTTAGTTCTGACGAGCTAGATAATATTTTAAGAATAATGTTTAACTTCTTTTCAGAGGTTGGAGGATTAGATTATAAACTAGAGAAAGATATAAATGAGAATAAAAAACTATTACAAGAGGATAAAAAGATTATGGAATTAAGAAAAAAACTAGGTACAACACTTGACAGATACAATGAAGCTAACGAGAGCTATAAAGAGATAGAGAGTAATGAGAGATTAAAATCGCACTTTAGTGATGATGTTCTAATATCAGAAAGTACTAAAAAGGTAAATGTAGTCGAAAGCTCTAGTTTAGAGTTGGATATTAAAACTCCTATTCAAGGTTCTAAAATTACTGTTGAGCAAACTAAAGCTTTTTTAACTTTCCGTACCAGTTTAAAAGCAGACCAATATGAAATTAATAATATGAGAGCTTCTTTAGAGAAAGGGTACTCTTTGAGTGAATCTATAAAATTAGTGATAAAAGATACTAAGAGAATTCAAGAACTAGCGAAGCTTATCGAACTACAAAACAAAAGAAGTCAAATGAATGAAGATACAAGAAACTTTTTAATCTAAGGATTAAAGAAGCTAAACTAATACGGAGATAATAATATGAAAACTGATATAAAGGATACAAAAGATACTGAAAAACTATTTAAAGAAATAAACGAGATACTAGAAAACACAAGGTTAGCACAAGCTCAAACTAGAAAAAGACTAAACTCTATAAGAAATAGAACTAAGAAAAATAATGGATATATTGATTGGGGTAAAATAGAATTTGAGCTTACAGATAAACTTTATTTAAAAGCTAAAGAAGATTTAAAAATATTTGATAAGTTTGGCAATGAAATGCTATTGAGAATGTTTGAAAGAAGTAATAGAGCTAGATTGAAATAGCTCTTTAACTAGATATATGATAATATAATTTAAAATATATCTAGGAGTTTTGAAAGTGTCTAAAAGAAAAGTAGTTAAAACTCATTATGAAGACGGAAGTCTTAATACTGAAACAGAAATGAGAAATGGTAAAAAACACGGATTAGAAAAAGAGTACTATAAAGATAAGTTAAGAAGTAGTACTACTTACTTTGATGATGTAAAACACGGATTTTATAAAGAGTATAAAGACGGAGTTATAAACTTTGAATGTTACTATGTAAATGGCTCTATGTTAATGGAATACTTTTATGATAATAAAGGAAATCTTGAACAGATAGAATATATGATAGATAAGGTAAGCGATAATGATTTAAGACTAATGAAGCTTATAACTGAAAATACTAAAATTACAGAGTGCGTTATAGGAAAAGATAGTAAAAGAAAAGCACACTTATAATGAAAAATATTGACTTATACGGAGTAAACTTTATAAAAGCTGGTACTGCTATTAATACAGATACAAGAGTAAACGGAGCTGACTTTAAAATAGATAAAGAATATAAGAAAGCTAAAGGTGTAGTTTACTTATTTGTAAAAGATGAAGAAGTTTTATATATTGGAGTAACTGAAAGAGAGATACAACAAAGAATGAATATGTACTCTTCAAATACAACAGGCTCAACTAACTGTAAGATGAGAGCTAACCTAATAGAAGATATTAAATATAATATTTACATACATATAGCTGAAGAAGTAAATATAGGAACTTTAAAAGCTACTAACGAGCTTACTATAGAAAAATGCTTGATACAACAAATGACACCTAAATACAATAAAAAAGTAATGTAAACTATAAAATACATTTTTAATTGTATATTGTTTAATGATAATTTATGTATGATAACTAAAATATAAAAGGATTAAAATGGGAACATTATATGACCAAGAACCGAGAGATTATAAGAGAGTTGAGATAAGCAGAGTTAATTACTTCTTAGATGAAGTATCAGAATTGGCAACTAAATATAAAATGGAAAGAAAAGATATTATAGAAGCTTTTAAGGCTGTAGAACTAGCTAGACAAAATGATTTATATGTTGCTAATGGAGATATCCATGATGAACAAATGGCAGGTATAGGTCAAGCAGTTCAAGAAATCGGAGAGAGATTACATCAAATTGCAGATGCAATAGAAAGTAAAGAATAAACTATAGATTAATCAACTAAGGCTAAACCTTATAAACTACTACTAGATTATAAGGTTTTAGCTATTTAAGTACTACAAACCGCCTATTTTAGGCTTCCTAAAGAATATACCTTATATTATAACCTTATAAGTAACTTAATATAAGGTTTAGAAGATGAAAACAGCTACTAAGAGAATCAAAGAAAATATAACAGAAACAGAGTATAAAAGATTAATGAGTTATACAAGAGGTAACGAAACTAAAAGAGCTAATACTAAAAGTAATCTTTTAAGAGCTTTTACTATTCTATACTACACGGGTCTAAGAGTTAATGAACTTCAAGAGCTAAGAGTTAAGAATATTAAAGAACTACTGCAAAACAACACTACAAAAATAATACTGCCTAAAACAAATTCAGAAAGAAAGCTTTATATAACTAAAGACTTCAAAAGAGAATTAGAGAAATTATTTGATTTAACTATAGAAGATGAAGAAAATAGAGTTATTGCTAAAGGTAGTAACAAAAGCAAAAGAACTGGTATTAATGATATTACTTTTATATCTATGATAAACGAAAACTTAAAAGAGATACTAGGAAACGGTTATACTTCTCATAGTTTTAGACAAGGTATTATTACTGAGATGGGTTCACGAGGTATTAATACTAAGATAATAGCTAAGTTTGTAGGTCATTCAGATATAAAAACGACTATGAGATATATTAATCCGACTGATGAAGATATAGTAAACTGCTTAATAAGATAAGGTAAGTCTATAGGTAGTCTAATCCTCTATAGACTGTCTAAGCTTACTTAGATAACTTAGTAGGCGAAAAGTTTCAGGAAACATCATTTATTAGTTTAGAAGTAAGTTATTAAATAAACATACATACACATAAGATATAAAGTACATAAGATAGATATAACTATAGAATACATAGATACAAGATAGATATAGAATTCCATATATAATATATTTCTTATTCTATTTTCTTTCTTCTCTATAGTACTGTTATTTTTTACTCTCAAAATCCGTTTTCACTACTCTTTCTAGTCAAAATCAGAAAAAAAAACTGTCCAAAATTATCCACTTTTTTTATTTTTGAATAAATATCTCTAAAAGATTAGAGGTGTAAATATGGATTTTGAAAATAATGGAATAGATGAACTATACGAAGTTAAAGAGCTTAAGAGAGATAAGAGCAAGGCAAAGAGATACATAAAAGATTATAAACTTATAGTAAGACAAATCAAATATAATAGGTTTGGACTGCATAAGCAATACGCTACTAAAGGATATACGACTTTAATCTTAAATAATGTAGTGCTGACTATCGCCAATAAGATATATGATGAAGTCTTTAATAGCTATAGTTCTGACGAGCTTATTGCTTACTATGGTACTACTGACTTAATAACTCTTTTAAATAATAATGATGAGAGTGATATTATCAAAGGAAAAATAAAAGTAGATACTAGTTCAGCAGAAGAAAACTTTAGAAAAATACTATTTAATAAAGCTTATAAGACTCTAAAAGTCAAAAACCATCATTTCAAATCTTTAAAAAATAAAGAAAATTACTTTCTCAATATTAAATTTTAAAATTCTTTTTAAAGCTCTAAAGTCCTTAAATACAGGCTTTGAAGCCTATTCGCAGTTTATTATTTTTGAAAAATATTAGAAATCTTCCGTTATTAAGTAGCTGACCTATAAACTGCAAATAATTCAACAAAAGGAAAAACGATTGAAAAACACAAGAGAGATAGTAGAAATAGAATTAACTATTAAAGAGATAGATAGACTTAACTATATACTTATTAATAATAACTATAATTTTACTAAAAAAATAAAGATACTTATTTCTTTACTAAAAGAAGATAAAGCTTATAATAATATTAAGATAATAGAAAATATACTTAATAATATAGATAGAACTAGTCTAGCTATTATAGTAGCTTCTAATACTTGGCAAACTATTAAAGTACTTAGAAATATTCTAAAGATAAAAGAAGCTAAGAAGAAAATAGTTATAACTAATAGACTATTAGAAGCTATAAAAGATATAGACTATATTAAGTTAGAGAAAGATATTAAAACTATAATTAATACTAATACTATAGAAGCTAATTTAGTAACTAAAGAAGTAAAGTTAAAAGAAGATAGATTAAATAATCAAATTTATACTAGCTTAAATATTAAAATAGATAATAAAAAAAAGATAGAGAGAGCTAAAAAGATAGAAATAGCTAAAAAACTAGCTATAACTAGAAGTAGAGAAAGATATAAAAGACTAGAGCTAGAAAATAAAGTAAAGTAAAGTAAAATAATAAAGAGTTTAGAAATATTAAGAGTACTCTTAAAGATACCTTAATATTTCTTAAGATAGAATACATAAGAATATAAAAAAACACAAGGAAAAACACATGGCAATTACAAAAAGAGATACAGATATTAGTAAAATAGAGAATACAACAAGAAGAAGTATTAACTCAGATATTAAAGAGATATTAATTATAGAAAAAGATTTTATTATATCTTCAAGAGAAGCAGGAAAGTCAGACGCTAAAATAGCAGAATACTTACAAAAAACATATTCAGCAGATATAAAAGATATTACTAAAGAAGATAATATTACTTACCCTGACAACACATGGACAAAAGATAAAGAGACAGGAAAAAGTAAAGTAACTAAGACAGTTATAAAGCAGTTTATAGGAAAACCTACAATTACAGCTTCTCATATATCTAAAGTTAAATAGCTCTATACCAGACTAGAACATCAGTTCTAGTCTAACACAATCAAAGATACCCCTTAACTCCAACAATCCCCATAAACTCTCATAAAAACACAACTTTAAAATAAAATTAGTATAATTCTAACTCAACCCTAAGAGTGGTGTATATATAAATATATTTAACTATAAAGTTATTTTGGAGGTAGCCTTATGTCATTACCTAATGTTACTAAAGATTTAGACTTAGATTATATCTATAATGACTACGATATAAGCCCTACAAGAGCTAAACACTTCACATACTTCATAAACCTACTACTTAGCAATAATAAGACTAAGAGAGTCTGCCAAGCTTCTATGGAAAAGATATTTGAATATAAAGCTTTTCATAAGATTGCTAAAGAGAAATTATCAAAATATAACAAAGATAGTATGGACTACGACAAGACAACTCATAATGAAACTCTATTATTTCATAGATTATTTAAAAGACTTGAAAAAGGAAATAATACTACTACAAATCTATGTAACTTATACACTTTAACCTTAGAAGATAAAGAACTAATACAAATAGAAGAAGATTATAATAGATTGCCTTTTATTGAATATATAGAAAGAGTTACTAAAAACAAAAAGAAAATTCAAGACTTCACAACAGATAGTAAGGAAATAGCTAAGACAAATAAGCTTAAATTCAATAAGAAACATATAAAAAAGTACATAATAGATAATAACTCAAAGTATGGATATTACTCAACTTATACAGATACTAGTATTACTGAAAATCAATACAATACAAGAAAGATAGACTTTCAAAAGCTTATACAATTAACAGATATTAAAACTAAAGATAATACTATAGATTTATACTATGATATTAAGGCTAGTGGTCGAATGTATACAGATATTCAAGGTATAACTAAAGAGATAAGAAAAGAATTGAACCCTCTGAACAATCAAGCAATTTAACTTAACCTCCCTCAAACCAATAATTAGCTAAAATAAATATACTAAGAAGCCAAGTTTGAGGGATAAATATGCAACTAAGTTTTTTTGACCATGCCATGAAATACCAAGGTGGTAAGAAGAGTATGAAGTTTTTAAATGAGATGAAAGAGATTATTCCATTTGAAGCTATTGAGAAGATACTTATAGAGAAAAATGTATACAAACCCAACAAAGGTAAGACAGGAAGACCATCTATTCCATCAAAGATATTAGTAGGCTCACTTTTTTTACAAAACTGGTATGGATTGTCAGACCCAATGACCGAAGAGCTTATACATGACCGTATAAGCTTCAGAAAGTTTCTTGATATAAGAGATGAAGATACTATTCCAGATGAAACAACTATTTGTAAATTTAGAAACAAGCTTATCAAAGAAGAGATACTTGGTGATATATTTGAAGAAGTAAAAAAGATGATGGAATCTAAAAGACTTATACTCAATGAGGGAACTCTTATAGACGCTACTCTCATCCACTCAAGCGAACCAAAGAGAAAAAAAGATGACAAGGGTAAAGTTATTTCAAATAAAGCCCATGATTCTGATGCAACCTATACTTCAAAAAGAGGTCGTAAACATCATGGATTAAAGATGCATATAGCAACTGATACAAACGGTATCATCAAAAAAGTAATAGCTACAACTGCATCAACACACGATAGTACACAGTTTGATAAGCTGACAGAAGATGAAAATAAAGCAATATTCGCAGATAGCGGCTATATGCAAAAGGCAAGAAAAGTGGCACTAAGAGCAAAAGGTATTTTTGCTGGTATAGTTGAAAGACGAGTAAGAGGTCAATCGAAACTAAGACCTAAACAATCAAGAAATAATACAAGATTCTCAAAGATAAGATGTCTCGTGGAATTACCATTCGCATTTATAAAACAACATATGAACTTCAGAAAAACCAGATATCGGGGAATAGAGAAAAATCAACAACACTTTTTTATGTTGGCTGCTTGTTATAATCTGAGACGGACACCTGCACTGGTAAGGGCTAGGAACTGATACAAAAGGAACAAAATAAGGTTCTAACATGCTAATAAATAGTAGAAATATAGAAAAACAAGACAGAAACTCACTTCAAAATTGAAAGAGAATTTTTAAAATGATAGAATATTAGTATAAAGAAGAATCATCTGGCTTGTTCAGAGGGTTCAATTACTTTACGGATATACTGAAAATGATATTAGTGCTTCAGCTCCTAACTTCTTTATTAGTGTTTTTAATCTAATAGCATACGAAGATAAGAGTATTTTATTAGATAACTATATAAAGAAATGCACTAAGAAGAAAGACTATGAAAAACTAGAGATACTTAATAATATTAAATTAGGTAAGTTTGACTTATTAGAAGATTATATAACTAATGGTAAAAAGAATATAAGACAGTTAATAGCTAATGTTATTAAAGGTAATAAGCCTCAATACAATGATGATTATTATCTATCTAAAAGTAAAGAAATACTTACAATGATATTCTTTGGTGCTAAGACTAATAAGCCTACTATTTATACTGACTTAGAATTAGATATTATTGATAATATAATACATAGTGAAGAAGAAATAGAGCGAGTGATACATACAGCTATAAGTGGAGTATTAACTAAAGAAGAAATAGAAAGATTTTATAACGATAGTTTAGTTAAAGAGTTCTTACAGCATAGTAAAATACTAATGGATATTATAAGTCAATATTTAAGGGATAATCACTTTAAAGATAAAGTATTAACTGTAAATAATCAAGTATTAGATTTTAATGAAGATACAGAGTACTATTATAAAATTGATAATAAGAAACGAATAATAAGCTCTAATGACTATTCTAAAATAATAGATAATAAGATACTAATTAAAAACATACAATATGATGTTAAAGAAACTATAAAAAGATACTCTAAAAGTAAGGCTCTAGCTTTTTTCTATCAGTCATGGGAAAGTAATACTTTACTAGAGATAGAAGAAGTATATCTACAGCACTGTACGAAAGAAGCTGATAAAAGATACTTATTAATTCACGATGGAATTTATACAAAGGTAAAGATTAATAAAGAGTTCTTAGAAAATCTAAGGAGTTCTAAGAACACTTTTAATGTAAGTTATAAAATCGAACAATAATTGGAAGTATGAATGAAATTTTAGGACTAGCTTATCTAGTCTTTGGAGGACTAGAGTAAACTAGATTTATGAAAACTGCTTTAGTGAAACAGTAGGCTATTAAGTTAAAGAGCTTAATAACTTATTATTATTTATAGTCCTATTTTTAGGGCTGTAATTGGTGTTAGATTTTATTTCTTATATGCTGTCTGAACTGATTTTAAAGTGGGTAGAAGCTCTTAAAATGGTTTCTGAGTATCTTTTATTAGATGATAGATTGAAATGCTTTCTAGGGCTGTTTTGAAATTTGAGATTTAAAAAATTGAGAGGGTTGAAAAAGCTTCTTAAAGCTCTTTCGGTTTACTTCTGAGTAGTCTCCAGTAGTACTTAAATAGTTCTTCTACTCTCTTATACTCTGTGCTTAAGTAAACATCATTCATATTACTAACGCTATTATGCGATAAAGCTAAAGAACCTACATTATCCTTACCGAACTTTTCCGAACATAAGCTCATTATAAAGTGTCTATTATCATGTCCTCTTATAGGAAACTTCTTACCTAGTTCTTTTACTTCTAAGTTACATTCATTTTCTATCATCTTCTTGTATTCATCAAGACAGCTTCTTACTTGATGATTAAATACTTTTCCTTTACCTTTTCCTATTATTTTTAATACTTCTTTTGGTAACGGATATCTTTCTACTACTCTTTCGCCTTTTATTTTATAAGTCTTAGTTGTACTACCTCTTACATGAACTACACCGTCTATTATATCTTCATAAGTAATCTCTAGTATCTCTCCTAATCTTCTAGCACACATCATACTAATTAAAAAGATAGATTTAAACTCTTCATCATTTTGAAATTCTTTTAGTACAAGTATTTTATTAAATATATTTTGTGCATTATCTTTAATAGTTCCATGTAGTCTTTCTTCTAATCTTGGCTTAGTTTCATGTCCTCCCATTGGTACTTCTAATAAAACATTTACTTTAATAATTCCTTTATTATGAGCCTTTTTAAATATAGGACTTAGTATCGTTCTAATCTTCTTAATTGTACTTAAAGCAAGTCCTTGTTTTTCCATATTTGTTCTAATCTTTATTAAATCTTTCTCTGTAACTCTTTCTATATATTTATGTCCTATAATAGGCTTTATATGTTTATTATAGGTATGAGTACTATTCTTTTTAAAACCTATATTCTTATCTTCTAAGTTGTTTAATACTAGTTCGCCTATCTTATTAGTTGTAGTTGTTAGAGGGTCTTCGCCTTTGTCTATCTGGTCTTTAACTATCGGAATTCTCTCGTGAGCTTGTTTAGCAGTCTTACAGTTAAAGAGCTTCGTAAAGTTCTTCTCGTTAATCCTAAAGCCCTTATACGAGAAGCTAACTATAAACTCCTTACCTCCGTGAAGATTTACTATCTCTTTAACACCTCTAAATTTAGTTGCAATCAGTTTATTTTTTCTAGCCATTTTATTAATATCCTATATATAATGTAAGCTCAAAACCCTTTAAAACCTCTCTTGAAAATAGCTATAAAAAAAGTTAGTAAAAAGTTGTGTAGTTCTAATAGTAATATATAAAATATTAAGGATAGCTATATTATGGGATAAAGCCCTATTTTATGGTAGATATAATAATTTTTAGCTTCTTAAGAGTTGTACTGTAAAGTATTAAACACTAGCTTGAGGGGCTTGTGCCTAACGGTGTGAGAGTTCAAATCTCTCCGGTCGCACCATTTTTATCTAATAATTCTTTAATCTTAGGTTGTAGGTAGTAATAGAGAAAGTCCTTTTTAAGTATTACCTAGGAATAGCTCCCATACCTCCAGAACCGCCCATTTGTCCCATCATCGCTTGTAAGTCTTGCATACCTTTTTTACCTGAAAACTTTTTCGCCATTTTCCCAGCATTTTTAAACTGTTTTATCATACGGTTTATTTCTGCCTGAGTTAAACCACAACCTGTTGCGATTCTAAGTTTACGAGAGTTATTTAGTAGGTCAGGATTTTCTCTCTCTTTCATTGTCATAGAAGATACCATTGACTTTATATTTTTAAGTTCACTTGAGTTATCCATGTCAAAATCTTTAAGAGCTTTTGACATATTTCCCATACCTGGCATCATTCCTATGATAGATTTCATACTACCCATTTTTTTCATACTTTCCATCTGTTCTAAAAAGTCATTGAAATTGAATTTACCTTTTTTGATTTTTGCAGTTAATTTTTTTGCTTGTTTTTCATCTATAATATTTGCAGTTTTTTCAGCTAAACCTTCAATATCACCAAACCCCATCAGACGATTAACGATGCGTTCAGGTATAAACACTTCTAAATCTTCCATTTTTTCACCGTTACCGATAAATCTTAGAGGAACTTTTACTTGAGAAGAAAGACCAAGAGCTACACCACCTTTAGCATCTCCATCGTACTTTGAAAGTATAACACCGTCTATACCTATCTTTTCTTTAAAGCTTGTAGCCGTTCTTACTGCATCTTGACCAGTCATAGAGTCAGCTACATAAAATATTTCACTAGGATTTGCTGCTTTTTTAACAGCTTCTAGCTCATTCATTAGTTCATTATCTATCGCTAAACGACCTGCTGTATCGATAAGTACAACATCATAGATGCCATCTTTTGCTTTTTTAAGAGCGGCTTTTACAACATCAACAGGATTTTTAAGTGATTCATCTTCAAAAAGTTCTACTTCTATTTGAGTAGTTATTTGACGAAGTTGCTCAACTGCAGCAAGACGCTGTAAATCGGCAGCAACTATAAGAACTTTTTTTTGTCTATTTTTTAAATAAGTTGCAAGTTTACCAGTTGTTGTTGTTTTACCAGAACCTTGCAGTCCTGTCATAAGTATAACAGTTGGCGGATTTGGAGCGAACATAAAGCCTTTGTTTCCTCCAACTTCTAAAAGTTCATAAAGTGTAGCTCTAAGTGCATCTAAAAACTGGTCTTTGCCGATACCATTTTGTTTTGTTTGTGCTTGAACATTGGTTATTAGCTGTTTAACAACTTTATGATTAACATCTGCTTTTAAGAGTGATTTTTTAAGTTCATTTAGTGCTTTTATTAGTGCTTTATCATCATCAAAAGTACGAATCTTCTTGATAGCTGCTGTAAATGAATTTGTTAGTGAGTCAAACATTAAAATACCTTCTTAAATTAGTGTAATTTTTTTTTTTGGATTATAGCAAAACTATTGAAAATCAACAAATATTTTAGGCTCAGGTGCAATAAACTCCATACCTAATAATCTGACTTTGTGGGCATGAAGCATAACTCTCTTAGCGCGTCTTCCGCCGTATTGCTCGTCTCCTACTATAGAATGGTCTATGTAGCGTAGATGCGTTCTAATTTGATGTGTTCTACCATTATGAATGATACATTTAATTTTAGTTTTGTTTGCACTTACTAAGTCAGGAAAAAACTCTGTTCTTGCAGGCTTACCTTTTCCAGACACATTTGAGTACGCTTTGTTATTCTTTCTTTGAGTTAGTATAGGTTTATCAACTTCTATTGGCTCACTGATGATTCCCTCAACCCATGCGATGTACTCTTTGTAAACAGTATCTTTTTTAAACTCTTTTATCGCTTTTTGCCTAAAGTCTTCATCTTTTACAAGCATCAAAACGCCACTAGTTTCACGGTCAAGTCTATGCAGTAAAACAGCAGGTTTAAGTTGTCTTTCTATCTCATCAGAGTTTACATAAGCAGGTTTATCTACAACTATAATATCATCATTTTCAAAAATAGGTTTCATTTTTTCTATTTTCTGAACTCTAAAAATTGTTTTAGCATCTAGCTCTCCACGAGCAATCATGACTTTTTTATTTCCAACATAAACCAAACCTCTATCTATCATAGATTTTGCTTGTCCATTTGAAATACCTTCTTGCAAGGCTAAAATTTTGTATGCTTTTTCATTTGCCATTTTATTTTCCTAATATTTTATTTATTATTGGTTCTAAGTTTATTTTTTCTTCCACTATTGATGGAGGTAATTCTCTAGATGCCAGAAGTGCTTTGTATATTTCATTTGCCTCAACATACTGAACATGATGGACATATTTAAAAAGCTCTTTTTGGTCATGAAAGTATTTACCTGTAATTATTTTACAAGAAAAAAAAGCTGGTTCAAGTGGATTGTGACCACCCACATCACTTCTAAAAGCACCACCAAGTATTGCCACATCACTGATGGCATAAATATTGTTTAACTCACCCATGGCATCTGCTAAAACTAAGTCTGATTCAAAGTTGTTTGTTCTTGAAAGTCTTGATAAACTAAGTGAGTTACTATCAGCATAATTTTTCATCATTTCATAGACAGCTTCAAATCTCTCAGGATGTCTTGGAACAACTATAAGTTTCGCATCTACTTCTTTTTTATACTTTACAAATGATTTTAAAATTGACTCTTCTTCACCTTCATGTGTACTACCAGCTACTATACACTCCATAGGTGGTTTTGCATATTCTTTTGTTTTTATAACTTTTGAGGCTAACTTAATATTTCCAATAACTTCAATATGTTTAGCCCCTAAAGCAATAAAACGATTTTTATCTACTTCGCTTTGAGCATAAATCATATCAACATTTGCTAAAAGTTTTTTATAAAACCAAGCAAATTGAAGATATTTTTTTACACTTTTATCTGAAATACGAGCATTTAAGAGAATAACTTTAGTTCCTTTAGATGAAACTACTGCAAATAACATATACCAAAACTCAGCTTCTAAAACTACAAGTAACTTCTGTTTTTTTATCCAAAAAGGAATAAACATTTCATATGGTAGGTACCTAACATCAGCTTTATACTTTTTCGCTTCTGCTTGTCCTGTATGAGTTACAGTTGTTATATTTATCTCTACATCATCGATAAGCTCAAGTATAGGCTTTAATGCTTTTGCTTCACCAAGTGAGCAAACATGAAACCAGACTCCATTGTTGGAGTTAAAAGACGGATTATTAAAAAGAAAAAAACGAGAAGGAATCGATTCTTTGTATTTTTGTCTAAAAGAGAGATATATCAAAAGTGGAAGTGCTACAAAAAATAGCACAACACTTAAGAGATAATAGAGAACTGTAAATGGCTTCAAGCCTTACTCGTTAGATTCTTCCACATGAAGAATACGACCACAGTGTGGGCATGTTGTAATATCTTCAGCTCTTATAACATCTGAAAAGATTTTATCGTTAATTATCATATAACAACCCATACAAGCTTGTTCTTCTACTGCTACAACTGTCGTATTTCTTGCCCAACGACGAATTTTTTGATAAAAAGTAAGTCCCTTTTGGTTTATAGAACCTAATAGTTTTTCTTTTTGCACAAATACTTTTTGTCTATCTTTGTTAATAACTTCTAATTTTTTATCAACTTCAGATTTTACTGTTTCAAGATTTTCATCTACTTCACCAAGAGAAACTTTTGCAACTTCTACTTGTTCTTGTTTAGATTCAATTATTTTTTCAAGTCTTGCAATCTCTTCATTTGCGAAAGTTACTTGCTCTTTTGCAATCTCTTCTTCAAGCTGTAGAGATTTCATCTCTCTCTCAGTTTTAACTTCAGCACTTTTCTTAGAGTTGTCCTCTAGTTTTTTTGAAAGTTCTGCTAAATGAATCTCATTTTTATGTTTTTTTATTTGCTCATCTTTGATTTCATTTGTAAGATTTTCAATATCAGTATCGATACTTTGTTTTTTTGCTAATGCAGCTTCATATTTAGAGTTTGCTTCTTCGATTTGTGGTTCAAATGCATCTATCTCTTTGTCTACTTTAGATAGCTCTATTAGTTGTTTAAGATGTGGATTCAATCAATCTCCTTTAGGATTTATACTTTAAATGTATGTGAATGGGTTCTTTGATGATGCAATTATAGCTTCTAAACCTAAATTTTTCAAATAAGGATGCAAAATTTGTGAAAAAAATCGCTCACTTTCAAAATGTCCTATATCAATTAATGATAAATTTATGCTCTTAGCCTCCATGGCATCGTGGTATTTAATGTCTCCTGTTAAAAAACAATCAGCTTTTATATTTTTCAATAAAGAGCATCCAGAACCTGTTGTTAAAGCGACTCTTTTTAAACTTTTTTTACTTTTTAAACTTTTTACACATTTCGCATGAGGAAGACCGAAAGCTAAAGATATTTTTTTTGCAAACTCATCAAACTCAATATCAACATCAAAATAAGTTATAAACCCATCTTTATTTGCAATTTTGTATCCTAAAACTTCTTTAACTACAAAATCATTTAAGTGAGTTATATCAAAATTTGTATGCATAGCAATATTAGAAATATTTTTTTGAATCATTTTTTGAATAAGGTTTGCTGGATATTTATTAAATTCTAGTTGTTTTAATCCACCAAAGATAACAGGATGATGAGTTATTAAAAGTGTATCACTATCCATAGAATCAAGAAGCTCTTCATCAACATCTATGCTTAAAACTATCTTTTTTACTTCTTGATTGAAGTCACCAAGCAATAAGCCTGAATTATCCCATGATTCTTGAATGTCAAATGGCGATATCTCATTTAAAAAAGAGTATATTTGTGAAATTTTCATGATATTTTTTTCAGTTCCTCTTCTGCTTCTACTAATTCAGGGTTTATTTCTAGAGCTTTTTTATACATCTCTTTGGCTTCTTCTATATGTTTCATCTCTACACAAAGATTTCCAAAATTATAGTAAGTAATTGGGTTCTCATCATCTAACTCTAAAGAAGTCTTTAGATGCATTTTTGCTGAAGTAAATTCGCCATTTTCTTTATAGATGCTAGCCATAGAATTATGGATAAATTCATTGTTTCCATCTTCTTGGAGAGCTTTTTTATAGTAGTTTATTGCTTCCTCATTGTCATTTGTTTGCTGAAGAATATAACCAATTTTAAATAAAATTTCTGAATTATGAGGTTCTTTTGCATCTGCTTCATTGAGAAGTGCCAACGCTTTTTGAAAATCTTTTTCTTCGAATGCACCATCGGCTTTTTGTACTAAAGCTTCAGGAGAAAATGGGGAAAAAGCATCTGCACTTTTTGTTTCATTTTCAGAAGAGTCGTCTTCTTGTGGCTCTTGTAGTGTTTGTATATGTTCATAAATTTTAAATGCAAAAAAAGCTGAAGCTCCAAGCATTAGAAGTTGAAATACTGACATTGTTATATCCTTGTCTAAAATAAATTTTTATTGATTAACTCTATAAGTTGAAGTGGGTCAACTTGTTCTCCCCCAACCCTTGCACTAAAATGCAAGTGAGGACCTGTAACTCTACCGCTAACACCTGAAAGACCTATTACTTGCCCTTTCTTTACGAAAGTACTTTTTTTAACGTTAAACTTACTCATATGGTAGTAGCAAGTATAGATGCCATGCCCATGGTCAATTATAATGCTTCCACCAGAATAAAATCTATCTTTTACTAAAACAATTTTTCCAGAATTACTAGCAGTTATAGGAGTTCCTATCTTCGCTCTATAATCTGTTCCACTATGATAGCCATTTAAAGTGTCATTATAGATTCTAGTTTTTCCAAATGAGCTTGTTATTTTACTTTGCATCGGAGTTGTAAATTTTGAAGTGATGTAATTTTTATTTGTTGAGTGATTATAAATGTCCATAGCTTCTTTGTACTCCATTGCAACCTTTTTTTTATCTTTTTTATTTAAGATAACTTTAGATTTTTGGACTTTGATTTTTTCTTTTTTGTATTTCCCATCGATGACTTTAAAAAAAACAGTTTTAGTCTTTTTTTCCCCGCTCTCTTCATAAAAAATCTTAGCTTTTATATTTTTAGGTTTTTTATAATAATTAATAGGAATTAAAGCATAAAATAGTTTCTCTTTAGACGGATGCTTATAGATGCGATACTTTTTTTTATCCAATTCAATTTTTATATATTTTGTATTTTTTTCTTTTTTAAACTTAACTATCGTGGTTTTTCCATTAGCTATCGTAGAATCATATATATCAATATTAAATGAAAAAAGTGTAGATGCTAGGAATAAAAAAAGAAAAAAAAACTTCATTAATAATCCTTCATTGCCCTAGCTATATCTCGTTTCATATCTTTAGCTTTTAAGTCTTGTCTTTTATCATGAAGTTGCTTACCTTTTGCAATGGCAATTTGAAGTTTTACAAGATTTCTAGAATTAAAATATAGTCCAAGAGGAACTATTGTATAGCCATCTTTTTCAACTGCACTTTTCATCTTTTGTAACTGTTTTTTATGTAAGAGTAGTTTTCTACTGCCTCTTTCTTCGTGTGTGTAGTAGTGATGAGTTGTCTCAAGCCTTCCAATATGAGCATTAAACAAAAATGCTTCACCTTGAACAAAACGAATAAAACTATCTTTAAGATTTACTCTATTAGCACGAATGCCTTTTACTTCACTACCTTGTAAAACAAGACCTGCTTCAAATTTTTCTTCTAAAAAGTAGTCAAAGTAGGCTTTTTTATTTTTTGCTACTGTTTCACCCATTTATTTTCACTTTGTTTTTGATTTTTATCTTTTATTGTAGCGTAATTTTTATCTGAGTAACTTAAAAAAGCTACTTCCACTTCCACTAAAAAAGCATCCATTCTTATAGTGATTTTTCAACTCTTTATATTCCTGTAATGCTGGTTTAAAAAGGTCATTTGCTTCATCAGGTTTCATGTTGTTTAAAACATACAATGAACTCATCTCTTTTAAATTCTGAATTTCTTTAGCATCTATGGGATTAAAAAAATGTTCTCTGTAACTAATGTATACCTTTGGTGTACTTATCTCAATATTTGGCGTAAAAATTTCAAAATCAAGTATCTCTTCTTTATACTCTTGAACAATTTCACCAATGCCGCTCACATTAGCACTATCGTAGCCATATATGAAAAATGCAACATCTGCACCAACTTTTGAACCAATAGATGCTAACTCATTGAGACTCAATCCAAGGTGAAGAACTTCGTTGCACATATGAAGGAAAGTTGCAGCATCGCTACTTCCTCCACCTAAACCAGCAAAAGCAGGAATTTTTTTATCGATCTTAATCGCATAGGTTTGCATTAAGTTTTCTAAGGAGTCAGATTTTATATTATTCTTAAGCGCTTCATAGGCTTTATAGATGGTGTTTTGCTTAGTTGAACAAGAAAAATCTCCAATTATTTCAAAACCATTAGTAGTCTTTTTTGTAAAAGAAAGTTCATCATAAAGAGAGTTTACTCTCATAAAGCGAGAGATTATTTCATGAAAATTATCTCTTTTGCCAGTTATTTTTAAAAAAATATTTACTTTTGCATAGGCCTTATAAATTTTCATACTGGATTTTATTTTTTAATAATTTTGCTAAGTAGATTTAAATCATCTTGACTATGCTCTTTTGAAGCTGCTATATTTGAATCTTTAACATCTTCTAAAAGTTCATTTCGTACTATTGAAATATCTCTTGGAGCATCTATACCAAGTTTCACTACACCCTTGTCAATAGATATGATTTTTATTGATATATTATCACCGACTGTAATAGATTCATCTAACTTTCTAGCTAATACTAACATATACTTACCTTATTGAGTTCATATTTTACTATGTCTTTTTGTATGTTTATTATTGAAATATTATTGCCATTATCTAACCAATAATATCCATCTTTTTTGATATCTAAGTCATCTAAAGCAAGAACTCTTCCATATTTTATATTATCATTATCGCCAATGTAAAAATTCTCATCAATATTAAGAGATTTTTTAATATCTAGTGCTTTTTCTTCTTCATAATTAAATTGTCCTTCATTAAGTCTTTCCAAGGCACTTAAACTTCCATTTTTAATACCTAGTCTTTTAGCAATCATTAATCCAAGTGAGCGAATGTAAGTGCCTTCTGACACAGTTGCCTCAAAAGTTATAAAAGGGTGGCAATAATTTACAAGCTTCATTTCATAGATGTTAGAGTTGATTTTGTTAAGTGTAAATTCTTTACCAGCTCTAGCTAAGTCGTAAGCTCTTTTGCCATCTATTCGTTTCGCACTAAAAATTGGAGGTTCGTACTCTAACTTTCCTTCTAATGATTTTAGAGCTTGTTGGACATCTTCGTAGTTAAGTTCTTTTAAAATATCAACATTTTCTATCATTTCAGTATCTAGTGAGTCGCTTTTTGCTCCTAGCCATAGCGTAGCTCTATATTTTTTTGGTGCTTTATTTAAAAATCTAAAAAGTTTTGTATGTGAGCCAAATCCAACAATTAAAACTCCTTTTGCAAAAGGGTCAAGTGTGCCTGTAAATCCTGCTTTTTTTATTTTGTATTTTCTTTTTAAATGAGATAAAAAAAAATTAGAACTTATCCATGTTGGTTTATAAGCAACAAAGAGTCGATTCATAGTCGCTCAACAAAAGAGGCTAATATATCTCGTTTTGTACCTGCAAAGTTTATGTTTAGTTTAAACTCTCTTCCGCTTTTACTAATACCAACAACTCTCCCTGTACCAAAAATTTTATGACGAATTAAATCACCTTTTTTAAAGGCTGTATTTTTTTCAACTTTTAAAGAACCTTCACAAAGACCAGCTTCATTAAAAAATCTACTTTTTTCTAAGTTACTTCTTCTGCCTTTGTAAAATCTACTAGATGCATGAGAAAGAGTTAGAGTAGTTTTTGCTCTAGTAAAAGAAACATAACCCAAGCGTCTCTCTTCTTCTAAGTCGCTACCATCTCCTACAAGAGGCAAAAAACCTTCCTCAAGTCCTATAATAAAAATATGCTCAAACTCTAAACCTTTTGAAGCATGAATACTCATCATATAAATACTCTCTCCTTCAACTTGGTCTTGTTCACTTTGAAGTGTTAACTCATTTAAAAATTCATCAAGACCAGATGCTGGAGATTTTTTTACAAAATCACGAAATAGACCATAAAACTCATCCATATTTAAAATTCTATCTGCTTCATCAGCCATTCCTGCATAGATGTCTTTTAGATGAAATGTTTCTTCTAAAGTATCTATAAAACTGTAAGTTGACTCTACTGCAACCTTTGAAACTTTTTGAATATTTCTGATGAATGTTTTTAGTGTCTTTGCATTTTTCTTTCTTACAAGAGTTTCTAAATCAGCAACAGAAGTTTTTTTAATATATTCATATATAGAACTACCATTTGCATGTGCCGCCAATTCTATTTTTTCTATACTTGCTTTTCCTAAGCCTCTTTTTGGTTTATTTACAATTCTTTTAAATGAAAAATCATCATGAAAGTTGGTTATAACTCTTATGTAACTGATAAGGTCTTTAATCTCTGCTCTATCATAAAATCTTAGCCCTCCAACAAGTTTATAAGAGATTCCAGAACGATTTAAACCATCTTCAATAGAACGACTTAAAACATTTACTCTGTATAAGATTGCTATATCATTCGCTCCAATCCCAGAATCAAGAAGTTTTTTAATTTTAGCTGCAATTTTTCTAGATTCTTCGTTTTCATCATGAGAGTTTAAAACAGTTATATCCTCTCCAGAACCACAAGTAGGAATAAGTTTCTTTCCTAAACGAGAGCGATTATGTTCTATGAGAGAATTTGCAACTTTTAAGATAGGTTCGCGAGAACGATAATTTTTTTCTAGTTTAAAAATAGTTGTTCCAGGAAAATCTTGGTCAAATTCCATAATATTTCGTATATGTGCACCGCGCCAACCGTAGATGCTTTGGTCATCATCTCCAACAACACAAAGATTATTATGAGAACAGCATAGTTTTTGTAAAAGTTTTAATTGTAACTCATTTGTATCTTGATACTCGTCTATCATTATGTAACGATATTTTTGAGATGTAGCTTTTGCTAAGTCAGGATTTTCATTTAAAAGCCTGTATGTAAGTGCAATTAAGTCATCAAAATCTACTAAATTATTTTCTAGTAAATACTCTTCATATTTTTCGTAAATTTTTGCTATTTGTTGGTAATTGTAAAGTTCTGCTTGTTTATAAGCATCATCTGGCGTTAAAAGAGAATTTTTGTATCTTGAAATTTCACTTGCAATAAGTGGAGTTGGCATCTCAGAGTTTATTTTTTTTATAATACGCTTTTTATCATCAGTATCAATAACAACAAAGTTATTTTCTCTTTTTAAAAGATGAATGTTAAACTTTAAAAATAGAAGTCCAAACTTATGGAAGGTACAAAGAAGAGGAGGGTAAGAAACATTACTAATCATAGATAAAGATCTATCTCGCATCTCTTTGGCAGCTTTATTTGTAAAGGTAAGAGTTAGTGTATTAGATGCAGGAATGCCAAGTATTTCAATAAGATAAGCCAAACGAGAAACAATGGTTGTGGTTTTCCCACTACCAGCTCCAGCTAAGATTAAAACAGGACCCTCAGAGTGTTTTACGGCATTAGTCTGAGATTCGTTAAGTTTATTAAATATTTTTTCCATTTATTTGCCAACTATTGTATTATTTATTTACTCATTATAGCTAAATTGTTATCAATTATTACAATACTATTGCATTAATTATAATTTTGAGTTATAATTTTTATATTATATTAACTTATAGGAATTATTATGTTAAAAGATTTTGCAAAATTACAAACCTTTTTAATGGTTATTAAAGAGAAAAGTTTTTCAAAAGCATCTGCAAAGTTAGGTATTTCTCAGCCAGCAGTTACTCAGCAAATAAAATTTATAGAAGATTATCTTGATACAAAAATTGTTGAAAGAAAAAAGAATGGTATCTTGCTTACTAAAGAAGGTGAAGATTTATATAGAATTGCTGTAAAACTTGAAAAAGCAATATCAGGTAGTGAAAAAGAGCTTTTAAAGATAATAAATAAAGAATTTACTTTTATTATGGGAAGCTCAAATGCTATAGGAAACTATATCCTTCCAAGCTATTTAAGTGAGATTAAAAAACGAATAGACAATGAGGTTTATATTCAAATAGGTTTATCAGAAGATGTTATAGAACAGCTAATAGATAAAAAAATTGATGTAGCTTTGATAGAATCTCCCGTTTTTAAAGATGGTATCATTTTTAGAGAATGGGTTGAAGATGAGTTAGTTATTTTCTCAAATCAACCACTAAAAAAACAGCTAGTAGCTGATGATTTACTTAATTTTGATTGGATTTGTCGTAATGAAGAATCACATACAAGAAAATTAACAGCTGAAGTTTTTGAAGAGATAGGTGTTCAATGTGCAAACTTTAGTGTTCTTGCAGTTTTAGCTTCTCCTACTGCTATTAAAGAATCTATTTTACATGCAGATAAGAACTCAAAAAGACCTTTAGTTTCTGTAATGTCACGCCATGTTATTCAGAGTGAGTTAAACGATGGTAAATTGTATGAAGCTAGAATTAAAAACTTTAAATTACAAAGACATTTTTATATAGCATATCTTAAAGAGAGAAAACATGATGCATTTGTTGATAATGTAGTGAATTATATGCTCTCTCTAAGTAAGGTTTAAAATCTTTATTCTTTAATAAATTTTGAATTTTCTGGGTTTGATAAAAAAGAAGTCATAGAATTCTCAACACCTTTAGGACTAGAGTCTGCTTTAGGCTCAGTTTGAAGCTTATGAGTAGCTAGATTTATTAGTAAAGGTGTTTCATCAACGATAATTTGTAAAACGCTTAAAAGAGGAACGCTGACAACACTTCCAAAATTATCTGTTCCGAAACCAGCTTCAAATACTAAATGACTATCTTGAATATGAGCGCTTTCAAAAGTATATCCTGCTAAAAAAAACAGAGTTAAAGGTCTAAACTCATTTGCTATATCTTGAGGTAGTTTTGGTTCAAAATAAATATCTTCTATATTACAAAGAATTCCAAAATTTTGCTCTTTTTGAAAAAAATGAATTACTAGTTCTTGTATATGCTTTTGCATTAATTTTGAAAAATCAATATCGTCTATGGCATTGTCTAACAAATAATATCCTTTAAATTATATTTTTGTATTATATCAAAATCTATCATAGCATTTAGCAACGCTATTTTGCTATATTGTTTTAAATCATCAACTCTTATATTTGTTTCTTTAAGTTTGCCTTCATCTAAAAGTCGTTGTCTAGTTGTTCCATTTAAAAGAGGTTTTGATGGTGTGAACCATAAGCCATCTTTTAAAAAAGCAACATTTGCAATTGTTGTATCGCTGATTAGTTTGTTCTTTACAATTAGTATATCATCAGAATTTTGTCTTAAATTAAAAAGATAATTGAGCTTTTCTCTAGATGCTGATTTTTGAAAATATTCTATATTATCATAATATACTAATTTTAAAGATTTTATCTCTCTTTTTTTGTAAAGTAAATAAGAAACCTCAAGAATATTTTCATTATAAACAACGCGACATTTATATATACCACTTAATGGAGGCTTTAAGTAACAATCTAGATTATGAAAGACATAGATGCCAAATGATTTTAAAACACTTTCATATCTTTTTTGATGATAGTCTAGATGCAATAATCTTCCATCAACTGATTTTATAGTTTCAAAAAAAGTGTTTTTAATGGGATTTTCCTTGTTTAAAGTTATACTTTATATTTTTTATTGTATCGTATTTTTTCAAAGGAAAATTATGTCAGTATATATAAGTGATGGGAAAAAACTCATAGATATTGAGTATGATGATATACCAACAATAAATGATATGGTTGATGGCATGAGAGTTCTATCCACTGATAAAAGAGCCGAAGATGAAAATGCTTTATTTATGCTCGAATCAAATGGAAATATTTGCTGCTATATTTTAGATGAAATTTTTATAATCGGAAAAGTAGATGGCTTTGAAAATTTAGTAGATGCTATCAAAGCTTGGAATAATAACGAGATATAGCTTTACATTTAAAAAATACTTAGTTATAATTCCACCATCGTTTTGGCTCTCAAAATAATCCCTCTGTGATTGTGAGCTGTATATAACGCCAATAGGCGGTAAGAGGCACAATAAAACTACTTTATATTTTATTCTGCAAACATACCCCAAAAATTTATTGAAACCAAGGAAAACAAATGACAGTAATTAGACTTACTCGTATGGGAAGAAAAAAACAACCATTTTATCGTATCGCGGTAACAGATAGCCGTAAGCGTAGAGATGGTGGTTGGATTGAACTTATTGGACATTATAATCCCATGACAAAAGTAATAGTTGTAGACAATGAAAGAGTTGACTACTGGTTAAGCGTTGGTGCTCAAATGAGTAGCAGAGTTAAAAAGATAACTGGTCGTTAATGATGATTAGTGAATTTATCGCACAGTTTGCAAAACTTATAGCAACTTATCCAGATGATATAAAAGTGCAAATAAAACAAAGCGATGAAGTAACTGAAATAATCCTTTATGCTAATCAAGCCGATGTTGGTAAACTGATTGGCAAAGAGGGCAAAATGATTGGTGCGATTAAAACTGTCATATCTGGTTGTAAAGCTAAAGATGGCGTAAGTTATAGAATAAATGTCGAGCCAAACTAAAGAACCAAAACTTCATATTGCAACTATCGGCAAAACTGTCGGTATAAAAGGCGATATGAAGTTTCATATTAAATGTGATTTCCCCGAACAATTTCAAAATAATTCCACTTTTTCAACAAACAAAAATAACACAATCACTTTAAGTGAGGTAAATCATGACAAAGGTCATGTTAAAATTGCAGGCGTATGTAATGTTGAAGATGCTAAAAAGTTTGTAAATCTAAAACTTTACACAACAAGAGAAGAAACAAGAAAAAACTGCCACTTAGATGAAGGAGAATTTTTCTGGTTTGATATTGAAGATTGTGAAATATATGAAGATGGTCAGCTTTTGGGAAAGGTTGATGATGTTGATCGTATCTCTATAACAAATTATTTGAATATTTTGACAGATAAAAATTTTGTTAAATTAGGATTACCAAAGAAATTTTTAATTCCTTTTCACAAGCCATTTGTAGTAGATACAGATATAGCCAAAAAAATTATAACAACCCAAGGTGCATTGGACATTTTAGAAGCTTCATAATGAAATTTACTTTTGTTACTTTGTTTAAAAATCTTGTAGATGGATATTTTTCAGATTCCATATTAAGTAGAGCAATAGAGAAAGATATCTTAACAATCGAGTATATAAATCCACGAGATTATAGCAATAATAAGCACTGCAAAGTTGATGATACAGCAGTTGGTGGTGGGGCAGGTATGGTTATGAATCCACAACCTCTTTATGATTGTTTGGATGACTTGAAGAAACAAGACGAAAATGTTCATATAATATTTTTAACGCCAGTAGCGAAATCTTTTACTCAAAATGATGCAAAAAGATTAGCAAAAAAATCCCATATAGCTTTTGTGAGTGGAAGGTATGAAGGGATCGATGAAAGGGTTGTTGAAGAATATAGTGATGAGGTGTTTTCTATAGGAGATTACATCTTAACAGGAGGAGAACTTCCTTCTTTAGTTATGTGTGATGCAATATCTAGAAATGTAAATGAAGTTTTAGGAAATAGTGATTCTTTAAGCATTGAAAGTTTTGAAAGTGAGCTATTAGAGGCACCATCTTTCTCTAAACCACAAAAATATAGAAATAATAGTGTTCCTAAAGAATATTTAAAGGGAAATCATAGTAAAATCCGCTCACTAAAATTAGCTCTGTCTGAGTGTAAGACAAAATTTTTCAGACCAGACCAGCTAATAAAGCATAAAAATCAGTCGTACTAGTACGATTTGTTAGCGTAAATGAATTAAGGAATTAGCTTATGAGAAATAAGTACATAGAAAATTTTGAAAAAGCACAGGTAGCTGAAAAAACACTTCCAGACTTTCGTGCTGGTGATACTGTAAGATTAGCAGTAACAATTAAAGAGGGTGATAAAACTCGTGTACAAAGTTACGAAGGTGTTTGTATTGCAAAAAGAGGTCAAGGAACTGGAAAAACTATAACAGTTCGTAAAATTGGTGCTAACGGTGTTGGTATTGAAAGAATATTTCCAATTTTCTCTGACTCAATCAATGAGATAAAGGTTATTCGTCGCGGTCGTGTTCGTCGTGCGAAACTATTTTATCTTCGTGAACTTGCAGGTAAAAAAGCTCGTATTAAAGAACTTAGAAGAAAGTAATCTTCTAAGTCTCTTCTTCTATTTTAAACAACCTCCCACTCTTTATAAACTTTAAATAAACATATAGTACAATCATCTACATGGAATATTTTAATGATTTAAAAAAAATAATAAATATAAATTCTTATACAAAAAATAAAGATGGTGTAGATAAAGTTGGTGAGATTTTTGATATTTGGTTTATAGAGTTAGGTTTTAAAGCAAATATACACGATAGAGGCTCTATTGGTAATCACAGACATTATACTTCTCCACATGATGAAGACTCAAAAAAACTACTGCTTTTAGGGCATCTTGATACAGTATTTCCTCCAAATAAATTTGAAGATTTCAGTGAGGATGAAAAGTGGATTTATGGGCCTGGTGTTTGTGATATGAAAGGTGGTAATATTGTAGCTCTTCAGGCTTTACGTAATTTAAAAGATAAAAGTATAGATATAAAAAATATAGATATTTTGCTTGTAAGTGATGAAGAAACTGGAAGTGATGATTCTAAATATCTAACTACTAAATTATCTAAAGATTACGACTATTGTTTTGTTTATGAGGCAGCAGGTAAAGAGATGGAAGTTGTAACTGCTAGAAAAGGTGTAGGAACATTTTTTATAGAGATACAGGGCAAAGCTGCTCATGCTGGAAATCACTACTTGGATGGAAATGATGCAAATCTAGAAGCCTCGCATAAACTGCAAAATTTAGTAAAATTGACTAATCTAAATAAAGGTACAACAGTTAATGTTGGTAAAATAGATGGAGGGATAGGTGCAAACACTATATCTCCTCATTCTACATTAGTTTTTGAATTAAGGTATAAATTTTTAGATGAAAAACAAAGAGTTTTAAAAGAGATAGATAAAATAGTTCATACATCGTATGTTAAAGGAACTATTTCTGCTATAAGTGGTGGAATTCAAAGAGATGTAATGCAGACATCAAAAGAATCATTAGTATTAATTGAAAATATACAAGATATTACTAATTCTACGCTAAAGTATGAAGAGCGTGGCGGAGTTAGTGACGCGAATATTGTTAGTTCATGTGGTGTAACTACTCTTGATGGTTTTGGTCCTTTTGGTGATGGTGATCATACAATACTTGAAAGAGCAAATAAAAATAGTTTTGAATTGAGAATAGATTTAAGTGAAAAACTTTTTACTTACTTTATTAAAAAATTAGATTTTAAAGAGAGAGTTGTTTAATTAAGGAGAAAAGATGTCAAATAGAAAAATTGGAATGTGGCTTTACAATAATGGTGGTGGTGATAAAATTGCTAAAAAAATTATTAAAAAGCTAAAAGATAGAGATATTGATACAAAAAATGATATAAACTTACGACATGCAATTGCTAAAAATGGGCATATTTTATATGATGATATGAAACTTGATAAACTTGATCTCTTTTTCTCTTATAATGCAGGTGAACAAACCCAGTATCAGATGTACCTATATCAAGCTTTAAATCGTGTAATACCTACCATAAATACATATGAATCTTTTGCTTTAACAGAAGATAAGTTTCATACTTCATTTATTTTAAGACACGCGGGAATACAAACTGCAGATTACAAGTTATGTCATAGAGATGATGGTCATCATCTTAAAAAGATTATTAAAAAGTGGGATAAAATGGTTTACAAACCTACAGATGGTTGGGGTGGAGTTGGTTTAACTAAAATTGAAAATGAAGCAAACTTAGACATGCTGATGCCTTTTTTAAATCAGATGGATTTAAGATATTTTTATGTAGAAAGATTTATAAAGTATGATAATACTGACTTTAGAGTTGATATTGTTGATGGTAAATTTGTTAGTTGTTATGGAAGGAAAGCTAATGGAACTGATTGGCGAACAAATGTTACTAGTGGCGGTAGTGTTTTTATGCGAGAAGCAAATGATGATATTATAAAGGTAGCAATTAAAGCATGTAAAGCAACGGGTGTAGATATTGGTGGAGTTGATATAATTTATGATATAGAAAAAGAGGAATATATAGTCTTGGAGGTTAATGGTATTCCAGCATTTGCAACGCCAAAACAAGAAAAAATGGGTCTAGATTTTAATAATAAAAAAATTGATTTAATAGTAGACCTTATTGATAGAAAAACAAAAACAAAATAAAATAATTTAGGGAAATAATTTGAGAGAACAGTATAGCTCATATGATGAGTGCGTAGAATTTTTTAAAGAGGCGCAAAAAAATAATCCAAACCTTTTTAAAGTCCAAACAATTGGAAAAACATGGGAAAATAGAGAAATAATAGCAGTAAGTGTTACAAAAAATGTTGACAGCCATTTAGAAAATCCAGCACTCTTTTTTACAGGAACTATTCATGCAAGAGAGTGGATAGGAATAGAATTAAGCATTAGTTTTGCAAAGTATATTATGGAGCATATCGATTATGATCCACAATTAAATGAAATTCTTGACAGAGTAACATTATATATGGTTCCTTGCGCAAACCCAGATGGTTTTGAGTATTCTAGAAATCATTTCTCTTTTTGGAGAAAAAATAGAAGAAAAAATGCTGATGGCAGTTTTGGAGTTGATTTAAATAGAAATTTTTCTGTAGGTTTCACACCCAATAAAGATACGAGTTCAAATGTTTACTCTGGACCGTCTGCTTTTAGTGAACCTGAAACATCAGCACTGAGAGATTTTGTAATAGAACATAAGAATATTACTATAGCTCTAGATTATCACTCTCAAGGAAATGTATTCTTTCCCGCACATAACTTTATACATGAAGATGCTGTGGATGCTATTGATTTAAATTTATTAGCTGGAAACATGGCAGAAGAAATTAGGAAGAGATCTGGTCGTGAATATGGTATTCATATGGGAAAACCTCCTGTACACCTTATCTCTGGAAGTGGTAGAGAATTTTACTATTCACAAGGTGCTCTTTCCATTGTTGTTGAAGTAGGAACTAGAAATATTAGTGATTATAAAGAACATATGAGTGAAAATATTGATGAAAATCTTCCTGCTCTAATGTTCGCTTTATCTGAAGCAAAAAATTATAAAAAAGAGAATTTTCTTCCTAGGGTTGAAAATTTTACAACAGGTGAAATTACTTTTAAAGAAATTGAATTAAGTTGGGATTATACTGATGATGAAACTGTTTATTTTGAAATATATCGTTCAAAAAAACAAAAAGGTTTTTCTCAAATATCAAATAGAATAGGAACTACGAAGTTAAAAGCATTTACAGATAAAAATTTAAAATCTTCAACAAATTATTATTATTATGTCAGAGCAGTTTGTAAAGCAAAATTTGTTAAATCTCCTTATGCTCAAATTTTAGGTGTAAGAACAAAACCAGCAGAAAATATGTTTTCAAAAATCTTATATCCGTTAGCAGATAAAGTAGGCTATGTTGGAGAAAAAACTAAAAAGAATTCTGAACACTATGGCAATAACTCTATGTTTGTTGGTGTTTCAGAAGGTAGAGGCGAATGCTTCGGAGTATGTGGATTTTCTCTTTCAACTATACCAAAAAATTCAATTATAACTAATGCCTCAATCTCTTTTTATCCAATGAATAGAGTCTCGGTACAGGTTGAGAGTTTTGGTGAATGGAGAATTGGTCAAATTGATGAAAGAACAATTGATAATACAAGTAGTTTTGACGAGATAAAAAATGCTAAATCAATAAGTTATATAGATAGGCCTACTGGTTCTGCTCAATTATCACAAGGTGTTTGGAGAACTTATACTTTTGCATCACAAGAATTACAAGTTTTACAAAAATCTCTCTTGCGTTCAGAAGCTCTTTTTAGATTTGATGGACCATCTAGTCTTCCCATAGATCGTGCTTCTCAATTAATGCAGTGGGATATTGGATATGGAAAGTTCAGTGGAGGATTAAATTATAGACCAAAATTAGATATATCATATACTGTAGATGAAGCTAAAATTGAATTAAAATCATCAAGAGAATTTACAGCAGCATGTAGTAAAGTTGTAGAAAATAAATTATTAGCAGGCTTTGATAAAGATGGTTCTAAAGAGTATGCTTGTTTAGAATTTGATTTATCTCAATGGCCAGAAATGGATAATACTATAATATCAAATGCATATTTAGAACTAGAAGCAATTAAAATAGATGCTAAAAATAGTCTTCGCTTTCATCTAGAGATGATTCATCCTAGTGATGGAGAAGTGACATATGAAAAAATCCAAAAAAGAGAGATAATTGAAAGAATAGGTTATGATGTTAGTGTGTCAGATATTAAAAGTGAGTCTATTCAGCGCTTTGTCTTTGATACATATGCAATAAATGAAATGGTTGAAAATGTTTCTAAAAATACAAAAGCATATTTCGTTATCTCTGCTTCAACAACTCAAGCATTTATTAAAAATCAAGATGTTAAATTTATGGATACAAAAAGAGTTAAAAGACCTTCATTAGTGATTAACTATATTAAAAAAAGAAGAAATGCTCCTCAACAGGTAGAAAATTTAAATTACTCAATTGAAAGTAATATTATAAAGTTAAAATGGGATTTACCAAATGATGATGGATATAAAGGTGCAATTGTGGTGAAAAATCCTTTTAAAGTTCCTTGTAGTGCATATGATGGACAGAAATTATATGGTGGAATGGATGATTATACATATGATAATTTTGGAGATAAAGATGTTCATAAATATTATGCAGTTTTCTCTTATGATGATGTGCCAAACTTCTCTGAGCCTATTTTTATAGAGATAAATCCAAAAGCAAAAAGTTAATAAAAAATAACTTTTTGCAAATTTTCCAACAAACCTCCAAACATTAAGAACCACCTAAGCAACACTTGTCTATAATTCCCATCCACAAACACAGAGACCTAATGTTTAGGCTTACGGGAGACTTCGATAGGAGTTAACCAAAAGATGTTTGAGATCATTGAAAACTAAGCAAGTAATAGACTTAATAATAACTATTAAGTTGGAAATATTACTTAGAAATAACTAATATAACAACAACCGTCTATTCTATTAGTTACCAGATATAACTTAGGTTATGTTTGGTTCCCAAATAGTAATAGATACTATTATTCTATGCTCGAAATGGCATAGAACATACAACAAAAAGTCGTAACTAATACTTTAAGCAGTAGTTAGTTTAGACTATAAAACAATAAGCCAATGAATTTTAATTCTTGGGCAAAAGATCAGTAATATGTAGCAATACATACTTTACATGATTTGGAATCTACTTAAACTAAATCTGAAACTACTTGTTAGTTTCTAGCTTCAGTGAGAGGAATTGAGAAGGGACTTGTTCCTTTTCAAGGAGACCAATAATTATGGAGAGTTTGATCCTGGCTCAGAGTGAACGCTGGCGGCGTGCTTAACACATGCAAGTCGAACGGTAACAGAGAAGAGCTTGCTTTTCTGCTGACGAGTGGCGCACGGGTGAGTAATATATAGTTAATCTGCCTCGAAGATTGGGATAGCCATTGGAAACGATGATTAATACCAAATAATCCTTCTCTACATAAGTAGAGTTGGTAAACGTTTTTTCGCTTCGAGATGAGACTATATCCCATCAGTTAGTTGGTAGTGTAAGAGACTACCAAGGCAATGACGGGTAGCGGGTTTGAGAGGATGATCCGCCACACTGGTACTGAGACACGGACCAGACTCCTACGGGAGGCAGCAGTGAGGAATATTGCACAATGGGGGAAACCCTGATGCAGCAACGCCGCGTGGAGGATGACGCATTTCGGTGTGTAAACTCCTTTTATATGTCAAGAAAATGACGGTAGCATATGAATAAGCACCGGCTAACTCCGTGCCAGCAGCCGCGGTAATACGGAGGGTGCAAGCGTTACTCGGAATCACTGGGCGTAAAGGACGCGTAGGCGGGTTGGTAAGTCAGATGTGAAATCCTACAGCTTAACTGTAGAACTGCATTTGAAACTACTAACCTAGAGTATGGGAGGGGGAGATGGAATTAGTGGTGTAGGGGTAAAATCCGTAGATATCACTAGGAATACCGAAAGCGAAGGCGATCTCCTGGAACATTACTGACGCTAAGGCGTGAAAGCGTGGGGAGCAAACGGGATTAGATACCCCGGTAGTCCACGCCCTAAACGATGAACACTAGTCGTCGGGATGCTTGTCATCTCGGTGATGCACTTAACAGATTAAGTGTTCCGCCTGGGGAGTACGGTCGCAAGATTAAAACTCAAAGGAATAGACGGGGACCCGCACAAGTGGTGGAGCATGTGGTTTAATTCGAAGATACGCGAAGAACCTTACCTAGCCTTGACATTGATTGAACTCAGTAGAGATACAGAGGTGCCCTTCGGGGAGCATGAAAACAGGTGCTGCACGGCTGTCGTCAGCTCGTGTCGTGAGATGTTGGGTTAAGTCCCGCAACGAGCGCAACCCTCGTCCTTAGTTGCCAGCAGGTTAAGCTGGGCACTCTAAGGAGACTGCCTTCGCAAGAAGGAGGAAGGTGAGGACGACGTCAAGTCATCATGGCCCTTACGGCTAGGGCTACACACGTGCTACAATGGGGCGTACAGAGAGTTGCGATACCGCGAGGTGGAGCTAATCTCTTAAAGCGTCTCTCAGTTCGGATTGGAGTCTGCAACTCGACTCCATGAAGCTGGAATCACTAGTAATCGTAGATCAGCAATGCTACGGTGAATACGTTCCCGGGTCTTGTACTCACCGCCCGTCACACCATGGGAGTTGATTTCACCCGAAATTGGGAAGCTAACCTTCGGGAGGCTACCACTTACGGTGGAATTAGCGACTGGGGTGAAGTCGTAACAAGGTAACCGTAGGAGAACCTGCGGTTGGATCACCTCCTTTCTAGAGTAAAGAGAGAACATTCGTTTGTTCATCTTACAAAGAAAATCTCACGAGAGATATTAGTTATTATTAGTCTTTACTTGCTTAGTTTTCAGTGATTTATGGAATTTACCATTATTACATAAAAGTGGGGGATTAGCTCAGCTGGGAGAGCGTCTGCCTTGCACGTAGAAGGTCAACAGTTCGATCCTGTTATTCTCCACCATTTTTGAAAAACCATACTAAAAGAAATTTAATTTAAGTTCTACTATTTAGAATTTAAATTAGACTTCTATTTATATTAGTCTTGTTCATTAAATTATAATTGTTAAAGTCAACATATAATAATAAGAGACGAGTATTGTTAATTCAATATAAGTAAATTATTAATTATAAACTAAATAACTACAATAAACAAATTACTAACTTGATTAGTTAAAATATCAGTAATGGTATTAGTACATTAACCAAGGTAGTGAACGCAAATTAGAATAATAAAAAAGATATTAAGGGCCATAGGTGGATGCCTTGGCTAGTAGAGGCGATGAAAGACGTATTAGGCTGCGAAAAGCCTCGGGGAGCTGCCAAAGAGCTTTGATCCGGGGATTTCTGAATGGGGCGACCCAGCATGGAGCGATTCATGTTATCATATTTATATGAGGCGAACTCAGGGAAGTGAAACATCTCAGTACCTGAAGGAATAGAAATCAAACGAGATTCCCAAAGTAGCGGCGAGCGAAATGGGAATAGGGCACTTAGTGATAATATAGATGTTAGCAGAACACTTTGGAAAGAGTGAGCATAGAGGGTGATACTCCCGTAAGCGAAAGCATTTATATGGTACTAGACTAAGGAACGAGTAGGTCGGGACACGTGTTATCTTGACTGAATATGGGGGGACCACCCTCCAACCCTAAATACTACTACTAGACCGATAGCGAACAAGTACCGTGAGGGAAAGGTGAAAAGGACCGCGGTGAGCGGAGTGAAATAGAACCTGAAACCTATGGCTTACAATCATTCGGAGCACTATTGTATTACTTTTGTAATACAAGTGTGACGGACTGCCTTTTGCATAATGAGCCTGCGAGTTGTGGTATCTAGCAAGGTTAATCGAACGAGGAGCCGTAGCGAAAGCGAGTCTTAATAGGGCGACATAGTTAGATGCTGCAGACCCGAAACTAAGTGATCTATCCATGAGCAGGTTGAAGCTGGTGTAAGAGCCAGTGGAGGACCGAACCCGTAGAAGTTGAAAATTCTTGGGATGACTTGTGGATAGGGGTGAAAGGCCAATCAAACTTAGTGATAGCTGGTTCTCTCCGAAATATATTTAGGTATAGCCTCGAGCATTAGCATACAGGGGTAGAGCACTGACAGGGCTAGGGCTGCTTACCGCGGTACCAAACCCTATCAAACTCCGAATACTGTATGTGTAACCTCGGGAGTCAGGCGTAGGGTGATAAAATCCTATGTCGAGAGGGGAACAACCCAGACTAACAGCTAAGGTCCCAAAGTTTTATCTAAGTGGAAAAGGATGTAGAGTTGCTGTGACAACCAGGAGGTTGGCTTAGAAGCAGCCACCCTTTAAAGAAAGCGTAACAGCTCACTGGTCTAGCGATTCTGCGCCGAAAATATAACGGGGCTAAGATAAACACCGAAGCTTTAGATTTGGTATAACTACCAAGTGGTAGGAGAGCGTTCCATTCAGCGCTGAAGGTACACCGGTAAGGAGTGCTGGAGCGGATGGAAGTGAGCATGCAGGCATGAGTAGCGAGAAAAGGGATGAGAATTCCCTTCGCCGTAAACCCAAGGTTTCCTACGCGATGCTCGTCATCGTAGGGTTAGTCGGGACCTAAGTCGAGTCCGAAAGGGGTAGACGATGGCAAATAGGTTAATATTCCTATACCGACATTACATCATTTGAGTGATGGGGGGACGCATAGAGTTAAACGAGGTCACCGATGGAAGTGTGGCTCGAAGGAAGTAAGTTGAAGAGTAGGCAAATCCGCTCTTCATGCAACCGAGATCTTACAGGCAGTTCAATCTCTTCGGAGAGCGAACTGAATCGTTGATACTGTCGTGCCGAGAAAAGCCTCTAAACGAGATGTAATGTTGCCCGTACCGTAAACCAACACAGGTGGGTGAGATGAGTATTCTAAGGCGCGTGGAAGAACCATTGTTAAGGAACTCTGCAAACTAGCACCGTATCTTCGGTATAAGGTGTGCCAGAGAGGTTATGGGATTTACTCCCAAAAGCTTCTCATGGTCGCAGCAAAGTGTCCCTCCCGACTGTTTACCAAAAACACAGCACTCTGCTAACTCGTAAGAGGATGTATAGGGTGTGACGCCTGCCCGGTGCTTGAATGTTAAAAGGATTGCTTAGCTTTGCGAAGGCATGAATTGAAGCACAAGTAAACGGCGGCCGTAACTATAACGGTCCTAAGGTAGCGAAATTCCTTGTCGGTTAAATACCGACCTGCATGAATGGCGTAACGAGATGGGAGCTGTCTCAACAATGGATCCAGTGAAATTGTAGTGGAGGTGAAAATTCCTCCTACCCGCGGAAAGACGGAAAGACCCCGTGCACCTTTACTATAGCTTGACACTGCTATTGGGATATTCATGTGCAGGATAGGTGGGAGCCATTGATTCTAGGACGCCAGTTTTAGATGAGGCAATCTTGAGATACCACCCTTGAATATTCTGATAGCTAACTCGGTACGATTATCTCGTGCGAGGACAATGTCTGGTGGGTAGTTTGACTGGGGCGGTCGCCTCCTAAAGAGTAACGGAGGCTTACAAAGGTTAGCTCAGAGGGGTTGGAAATCCCTCGTAGAGTATAATGGCATAAGCTAGCCTGACTGTAAGACATACAAGTCGAGCAGAGTCGAAAGACGGTCATAGTGATCCGGTGGTTCTGTGTGGAAGGGCCATCGCTCAAAGGATAAAAGGTACGCCGGGGATAACAGGCTGATCTCCCCCAAGAGCTCACATCGACGGGGAGGTTTGGCACCTCGATGTCGGCTCATCGCATCCTGGGGCTGGAGCAGGTCCCAAGGGTATGGCTGTTCGCCATTTAAAGCGGTACGCGAGCTGGGTTCAGAACGTCGTGAGACAGTTCGGTCCCTATCTTCCGTGGGCGTAGGAGAGTTGAAGAGAGCTGACCCTAGTACGAGAGGACCGGGTTGGACGTACCACTGGTGCACCAGTTGTTCTGCCAAGAGCATCGCTGGGTAGCTACGTACGGATGAGATAACCGCTGAAAGCATCTAAGCGGGAAGCCAACTCTAAGATGAACTCTCCCTGAAGATCGCAGTAAGACTAACTGCTTGATAGGCTGGATGTGTACGCAGAGTAATCTGTTTAGCTGACCAGTACTAATAGATCGTTTGTCTTTTTTTTACATACTCTTTAATTAGAGTGCAATTCGTTCACTACCTTGTTTAGTGTATTAAGCTCCAAAAGCGTAATACAAATAGTTATTTAGTTCGTTGACTTTATATTCTATGCTTAGAAATGGCATAGAACACACGACAATTAATATTTAATGAGTACTCACTCATAATAATGACTCGTACAGTCACATATAAATATACTTAGGTATCTTTATATGTGATTGTCTAGGTGGCTATAGAGAGAGGGAAACGCCTGGTCCCATTCCGAACCCAGAAGCTAAGCCTCTCATCGCTGATAATACTGCAGATTGCATCTGTGGAAATGTAGGTCGCTGCCTAGTTGATCATTTCTTAACTCTTTTTTTTACTTTACTATCATCTTATATAAAATCTTTATTTATTTCCCAGATATTATTCACTTTATCCATATTCACACTTTTTAATCTTTCTATGAAATATGCTCTGTTTACTTCTTTTGCACCGAGGCTTTTAAGATGATTTGTTGGAACTTGACAATCTATGAAATCATATCCCCACTCTTTTAGATGTTTAATTAAAATTGCGTATGCTGATTTTGAAGCATCATTAGTATTTGCAAACATTGATTCACCACAAAATACTTTACCAACTACAACGCCATAAGCCCCTCCAACTAGTTCTCCATCTAAATAACTCTCAACCGAGTGTGCTATTCCCATATCAAAAAGTGTTGAATATGCTTCAATAATATCATCACTTATCCAAGTTCCGTTTTGATCATTTCTTGGAACTTCTTTACACTTTTTCATTACTTGTGTAAAGTTTGAGTCAAATTTATACTCAAACTTCTTCATACTTTTTTTAAGAGATTTACTTAATTTGAAATCATCTAATTCCATAATAAGTCTAGGATTTGGTGACCACCATAGTATTGGATCATTTTGTGCATACCATGGAAATATTCCACTTTGGTATGCACGCAAAAGTCTTGATGGATTTAAATCACCACCCCAAACTAAAATACCATCTTCATTTGCCTCACTGGCATCTGGAAATGTTAAGTCATATTTATTTAGTTGAGGAATCATCTTGTGCTTTAAATTTAAGGATTAATTTTTTATTGAAACTTACTTGCACTTTACCACCGTTTTTCAATTTACCAAATAATATTTGATCACTTAGTTTATTTGTAATATTATCTTGAATATATCTTTTTAAAGGTCTTGCCCCCATCTCTTTTGAATATCCCTCTTTAGCAATAAAATCTATTGCGTTTGTTGAAATAGTAATTGATATCTTTTTTTTGGAAAGTTCAAGATTTAATTCATTAATAAATTTTTGTGCAATGCTTTTAATGGTTGTGATATCTAGTTGAGAAAATTCTACTATTGCATCTAGTCTATTTCTAAATTCAGGAGTAAAAAAAGAGTTTAAATCTTCATCTTTTGACAAAGATATGTCTTTGTTAAATCCCATTACTGCTCTTGAGCTTGAGCCTATATTTGAAGTCATTATAAGTATAACATTTTGAAAATTAGCCTTGTACCCATTGTTATCTGTAAGTGTTGCATTATCCATAATTTGAAGTAAAATATTAACCAAATCAGCATGTGCTTTTTCTATTTCATCTAGTAATAAAACTGAATATGGATGTTTTTTTATTGCTTCTGTTAGTAAACCTCCTTGTTCAAAACCAACATAACCAGGGGGAGCTCCCACTAATCTACTAAGTGCATGTTTTTCCATATATTCACTCATATCAAAGCGTTCAAAATTTATGCCCAATGTATTGCTAAGTGATATAGCAAGTTCTGTTTTCCCAACACCTGTGGGACCAGAAAAAAGAAAAGAAGCTATTGGTTTATTTGAAGGAGTTAAACCTGCTTTTGATATTTTTATAGATTTACTAACTTCAGTTACTGCATTGTCTTGTCCAATGACTAATGCCATCAAATCTTTTTCTAAATTAACTAAAGAAGTACTTTCATCTTTTGTGATTTTTGAGTTTGAAATACCAATAATAGAAGAAATTGTTTTTTCAATATCATAACCTGTAACTTTTTTGCGTTTATTCTTTTTTAAATGAAAACTAGCTGCAGTTTCATCAATAAGATCTATCGCAATATCTGGTAAAAATCTATCAGTAATATATCTTTTTGATAATTCTACTGCATTTCGTAATGCTTTTGTTGTGTATATAACATTATGATGTTTTTCATATTTACTTTTTAAGCCTTTGAGTATTTTAATAGAAGCTTTAATAGATGGCTCATTGATATCTACTTTGGAAAATCTTCTACTAAGAGCTTTATCTTTTTCAAACCCATTTCTGTATTCAGCAAAGGTTGTAGCACCCATGCATCTAAGCTCTCCAGATGCTAAAGCAGGTTTTAGCTGATTTGCTGCATCCATAGTCCCACTTGTAGCTCCTGCACCTATAAGAGTATGTATTTCATCTATAAATAAAATAGCATTGGGATGTGATTTTAATTCATCCATAACACCTTTAAGCCTTTTTTCAAAATCACCTCTATATTTAGTGCCAGCTAAAAGAGCACTCAAATCAAGTGCAAAAAGTTCAGCTTTTTTTATAATGTCAGGAACCTTACCGCTAGATATATTAAGTGCTAAGCCTTCTGCAATTGCAGTTTTTCCAACTCCAGCTTCTCCTACTAAAATAGGATTATTCTTTTTTCTTCTGCATAAAATCTGTATAACTCTTTGAATTTCATTATTTCTACTAATTACTGGATCAATTTTTCCACTTTTTGCTTTATTTAAAAGGTTGATAGTGTATTTATCTAAAAAAGATTCACTCTCTTCTTTTTCAGAATTTTCTTGGGAGTGTGAAATAAGTTCTAATATATCTAATCTTGATATTTGATATTCATCTAAAAGCATATAGCTAAAAGTATTTTTTTCTTCATAAAGCGCAGCAAGTAAATCACCAACATCAGCACTATCTTGATTTGCACTTTGTATATGTCTAATCATGTTATCAACAAGTCTTGAAAGAGCAATACTCTCGTAAGGGTCTTGAGTAATATTTTCAGGAAGAGTGTCAATATTTGTAGTAATATAATCATCTAAAGCTTCCTTCATCTTATTTATATCCCCACCACATGTTTGAATAATTGTAGAACCATCTTTTGAACTAAGAAGTAAATAAAAAACATGTTCTATTGTCAAATATTCATGTCTTAAGCCTTTCGCATATAGGATTGATTTTTGAAAAATATCATTTAATCTTGTACTAATCATTCTTGCTCCATTACAGCTTTTAATGGAAATCCATTATCTTTAGCTTTTTTATCTACTTGTACAATCTTTGTTTCTGCTATTTCATGGGTGTAAACACCACATAAACCTTTTTCTTTTTTATGAATATCTAACATTATATTTTGGGCTTGTTCGTAACTTTTATGAAACACTGTCATTAAAATATCTATTACAAATTCCATAGAAGTATAATCATCATTTAACAAAAAGACTTTATACCTTTTTGGATGTTTTATTTTTACTTCATGTAAAAGTTCTATCTCTGTATTTGTTGGCATTGTATTAATCCCTTATTGTGCTGCTTGAATAAAATCATCAATAATATCTTGAGGATTTTCTAATCCTATTGAGACACGAATTAAACCATTACTAATTCCTAGGAATTTTTTTGTTGGTTCATCAAAATCAGTGTAAATTGTAGATGCCATATGAAGTGCTAAAGTTCTACTATCACCAATATTCGCAGTAAGTGTAGCAAGTTTAGTTTTGTTTAAAAATGAAAATGCTTTTTCTTTTGATAACATATTTATAGTAAAGAGTGTTCCACAGCCATTTTTAAAATCTTTTAAATATCTTTGATTATGTGGGTGTTCTTTTAGAGAGGGATGATTTATTTTTAATCCTGCTTCATGAAGTGCCAAGACTATTATTTCAACACTTTTTGAAACTCTTGATAAGCGTAATGGTAATGTTTCAAGTCCAAGCATAGTTTGATATGATGCATTTGCATTTGCACTCATTCCAAAATCTCTTAAGGCTCTTTTTTTGGCATTTGCAATTAGTGCCATCTCTCCAACACCTTTTATAAATTTTGCCATGAAAGGATATCTTGAACTTTTCAGTTTCTCATCTTCTTTTTTCACAGCACGAAAAACTGCACATCCACCAAGAGCAGATGAATTACCTGAGATAATTTTTGTAGTTGAGTAGATGCTGATATCTGCTCCAAGTTTTATGGGTGAAACACATAAAGGAGTAATAGTATTATCAACTATAAAAATAACACCTGCTTCATTTGCCATTTGTGCAATTTGTTTGATGTCTGGTAAGCGCATATTCGGATTTCCAACACTCTCTAAAAATATAATTTTTGTTTTTTCATTTATTGCTTTTTTTATTTCTTCTATCTCATCAACATCAAAGAAGTTTGTTTTAATTCCAAAACGAGGAAGAGTTTCACTAAATAGTGCATAAGTTCCACCAAAAAGACCACCAATAGAGATGATTTCATCGTTCATGGATACAATAGACATAGTTGTTAATGTTATCGCTCCCATACCTGAACTTGTTGCAACTGCTCCAACTCCTCCATCCATCTCGGCTAAGATTGTTTCAAGTCTTGCTGATGTTGGATTGCCCATGCGAGAGTATAGTGGTTTCTTTACGTTTCCATCAAATATACCTTCTGCTATTTGTGCAGTTCCATAAGAAAAAGAAGCGGATGATGTTACAGTAGGACTTACAGCACCTTCTTTATTACCAATTTTTTGTACAAATTTTGTACAAAATACTTCATAATTATTCATTTTATATATACCTTTTTATAAAGCACGATTATAGCGAAGAAGGGATAATTAATAGTTAAAGTTATATAATCCAAAGATGAAAAAACAAATTTTTGTAACAGCAACAAATACTGATATAGGTAAAACATATACTACGAAACTACTTTTAAAAGAGTATGCATCTAGAGGTTTGAGAGTTGGTGTAATGAAGCCAATAGAAACGGGTGTTGTAGATGGTTTTTGTCCTGATGGAGAAGAACTTTTGTCTTTAGTTAAAGAGTTGAATATTGAGTTTAAAGATATATATGTAAAAGATATTGTACCAATTCAGTATGAGTTACCAGCTGCACCCTTTGTGGCATCTAAAAACACTCCATTAGATATTAAAAAAATCGACAATGCCATACAAAAATTAGGAAAACTATGTGATATCTTGATAATAGAAGGCGCTGGTGGACTTTATGTTCCAATAGATGAAAAAATAATGATGATAGATTTGATAGCATACCTAGATGCATCTACGCTTCTTGTCACCCACTGCTCTTTAGGGTGTATAAATGATACTTTATTAAGTAAACAAGCTCTTGAAAATAAAAATATAAAATATGTTGTTGCTTTTAATAATCGTGATAGCAATGATAGTTTTTCAGCAGTCTCTCAGCCATATTTTAAAGAAATTGGATTTAATGTTATGAAAGTTAGTAAAAATATTGACACTATTTGTGATGTCTTGTATAATCTCTAAATTAAAGGACTTAAATGCAACATTTGATTCGTACAGATGATTTTAGTATCAAAGAAATAGAAGAACTTTTTGTAGATGCGAAAAAATTTAGTGATGGTAATTTTTATAGAATTTTACAGGATAAGATTATTATTACACTATTCTTTGAAAATTCAACTAGAACAAAAAGTTCTTTTGAAATAGCTGCAAAAAGATTAGGAGCAGAGATGGTTCATTTGGATTTAACAAAAAGTTCAACAAAAAAAGGTGAAACTCTTGTTGATACAGCTATGAATTTGGATGTAATGAATCCTCATGCTATTATTGTACGACATCAAAACTCTGGTGTTCCTAAAATTTTATCAAAACATACTAAGGCTTCTATAATAAATGCAGGAGATGGCGCTCATTCTCATCCGACACAAGCACTCTTAGATTTGTTTACTTTAATGGAGCATTTTGGTGAAGTAAAGGGTAAAAAAATAGCAATAGTTGGAGATATTAAAAACTCAAGAGTTGCAAATTCAAATATCGAACTTCTTTCTAGGTTTGGTATGGAAGTTATTTTAGTAGCCCCTCCTCATTTTTTACCAAAAACTACTCTTAGAACAACTCATTTTTTAAATAAAATCGTAGATGAAGTAGATGTGATTATGAGTTTAAGAACACAAACGGAACGACATTCTTCTCAAAGTTATGCTTCTTTAAAAGATTATGCAAGTGATTTTTGTATAACTACTGAATTGGTTGGAGATAGAGATATTGTACTTCTGCATCCTGGGCCAGTTCATAGGAATATAGATATATGCGATGCTCTTTTGGCGGATGGTAGATGCAAAGTGTTGCAGCAAGTTACTAATGGTGTATCAATTCGAATGGCGGTACTAAAAAAACTTATACATGACCTTTGATAAGTTAAATAAACTAGCTAAAAAGAGAAAGCCTTTTCTTTTTATAAGTGACTTTTTAGCAAAAGAAATAGAAGTTATTCCTTTAAATGAACTCTCTTTACATGACATTGAATTTTGTATTGATGAAAATTATATCTATAAAAAACATAGTGAGTTATTTGAAAAAAATGCTCAGAAGTTTAAAAATTATAAAGAAAAGTTTGATGATACTATCGAAGAAATAAAATCTGGAAATACTTATCTTTTAAACCTAACTGCTCCTACTAAAATAAAATCTGACTTAACACTTAAGGAGATTTATCGCTTTGCTAATGCTCACTATAAACTTAGATATAAAGATGACTTTGTATGCTTTTCTCCTGAAAAATTCATACAAATTAAAGATAATAAAATAAATACTTACCCTATGAAAGGGACGATTGATGCTTCTTTAGTAGATGCTAAAAAAAAGATACTTAAAAATAAAAAAGAAATGGCAGAACATACAATGGTTGTAGATTTGTTAAGAAATGATTTATCAATAGTAGCAAAGAATGTAAAAGTAGAAAAGTTTAGATATGTTCAAAAAATAGACTCAGGAGAGAAAGAACTTCTGCAAGTTAGTTCTCACATAAGTGGGGATATAGGAAGTGATTGGCATAGTAAACTTGGTGATATACTAAACTCCTTACTTCCAGCAGGAAGTATTAGTGGAACACCAAAAAAAAGTACTTTAGAAATTATTGAAAAAATCGAAAATTACGATAGAGGTTTTTTTAGTGGTATATTTGGTATTTACGATGGAGAAAGTTTTGACAGTGGAGTAATGATTCGTTTTATTCAAAAAACAAAAAATGGATATATATATAAAAGTGGTGGTGGCATCACTTTAGATAGTAAAGCATCTGCGGAATATAATGAATTATTAGATAAAATATATCTGCCATAGATACTAGGAGAAAGAAATGAAAAAATTGAATTATGATGATTTTTTTAAAAGTGGATGGAGTTTCAATAATACTCAAAAGGACTTACAATCTAGATATCAAATGCTAAACATAGGATTAGTTCTTTCTTCTGTTGCCCTTGTTTATGGAATTATAGGCAATGTAATTAGAGATATATCAGGATTGATTTTTTTAGAATTATTTTTAATATTTATGAATTTAATGCTATTTTTAATATTAAGGAAATATAGAGGTTTATTTGAACAAGTAGCTTTTGTTTTAACAGCACAGTTCTCTTTTTTATTTCTTTTTCTTATATATATATATGAACCAAGTTCTTTAAAACATATTTGGCTTTTTACCTATCCTATAATTCTCCTTTATTTTCAAAATAAAAAAAATAGTCTTTATTGGTTGTCTGTAGTAACTATAATATTAATAATTGCACCTTTACAAAATTTTATAGAAGTTAAATATTCTCTTTATCAGGTTACATATATTGCATTTGTCTTGATTATTTTAAGTATTATTATTTACTTTTATAAGATTAATATGGATAAAGCAAAAAAATTAATTTTAAAACAACAAGATATGTTACAAAAATTCAATATAGAACTTGCTGGGAAATTAGAAGAATTAAAAGCAAAAGACAAACTTCTTACAGCACAATCAAAACAAGCGGTAATGGGTGAGATGATAAGTATGATAGCTCATCAGTGGAGACAACCATTGTCTACAATAACTCTTCAAATTTCGAACTATCAAATCAAACAATTAATGAGTGAAAACCAACAAAAGAGAGAGATAGACAAGACATTAATTGAGATTAGTAATACGATTATGTATCTTTCAGAAACTGTTGATGATTTTCAAACATATTTTCGACCAAATAAAGAAATTTTACATATTGATGTAGGTAAGTTAATTCAAAAAGCAATTAATTTTTCAACTCCCAGAGCCAGAGAAGTTGGAGTTAATATAGTCTTGCACAATACAGGTAATATTAGTATTGATACACATATAAATGAGGTTGTACAAGTTATATTAAGTATATTAAATAATGCCATAGATGCTCTTATAGAAGCAAAAGTAAAAAACCCGAAAATAGGTATAGTTTATAAAAATGAAGAAAATAGCATAAAAATCAGTATAGAAGATAATGCAAATGGAATAGATATAAAGTATATAGATAAACTTTTTGAGCCTTATTTTAGTACAAAAGGTAAAAACGGAACAGGTCTTGGTCTATATATGAGTCAGATGATTATGCAAAAACAGTTTGATAATGAAATAGAAGTTAAATCATCTAGCATGGGTTCCATATTTAGTTTTCAACTTCCAAAATCTATAAGCTAGATGCCAGTATTAAAAAATATCATTTTTTTTGTAATAGCTCTAATATTTCATTTTACATTGTTGTATCTATTTTTTTTAGGTCTATATGTTGTTTACTTTTTAAGTTTAGTCATTTTTGCATATTTACTCCATAAAAAATATCAATATTTTTCTCTTTTATTAGTTTCATTATTTAGTATTTTAGTTATAGTTTTGATAAATTTAGAGTTTTATAAAATCTTTGTTTTTGAGTTTTTTTTGTATTATGATTTAATAAAAGAAAATATATATATAAATAGTGAGGTAATGTATGTTTTATTATTACTTCATTACCTCTTTTTAGTAAATTTAAAAAAGTTTGAAAACTTTTGGGATATAATAGATTCAAGATTATTATATAAAGGTTGGAATTAGTATGTATATTCAAGATTTGAAGTTTTCGTTGTGGGCAGATTTTATTGAAAGAGATTATTTAGACAATGAGTTTAAAGATTTAATACAAAGAGGTATCATAAATGGTGCCACTTCAAATCCAGCAATATTTAAAAATGCTATTTTAAATTCACCAGCATATAAAGAACAATTAAAATCACTTGAAGGTTTAAGTGCAAAAGAGAAATATGAAGCTCTTGCAATACATGATATTAAAAAAGCTGCAAGTATCTTGCAAGTGCTTTTTAATGATGGTAATGATGGTTATGTAAGTATAGAAGTAGACCCTTTTCTTTGTGATGACGCAGATGCCACAATTGAAGAGGGTAAAAGACTTTTTGCTGAAATAGATTATAAGAATGTAATGATTAAAGTGCCAGCTACAACTGCCGGATATATCGCAATGGAGAAACTAACAAGCGAAGGAATCCCCGTTAATGCCACTCTTATTTTTAAAAAAGAACAAGCAATCTCTTGTGCTAGAGCTTTTGAGCGTGGTAGTAAAAAACATGGTTCAAAAGTTGATACTGTTATTAGTATTTTTGTAAGTAGAATTGATAGAGCTATTGACGAGATACTTCGTAAAAAAGGCTTAGATGAAGCACTAGGTGGGATTTATAATAGTGCAAATATTTACACAACAATACAAGATATGAATATTGATGGTTGTAGAGCACTTTTTGCAAGCACTGGTGTAAAAGGTGACTCATTGCCTCCATACTATTATGTCGAGAAACTTTTGGCATATAATAGTGTAAATACAGCTCCAATAGATACAATCTTAGTGTATGATAGAGATGGAGGTAAAGAGAAAGCATTACCTATTTCAAATGAAGTAATTAAAGAGTATTTTGATTCTCTTATAAACGCTGGAATTGATTTTGAAGCAGTTCTTGATAAGCAAATTGAAGATGGACTAGATTCATTTAAAGATTCGTTTAATGATATTTTGGAAGCTTTATGAGTGCTGATATAGATGTAAGTAATTTAACCTTTGCACAATTAAATAAAGTTAGAGCCTATTTAAAAAAGATGATTGAGCTTGGAGGAAGTGACCTTCATATAAAAGCAAATTCTGTAATTCGTGCAAGAATAAATGGTAATATTGTTCAGTTCGCTGGTGATATTTTTTCAAAGGATGACGCGCTTACTTTTGCAAAAGAACTACTAAAAGGAAGATTTAGTGAGTTTATAGAAAAAAAAGATATAGATCTAGTTTATCCTTTTGATGAAAGAAATCGTTTTCGTGTAAATGTATTTTTTCAGATGGATGGAGTATCTGCCGTTTTTCGTGTTATTCCTATAAAGATACCTTCGATGGAAGAGTTACACTTTCCTGATATTTTAAAGAGTTTTATAAAAAAAGAGAGAGGACTTATTCTTGTTACGGGAGTAACAGGGAGTGGTAAGTCAACAACCTTAGCCTCTCTTATAAATGAGATAAACTTTACAAAAAGAAAGCATATTATTACCATAGAAGACCCAATAGAGTTTGTTCATAAAGATAAAGGTTGTATTATAAATCAGCGTTCTGTGGGTCAAGATACTCTCTCTTTTAGTACAGCTTTAAGAGCATCTCTCCGTGAAGACCCTGATATTATTTTAGTTGGAGAAATGCGTGATAGAGAAACAATTAATCTTGCACTTCATGCAGCAGATACTGGGCATTTAGTTTTTTCAACTCTTCATACGGTAGATGCTAAAGAGACAATAAATCGTATTATTGCAACTTTTCCAACAGAAGAGCAAAACCGCGTAAGAATGTCACTTTCAGGTGTAATACAAGGCATAATTTCTCAAAGATTAATTCCTACAGTAGAAGGTGGAAGACGAGCTGCTATGGAGGTTTTAGTTCGTACACCAACTATTGAAAAGCTTATTATGGAAAATAGAGATTACGAGATTAGAGATGCCATTGAAAAAGGGAGTGCACACTATAAATCACAAAGTTTTGATCAACATATTTTAAAATTATACGAAGAAGGTATTATCACAAAAGAAAAAGCCAAAGATTATGCAACAAGTGCCTCTGATTTAGAGCTGAGAATGAGTGGATTAACTTCTGCTAAAACGACTAATAACACATCTTCAGATGAAAAAGGAAATATAGAAATTGATAAAAATGATGATATTTTTGATTTAAAGTAGATTTTAAAATAAAAGCAAGTATAATTCCGAATATTTTTTATTAAGGATTTAATATGTTAGAAGGCATAATTAGAGAGAGTATTGGCAAGAAGGGCACAAAAGCACTTCGTCGTGATGGATATCTAATTGCAAACATATACGGAAAAGGGCTTGAAAATATCAATGCTGCATTCAAAATGAATGAATATGTCCGTGCTGTTCGCAACAAAGATACTTTAGCGTTTGCTATCAAGGTAGATGGCAAAGAGTTGAGCGTTGTAGTTCAATCATATGAGTCACAAGCAGTAACTGGAAAGCTTTTGCATGTTGATTTAATGGTAGCCCAACCTGGTGTCTTGACAACCTACAATATTCCTATTGTAACAGTTGGTGAAGCGATAGGGACTAAAAATAAAGGTCTTGTACATATGGCAAAGTCTCGCGTAACTGTAAAAGCAGCTGTTGAAAATATTCCAAATAGTATAGAAATTGATATTTCTACAATGGATACGGGTCATTCTAGACTTGTTCGTGATTTAGAAGCTATTGATAATGTTACTTTCTTAGATTCTGATCGCGTAGCATTAATAAGTATTATTAAAGCTAAATAGTCATGCTTATAGTCGGTCTAGGTAATCCTGGAGCGACTTATGCGAATAATCGTCATAATATAGGCTTTATGGTTATAGATGAGCTTATTTTAAGACAAAATGCTCAAAAATTATCTTCATCATCATTTAATGGTGAACTTTTCAAGTTTAAAAATCATTTTTTATTAAAACCACTTACTTTTATGAATCTATCTGGAAACTCAATTTTGACAGTTAAAAAGTTTTATAAAATCGAAGAAGTTGTTGTAATACATGATGATTTAGACTTACCATTTGGGACATTGCGCTTTAAGTTGGGTGGTGGACATGGTGGACATAACGGCTTGAAATCTACAGATGAAAAAATATCAAGAGAGTACAAAAGAGTAAGATTAGGAATAGGGAAACCAGAGCATAAAGGAGAGGTTTCTTCTTATGTTTTAGGGGATTTCAGCATTAAAGAAAAAGAGCATTTACGCGATTTAATTTCTATTACATGCGAAGCAGTTGAGAGTCTTTTAGAGTATTCTTTAGAAGATGTAAGTTCTAAATATACAATTAAAAAATTTCAGCTAAAATAAGATAATTATTTAAGAAAAGGAATGATTTGCTAGCATTTAAATATATATCTTTTCATTATCTTAAATATTTTTTAATTATATTGATTGCACTAGTAATGTTTTTGGTTGGTTTTGACTATATGGAAAATGCTGACAAACTATCATCATCAGCTAACTTAGTTCTCATATATTTAGTATATAAAATATTTTTTGCTATTGATATGCTTCTTCCTCTTTCTTTGATTTTTGCCATGATAACAACTAAAATTTTTCTTATCCGCTCGAATGCACTTGTTTCATTTTATTCATTAGGTTATACACGGGTTGATGTTTTAAGACCTTTTGTTGTTGTAGCTACTTCAGTAATAGTTATATTTATATCACTTCATGCCATACCTAGTTTTTCTCGTGCAGATGAATTTTCAAATAATATTCGCAAAAATGCGGCATATCTAAGTCCAACAAGAGATCTTTTTTTTACTTATGAAGACAAATATATTTATTTTTCTAAAATGTTACCACTGCAAGAAAAAGCAGAAGGTATAAGAGTTTTTAGTATAAAAGATAATATACTAAAAGAAGTTATAGTAGCTTCTAGTGCCATGTATAGAGATGGCTATTGGTTTATAAAAGATGCAGATGTAATCACAAAACCTGATGATATGAGTTTTGATTCTAAAGGTATGGGAATAAAACATCAGCAAGGACTTAATATTTTAAAGGGATTTAGACCTAAAATACTAGATCAAGTTTACGAAGGAAAAGTAAACTTTACAATTACAAATGCAATAGATGCCCTTCTTTTACTAAAAGACCAAGGTGTTAATACAGATAGTATTAAGGGGGCGCTTTATAAAATATTTATATATCCATTATTTGTACCTTGTTTGGTAGTTATAATATTTTTCTTTGTTCCCATCAGTGTAAGATTTTTAAATGTCTCTCTCTTTAGTTTTGGAGCAATTTTAGCAACACTTTTTGTTTGGGGGATTTTATTTATGCTTATAGAGCTATCAAATAATAAAACAATTTCAAGTGAAACAGGGGTTGTTACCCCAGTAATATTGCTCTTTTTTATCGCTATTAGACAGTGGAGAAAATATCGCTTAGCCACCTAATTAGCGCATTTAAAAGATTTATTTAAGATGAGATAAATCAAGCAAATTTTTTTATAACAAAAATATAAGCACTTTTTAGATAAAATGACTTAAAAAAGATTTGGAAATTACTAAATGAATTTTAAAGAACTGGCATCTACATATAAAACACCACTTTATATATATGATTTTGATTATATGGGTGAACAATATCAAGAGTTAAAAGACGCATTTAAAGCAAGAAAATCTATCTTGGCTTACGCAGTAAAAGCAAACTCAAATTTGAGTGTTGTACAGCACTTCGCTAAAATGGGAAGTGGGGCTGATTGTGTTTCTATTGGAGAAGTGCGTCGTGCTTTTTTAGCGGGTATACCAGCATATAAGATTATTTTTTCTGGTGTTGGAAAGAGTGATGATGAGATTCGTGAAGCTATCCAAAAAGAGATACTATACATAAATGTTGAAAGTGAAGCAGAATTAAAACGAGTAGAAGTTATTGCAAAAGAACTAGATAAAATTTCTCGTATAAGCATTAGAGTAAATCCAAACATAGACCCAAAAACACACCCTTATATCTCAACAGGACTTCATGACAATAAATTTGGGGTTGATATAGATACAGCAAAGAGAATGTATATAATCGCAAATAATTCAGAATATTTAGATCCTATTGGAGTACATTTTCATATTGGTTCACAGCTTACGCATCTAGAGCCAATATACGAGTCAGCTGTTATTGTAGCGGATATGGTTCGTTCATTAGAGTCAATCGAGATTAAACTAAAGTTTTTTGATGTTGGTGGTGGACTTGGTATAAAATATAAGGATGAAGTTACTATATCACCTTATGAATATGCACAAGCAATATTGGGAACTCTTAAAGGTTTAGATTTAACTGTTATCTGTGAACCAGGAAGATTCTTAACTGCAAATGCAGGATACTTTTTAACAAAAGTTTTATATGAAAAACATAATGGTAATAAAAAATTTGTAGTGGTAGATGGAGCGATGAATGATCTTCTTCGTCCAGCACTATATAACGCTTATCATAAAATAGAAGCTATAACAGATTCTACATCTGATTTAAGAGCAATTGATATAGTTGGTCCAGTTTGTGAGAGTGGAGATTTTTTCGCAAAAGATTATCCATTACCTAAGTTAGAGCATAATGACTTGTTAGTAGTGCATAGTACAGGAGCTTATGGCTTTAGTATGGGAAGTAACTATAATACCCGTGGACGAAGTGCTGAGATTGCAGTTATCGATGGAGAGTCAAAACTTATACGAAAAAGAGAAAGTTTTGATGATTTGATAGCTTTAGAAAAAGAGTTTATAGAAGAGTAATGATTTGTATTTCATAGATGTTCAAGGTACTCTCATAAGTGATGCAGACAAGACTCCAATCGTTGGAAGTTTAGAATTTATTAGAAGTTTAAATAAACAAAATACACCATATATGATAGTTACAAATAATACAAAAAAGTCTTCTTATGATTTTTATGAATACTTAAAATCTCTTGGTTTTGAGTTTGAATTTTCTTCATACATAGACCCTTTGATGATTTTAGAGTCTTGTGTACCTAAAGAGAGTGTCGCTGCTTATGGCTCAGAAGCATTTATGCAAACAATTCAAAAAATGGGATATATTTTAAACTATGAAAACCCTAAGACTGTTCTAGTTGCCATAAAAGAAGATTTTCATGCAGATGAATATGCTCAAATGATAGATTTTTTACTAAGTGGTGCCAAATTAATTGGTATGAATGAAACTTCTATTTATGCTCAAAATGCCAAAAGATACCCTGGTGTTGGTGGTATATTGAAAATGCTTGAATTTTCAACATCAAGTTCATATAAAGTTGTTGGAAAACCAAGTATATCTTTTTATGAAGAGGCACTTAAAAAGTTAAATATACAAGATATAAGCGCAAAGTTTAATAAAATAACAATGATTAGTGATGATGTTAAAGGTGATTTAGGTGGAGCAAAAGAGCTAGGAATGAAAACTATTTTTGTAACAAGCGGAAAGTATAAAACAGCTCAAGAAATTATTCCATCTTTAAAAGAAGAGTTAAGACCAGATGAAATATTTGCAAATATTCAAGAGATTTTGGAGCAAAATAAGAGGGAGAGTAAATGAAAACTTTAGATGATTGTAGAGATTCTATAGACACGATTGATAACGAAATATTAGAGCTTCTCAATAACAGAATGAAAGTTGTTAGAAGAGTTGGTGATATTAAGAGTGAGTCAGGTGGTGCTATATACAGACCAGAAAGAGAAAAAGCAATTATTGAGAGACTAGATATTTATAGTAAAGATAGTGATGGCATTTTAAACAAAAGTGCTATTGAAGCAATATTTTTAGAGATATTTGCAGTTTCAAGAAACTTAGAACTTCCAGAAAAAATAGCTTATCTTGGTCCAGAAGGAACTTTTACACATCAAGCAGCTGAGAGTCGTTTTGGAGCTATGAGTGATTATATATCACTAGGTTCAATATACTCAGTATTTAAAACATTAGAAGCAAAAAGAGCTAAGTTTGGTGTTGTTCCAATGGAGAACTCCAAAGATGGTGTAGTTGGTGAAACTCTTGATTTGCTTGCAAAAAGTACAGTTAAAATAGTTGCAGAACTTTACATGCCCATTCACATGTCATTTGTAACAAAAGCTACTTCAATAGATAAAATAACAAAAATCTACTCAAAAGATAAAGGTTTTGGACAGTGTAGAGAATTTTTATCAGAACATGAACTTGTAAATGTTGAGCATATCCCTGTTGAATCAACTGCAAAAGCTGCTATTTTAGCCTCTAATGATCCAACAGCTGCAGCAATTTGTAGTCATATTGCTGCTAAACTATATTGTGTTCCTACGATGTTTGAAAATATTGAAGATGAACATGATAGCAGCACAAGATTTGTGATTTTGAGTGACTTTAAAAATGCCAAAAGTGAAGATGATAAAACTTCAATTTTAGTTAGATTAAAAGATGGAGTTGAAGCTGGCGCTCTTGTCCATTTTTTACAAGATTTTGATGAAGAAAATATAAATCTATCAAAAATAGAATCTCGTCCATCTAAAGATAAAAGTGGATTTGGATACTGGTTTTATATAGATTTTTATGGACATATAGATGAAGATAGAATACAGCGAGTTCTTGAAAAACACGGAAGTGAAGTAACGTGGCTAGGTAGTTATGTAAATGGAGACAATAATGAAATTTAATGAACAAATAAAAGATATAAAAACATATGAAGCTGGGAAACCTATAGAGTTGGTTGTAAGAGAATTTGGTATAGAACCAAAAGATATTGTTAAATTAGCAAGTAATGAAAATCCTAATGGATGTTCTTTGAAAGTTCAAAAAGCAGTTGTTGACATAGTTGCAAAAATGGCACTATATCCTGATGACTCTATGATGAATTTAAAAAGTGGACTTAGTAAAAGGTTTCAAGTAGAAGATGAAAATATCATTATTGGTTCTGGTAGTGATCAAATTATAGAGTTTTTAATTCATGCAAAAGCAAATTCAAATTCTAAAATCTTGATGAACTCTATAACATTTGCAATGTATGAAATTTATGCAAAACATGTTGGAGCAGAAATTTTACGAACAACTGGTGTTGAACATGATTTAGACAAATTCTACAAGATTTACAAAGAAGAAAAACCATCTATTATATTTTTATGTACACCAAATAATCCAACTGGAGATGCCATAGATGCTAAAGCCTTGTTTGACTTTATTAAAAAAATAGATGACGATACTTTGGTTGTTGTTGATGGGGCTTACATGGAATATGCATTGGTTAAAGATGCATCTAAATATGTAAAGCCAAAAGATTTACTTAAAGAGTTTAGTAATACTATCTACTTAGGTACTTTCTCAAAAGCTTATGGTTTAGGTGGTATGAGAGTTGGTTATGGAGTTGGAGATGCTAAAATTATTAAAGAACTTTATAAGTTAAGACCACCATTTAATATAACAACTCTATCTCTTGAGGCTGCTACTATTGCTTTAGAAGATGAAGAGTTTGTTGAAAATAGTATAGTTGATAACTTTAAAGAGATGAAACGCTATGAAGAGTTTGCAAAAGAGCAAAAAATAGATATAATTGAGAGTTATACAAATTTTGTTACATTATGTCTAAATTCAAACCAAAAATCTTCACAGATTGCAACTGCACTTTTGCAACGAGGGATGATAGTAAGAGATTTAAGTGGTTATGGAATGAACGCAATTAGGGTAACAGTTGGAACAACTGAGCAAAATAGTAAGTTTTTTGCTTTAACTTCTGAAATTTTGTAATTTATAAAATGGGAATTTAATGGATTTTAAAGTACTTTTTACACAGTTAGTAACACTTTTTACTAAGTTAAGTAAAGAACAAAAAATAATTATTGTGTCAGCTATTGTTGGGATAGTATCATTTTTGATTTTTATGGTTGTTTTTACTGCTCAAAAAAATACAGATGATAAATACGAAATTCTTTTTAGTTCATTAAGTTCTGAAGATGCGGCTAAGGTTGTAGAGCATCTAGAAAAAGATGGGGTTGCATATAAACTAGAAGACAACAATGTTATAAAAGTACCAAAAAATGTTGTATACAAAGAACGCATAACAATTGCATCTATGGGTATTCCTAAAAACAAAGGTGTTGGTTTTGAGCTTTTTGATGTTCAAGAATTTGGTGCAACTAAGTTTGACCAAGATGTAAAATATCTCCGTGCGTTAGAAGGTGAACTCTCTCGTACAATCAACTCTTTAGGACCAATAGAATCTTCAAGTGTAAGTTTAGCACTTCCAAAAGATACACTTTTTGTTGCTAAACAAGTAAAACCTACTGCTTCTGTTATGATTCAAATGATTGAAGGTAGCAGACTTTCAGCAAAACAGATAAGAGGTATAAAAAATCTAGTTTCAGCATCTGTACCTAAGCTTGAAACACAAAATGTGATGCTTATAAATTCAGAAGGTGAAACTTTAGGTGATGAAGATGAAATGGCACAGATGGGTGAGCTTTCAGCAGTTCAACAAAAGTTTAAAAATAAAGAAGAGAGAAAAAGACAGAGAAAAATTCTAGAAGTTATTTCTCCTTTTGTTGGTGGAAAGAAAAAAGTTGTTGCTCAAGTTACAATAGAATTTGATTTTTCAATAAAAAATTCAAAATCAGAAGTTTTTGATCCAGAAAATGTTGTAAGAAGTGAACAAGTTAGTGAAGAGAAAAAAGAGGGTGGCTTATCCCAGCAAATTGGTGGAGTCCCTGGAACTGTTAGTAATATTGGTCCTGTTCAAGGACTAAAATCAAATCAACCTAATGAAAAGTATGAAAAAAATACAGGTACTACGAACTATGAAGTAGGCAAAACAGTTTCGACAACTAAGTCACAATTTGCTCGAATAAAAAGAATAAGTGCAGCTGTAATAATAGATGGAAAATATAATTATAAAATGGATGATGAAGGCAACCCAACAGAAATTTTAGAATATGAAAAAATACAAGAGAGTGACCTTGAAGCACTTTCTTCTCTTGTTAGTCGCTCAATCGGTATAGATGAATCAAGGGGCGATATAGTTAGTGTTAAGAATTTACAATTTACAAGAGATTCTTCTCCTTCAGAAATAGATGGAATTTCTCAAGCAGTCAACTTTAGCCAAACTTATTTAACTCCTTTTTCTGGTTTGTTTAAGTATTTATTTGTAATGATATTATTTTTGATTTTTTATAAAAAAGTAATATCTCCATTTGCTGCTAAAATGCTTGAAGTTTCAAAAGAAGAAGATGAACAAAATCGTCCAACTTTGGATATAGAAGATGATGAAGAAGAAGACTTGGTCGAAAAAGTACAAAAAATGCGTAAAAAAGTTGAGAGTCAACTTGGTGTAGGAGAAGGATTTAATGAAGATGAACTTAAACATGAAGTGTTATTAGAAAAAGTTAGAACTATGGTAGAAGATGCACCAGAAGAGGTTGCAGCATTACTGCAATCTCTTCTAACTGAAGAAGAAGAAGGAGCTAAATAATGAACTTAACTCCATTACAACAAGCATCTTTTGATGAAATGAGTATGGCAGAAAAAGTAGCAATTTTATTAATGATACTTGGTGAAGAGGCTACAGCATCGATTTTTTCAAACTTGAGTGTAGCGGCCATTACCGATGTATCTAAATATATTGCAGGCAATAAAAGTATCGATAAAGCAATAGGAACAGCAATACTAGAAGAGTTTCATGTTATTTTTCAATCTGGCCAGTTTCTTACAGCAGGTGGTATGGAGTATGCGAGAGAATTACTTTATAGAACTCTTGGTCCAGAAGAGGCAAAAAAGGTTTTAGAAAAACTTTCAAAAAGTATGCAAAATATACAAAATTTTTCATATCTTTCAAAAATCAAGCCACAGCAACTCTCAGATTTCATAGTTACAGAACACCCACAAACTATTGCTCTAATATTAGCACATATGGATGCAACAGAAGCAGCAGATACTATACAATACTTTCCTGATGATTTACGCTCTGAAGTTGCTATGAGAATGGCTAAACTTGGAGATATTTCTCCTTCTGTCATAAAAAGAGTTTCTGCAGTTCTTGAGTCTAAGCTTGAGTCACTAGCTTCATATAAAGTTGAAGTTGGTGGTCCTCGTGCAGTTGCAGATATTTTCAATCGTCTTGGTGCAAAATCTGCAAAAGCTACTCTCGCTCAGGTAGAGCAAGTAGATGAAGAAATGGCAACTTTAATTAAAGAAATGATGTTTACTTTTGAAGATATTGTTACTCTTGATAAAATTGCAATAACAGAGATTTTAAAAACTGTGGATAAAAAAGACTTGATGTTAGGACTCAAGTCTTCAGCAGAAGAGTTAAGAGAAAAATTCTTTACTGCAATGAGTGAAAGAGCTAGAGATGCATTTGAAGAGGAGATGCAATTTCTTGGTGCTGTTAAGATGAAAGATGTTGAAGGTGCACAAAGAGCAATAGTTGAAATAGTAAATGGACTTGCGGAATCTGGAGTTATACAGATGGGTTCAACTGATGAAATGGTAGAGTAGATAAAAGATGCCAAATGTAATATCAAGTGAAAATTTCTCTAAGCATAATGTTGATAAATATAACTTTAAAGTATTAAGTTTAGGATTAAATGAAGAAAGTACAGAAGAAGATACCTTTACTAAAGAAAGTAATCCAGGACTCAGAGATAGTGATATAGATTCAAGCGCTCTAAGTAATTCATCGAAAGAATCTCTAATAGAGTCATTAATGAAAAAAACTGATGAGATGTCATCAAATTTTATAAAATTACAGATGAAACTAGAAAGTATGACAGAAGAACATAAGCAAGAATTAGAAAAAATAAAAGAAGAATCATTTAATGAAGGAATACAAACAGGTAAAGAAGAAGCATTAAAGGATGAAGAGAAAAATCTTGCTAATGGATTAGAACAGTTTAGTGCTTCTGTCGCAACATTAGAAAATAGTGCATCTGAATATAAAAAAGCACTTGAAGGTATCAAGAGTGAATTGATTACCGCAGCACTAGATATTGCTAAAGAAGTTGTAAATGTAGAGCTAGATGACAATTCAACTAAAATAGCACAAATTTTATCAAATGAATTGATAAGAGAGTTACAGAGTGCTTCAAAAGTCACTTTAAAAGTAAATCCAAAAAATCATGGTGAAATATCACAAAGTGTTGGTTCTTTGGAACATATAGAAATCATTTCAGATAGTGCTGTAAGCGAAGGTGGTGTAATTGCCATCAGTGACGCAGGAAATATAGACTCTCAAATATCAAAAAGATTTGAGAGAGTTAAAAGAGCAGCCTTAAGTGAATAGAGTGTAGATGGATATTAAGTCAAAAAGCATAAAAGAGCTAGAAAATATTTGTAATGATATAAGAGAAGAAATATTAAGAGTAGTTAGTAAAAATGGTGGTCATCTTAGTTCAACCCTTGGTGCAACAGAAATAATAGTAGCGATGCATAAGGTATTTGACTCAAAAAAAGACCCTTTTATTTTTGATGTATCTCATCAGGCATATGCACACAAGTTATTAACCAATAGATGGAAAGAGTTTGATACTTTGCGAGAATTTGGTGGTTTATGTGGTTACACAAAACCATGTGAGTCTGAGCATGATTATTTTGTAGCAGGGCATAGTTCTACATCTATATCTCTAGGAGTTGGTGCTGCAAAAGGCATCGCTATTAAAGGGGAAGAGGACTCAAGAATCCCTGTTGTTATGATAGGTGATGGTTCTATGACTGCTGGAATGGTATATGAAGCATTAAACGAATTAGGCGATAGAAAATACCCTATGATTATCATACTTAATGATAATGAGATGAGTATCGCAAAACCTATTGGGGCATTAAGTAGAATGCTTAGTTCCGCAATGGCTGGTTCTTTTTACCAAAAGTTTAAAAAACATACTGAAAATTTTGTTGATAACTTTGGAGATGGAGCACATTATCTTGCAAAAAAAATGGAAGAGAGTTTAAAGTTAATAACTCCTGGGATAATGTTTGAAGAGATGGGAATAAACTATATTGGACCCGTTGATGGACATAACCTTAAGCAACTAATATCAATTTTCCAAAAAGCAAAAAAACTAGGTCAGCCTGTAATTATACATGCTCAAACTATTAAAGGTAAGGGTTATGATATTGCTGAGGGTAAAGAAGAAAAATGGCATGGAGTTGGTCCATTTGATTTGAATGATGGAAGCAGTTCTAAAAAAAGTTCTGAGAAAAGTGCTACTCAAATTTATACAGAGTCTTTACTCCATTTAGCAAAAGAAAATGAAAAAATTGTTGGTGCTACTGCCGCTATGCCAAGTGGAACTGGACTTAGTGAACTCTTAGAAGCTTATCCAAATAGATTTTGGGATGTAGCGATTGCAGAACAACATGCAGTAACTTCAATGAGTGCTTTAGCAAAAGAAGGCTTTAAACCTTTTTGTACAATTTACTCAACTTTTTTACAGCGTGGGTATGATCAAGTGATTCATGATACCTGTTTGATGGATTTACCTGTTGTTTTTGCACTTGACCGTGCAGGAATAGTTGGAGAAGATGGAGAAACACATCAGGGTGTTTTTGACATATCTTTTTTAAGAGCAATTCCAAACATGACACTTTTTGCTCCAAGAGATGAAAAATCATTTCATCAGGCAATGTCTTTTGCATCTAAGTATGAGCACCCATGTTCTTTAAGATATCCAAGAGGTTCATTTATCAAAACTCATTTGATAGAATCAAATGAGTTTAAGCTAGGAATTTCGCAGCTTCTTCTTTCAAATGATAGTGATATTCTTTTTATAGGTTATGGTAATGGGGTAGGTCGTGCTTATGAAACATCAATCTTATTAAAACAAGATGTTAGTATTTTAGATTTAAGATTTGTAAAACCATTAGATAAAGAGATGCTAAAAAATATGTCAAAAAAACATAAAAAATGGTTTATTTTTTCTGATAGTTCTAAAATGGGTGGAGTTGCTAGTGCTATATTAGAATTTTTAGCCCAAGAAAAAATTACTGGTATAGAGGTTGAGAGTTTTGAGTATGAGGATAAGTTTATCACTCATGGAAACACAAAACTTGTTGAAGAATCATTGAGAATCTTACCAAGTCAATTAGCATTAAGAGTGCAAGAGTTACTTTAAAAAAATAACTCCACAAAATCTTCCACTCTTTTTATTTGCTCTATATGAAAAATATTTATAGCCCAGGCTACCTTCTCTTGCTTCGCTATTCACCTTGTCTTCTTCACAGCAACTGCACTCCGTAGATATCTCTATGTTTTTTTCCTCTACTCCTGCATCTAGAAGTTGAGTTTTTAAAATTTTACTAATATCTAAGTAGTAACTTTCATCTTTTTTCTCTATGGCATAGTTCAAGTTGAGTGAACAAGATTCTTTATATATTTCATCTCCAACTTCATAACAGCATTTTTTTATACTTGCCCCAATGGAAACAATTATATCTTTGGGATTTGAATTATAATTTTCTTTAAAAGAATTGATTACATTTTTAACGATATTACTAAATGTGCCTTCTCTTCCAGCGTGAGCGACAGCGATAACATTTTTTTTAGTATCAAAAAAAAGTAAAGGTGAACAATCAGCAACCATTACCATTAACGGGGTATTTATTTTATCTGTTATGAGAGCATCACAAGTTGGTGCATTATTAAAATTGTCGTTTGCATCTACTGTATGAACTGTTTTTGAATGAATTTGTTTCATGTGAATGAGTGATTGTTTATTGTAGTTTAATTTTTTAGATAAATTTATATGGTTTATATTAACATTGTTTATCTCATCATTTACATGAAAGGCAAGGTTCCCAGATTGTATAGTTGTAAAAGCATGTGTGATATTTGATATATTACTTAATAGTTTACTATGATAGAATTGCATATAATTATTATACCAAATATAAAGGAATTTTTTGAACAATCTTAGTAGATACCCTTTAACACTTAGTGGGAATAATATAGAAAAAAAACGACAAGAGATAAAAGAGTATTTTCACAATACATTTAACCTTTATGAAAAAGTATTTGAACTTTTAAAAAATGATGATGTATTTTATACAAAGTCAGAAGTGACTCGTCATCCAATGATATTTTATTTCGGTCACACGGCAACTTTTTTTGTAAATAAACTAATCAATATGAAGATAATAAACAAAAGAATAAATGCAGATTTTGAATCTACTTTTGCTGTTGGTGTAGATGAGATGGCATGGGATGATACAAATACGAAAAACTATGCTTGGCCTAGTGTTGATGAAGTTAGAGAGTATAGAGTTAAAGTAAAAGAGTTAATAGATGAGTTGGTAATGACTTTACCTTTAGCGCTACCTATAAAGCAAGACTCTGATATGTGGATAATTTTGATGGGTATAGAACATGAAAGAATTCATATAGAAACTTCACTCGTTTTACATAGGCAGATGCCAATTGATTGTATAAAAGAAGTCTCTTCTTTTAGAGAATGTACACATAATGGTATAGCTCCAAAAAATGAAATGCTAGATATAGAAGCTCAAAATATAAGATTAGGTAAAGATAAATCTCATAATTTATATGGTTGGGATAATGAGTACGGAGAGTACGAAGAAGAGGTTGGAGAGTTTAAAGCTTCAAAATTTTTAGTCTCAAATGAAGAGTTTATGAAGTTTGTAGATGCTAATGGTTATGAAAAACATGAATATTGGGATAAAGAAGGTTTAGAATATTTAAAAAATTCAAATGCTAAATTTCCAGTTTTTTGGGTAAGAAAAAATGATAAATTTTATTACAGGACTTTAAGTAAAATTATAGAGTTACCAATGAATTTTCCAGTAGAGGTAAATGCTCTTGAGGCAGAGGCGTATTGCAGATATAAAAGTTCAGAGGATAATGTCACATATTTGCTACCAAGTGAAGCAGAATATAGAGCTATTTATAATCGTTCAAACTTACAAGATTTACCAGAATTTCATGAGAGTAGAGCAAATTTAAATTTTTACCATTATGCAAGTTGTTGTCCTGTAGATGAGTTTAGTTTTAATGGCATCTATGATGTAGTTGGAAATGTTTGGCAATGGAGTAGAACATCAATTTTTGGTTTTGATGGCTTTGAAGTACATGAGGCTTATGATGACTTTTCTGTTCCTACTTTTGATGGTAAGCATGCACTTATAGTAGGCTCATCATGGGCAAGTAGTGGAAATTTAATTATGAAACATTCTCGTTACGCTTTTAGAAAACATTTTCCTCAATTTTCTGGATTTAGATATGTTGTTTTAAACAGTATAGATGCTAAAGTTAGTGCCCCAAGGACACTTGCTTCGGGGCATATTTATGAAAGCGATGAACTTGTATCTCAGTACTGTGAATTTCAATATGGAGATGAGCATTTTGGAGTAAAAAACTTTGCTATTGAGATGGCAAAAATAGCTTCAAAATACTCAAGTAAAAAAGCAAAAGCACTTGATTTGGGTTGTGCAACGGGTAGGGCAACTTTTGAACTTGCAAAAAGTTTTGATAAGGTTGAAGGCATAGACTTTTCTGTTCGTTTTGTTCAAGTTGGCTCAAAGTTAAAAGAAGATGGTTTTGTAGCTTTTCATACAAAACAAGAAGGTGAGATAGTAGAAAATAAAAAGCTTACAATAAAAGAATTAGGATATGATGAATTAAGAAAAAAAGTTTCATTTTGGCAAGGTGATGCCTGTAATTTAAAGCAAAATTTTAACTCTTATGACATGATAATGGCAACAAATCTTATAGATAGACTTTATAACCCAAGACTCTTTTTAGACACAATAGATGAAAGATTAAATAAAGATGGAATTTTGATAATAGCATCTCCATATACTTGGCAAGAGAGTTCTACAAAAAAAGAGCTTTGGCTTGGTGGCTATATAGATGCAAATGGTGAAAATATTAAAACCATAGATAGCTTAAAAGAGATACTTTTAGAAAAGTTTAAACTTATTCATTTACAAGATTTAGAATTTGTTATAAAAGAAACTCAACGAAAGTATCAACACACAATCTCAGAAGTTAGTGTTTGGAAAAAAAGATGAAATATAACTTTTCTTCCTCAGCATCTAGACAAAATACAAATGCAGAAAAATATACTTTAAGAGAAGAATTGTTTGGCACAGAAGATATTATGCCTGTTTGGGTTGCAGATATGGATATAGACACACCAGAGTTTGTACTAGACGCGGTTAAAGAGAGGCTAAAGCATCCAATTGTTGGCTATGAAGAGGTTCCATCAAGTGCATTTGAAGCTCAGATAAAATGGATAAAAGATAAACATGGCATAGAGTTTGAGCTTAAAGATATGTTATATTCTCACTCTGTTGTGGCATCTATGAGTTTGGCAATTGATGCTTTTAGTGATATTGGCGATAAAGTTATAGTCCAAACTCCAATATATCCTCCATTCTTTTATAGTGTAAAAGAGTATAAAAGAGAGTTGTTAAAAAACCCTCTAAAGCAAGATTCTAATGGTAGATATACCTTTGATATAGATGATTTAAAATCAAAGATAGATACCAATACAAAACTTTTACTTTTATGCTCCCCGCATAATCCAGTTGGAAGAGTTTGGTCAAAAGATGAATTAGAAGAGATATTACAAATTTGTCTTAAGCATAATATAGTAGTTTTTAGTGATGAAATTCATTCAGATTTAGTCTATCATCCACATAAACATATACCTTTTGCATCTTTAAATAAACAAGCAAGAGATATAACTATAACAGCTATTGGTGTTGGAAAAACATTTAACATGGCTGGTTTTGCTATGAGTAGTGTTGCCATTACAAATAAAAAACTTAGAGATAAGTATAAACAGAGCTATAATCGTGTTCATTTTGCACAAGGAAGTGTACTTAGCCATGTAGCATTTGAAGCAGCATATAAGAACGGAGATGAGTGGAACAAAGAGTTGTTGGAGCATCTAAACAAAAACTATCAAAGTTTAAAAAAATTATGTGAAAAATATGAAAGAAAAATAAAAATACTACCTATAGAAGCAACTTATTTAGCATGGTTAGATTGTAGAGGAATGAACCTTAGTGACAAAAAATTAAGAATATTTTTTGTTGAGCAAGCAAAGCTTGGACTTAATGCGGGTCTTAGTTTTGGAAGAGAAGGAAGTGGGTTTATGAGGCTTAATTTCGCTATTTCAACTTTGCAAATGCTAGAAGTAATTAAGCGATTAGACAAAGCACTTAGGATAAACTAAGATAGATAATAACTTAATTAGGAATAAATATGATAGATATAAATTGGGTAGAATTTAAAGAATATAAAGAACATTCAGTAAAAGATGATAACTTTGAAATACTTTTGGATTTTATAAAAAGTTACTATAATATGTCAAATCCAATCGAGGTATATGATACATTAAGAGAAGATAGTACTGGTAGATTAATGCTTAAAAAAAGAGATATTACAGATGCCGAAGGTTTAGAAAACTTTATGTTTCAACAGTAGTATGAAAAACAATTTACAAAAGATTATAAGTTTTATAGATAAGCATCATGTTATGAGCCTTGCATCTACAGATGGAACAACTCTTAGTGTTTGTAATCTTTTTTATGCCTTTGATGAGAATGAAGTTTCTTTTGTAGTTGCAAGTAGTGAAGATACCACACATATACAAAATATTCTAAAAAATCATTTAGTTGCAGGAAGTGTAGTTTTAGAGACTAAAACAGTTGGTAAAATTCAAGGTTTACAATTTAGGGGAGTTTTTTTACCTTTAGAAAATGAGAAGTTAAAAAAAACATATTTTAAAACTTTCCCTTATGCTATTGCCTTAAAGCCAAAACTTTGGCAGATAAAAATAAATTACTTTAAAATGACAGATAATACATTAGGTTTTGGTAAGAAAATTATTTGGCAAGAGGCTTTGCTTTAAAGAGATTACAGTCACTTCCACTGCTTTGAAAAACGACAATAGATGGAATTTGTTGTGCTTTAAAACCATAAGCTTTACAACCATGAGGTTTATCTTTTTCCCAAGTTACAAAATAGTGTATGCATCTTCTACAATTAATTCTTTTCATAAATCTCTTCTTTTTAAGTGTAGAATTCTAGCATATTAGGTAAAATAAAAGATTAAATTTACTAAAAGAGATACTTATATGGATAAAATATTATTGATGCTACAACTCCAAGCACAGCTAAATGATGCAACAAATGGAGAGGAATGGACTAAAGGTATTACTAAAAATTCTAAAGTTATTAACTGGAAAAGATGTATATATATGGAATGTGCAGAAATGATAGACAGCTTTTCTTGGAAACACTGGAAAAGTATTGATAAAGAAGCTGATTGGGATAACTTACAGATAGAAGTAGTTGATGTTTGGCACTTTATGATGAGTTTAGCGATTGAAAATTATTCAATCAACCTAAAAGGTGGTATTGAAGATTTAGCAATAAATATCTCAAATCTTGAATCTTTTAGTAAAATAGAAAATGAAAATGAATTTTTTGGTTATCAAGATGATGTAATAAAAAAAGTAGAGAGTATCATGCTAGCATCTCTTAGTTTGCAAGAGTTGGATTTGGAAGTTTATATAGAGGATTTTTTTGCACTAGTTACCCTTAGTGGGCTTGACCTAGATACTTTATATCGTTTATATGTAGGTAAAAACATTTTAAACCAATTTCGTCAAGATAATGGTTATAAAGAAGGTTCTTATATAAAAGTCTGGAATGGAGTAGAAGATAATATTATAATGAAAAAAATATGGGAAGAACATAGTGATATTAAGCCAGAAGTTCTTTACAAAGAGTTAACAAAACTATATATATCTCTAAATAAAAGATAACTATAATTGAGTGATATTTTAGAAGTTAAAGAGCTTTCTTTTGGCTATAAAAAAGATTCTTTACTTTTTGATAAATTAAATATAAATCTTAAAAAAGGTGAGATAAAAGCTATTGTCGGGGAAAGTGGTGCTGGAAAAAGTACAATTTTTGAGCTTATTCTTGGAAACTTAGAACCATTACATGGAAATATACTGTGCGAGCGAGTATCCCAGGTTTTTCAAGATCCATATAGTTCTTTTCATCCAAGTTATTCGTTAATAAATCAAATAAAGGATATTGCCTCAATAAAAAAAATTGACATCTATTTAAAAAATATGAATCTTGAGTATGAACTTCTAACAAAACTTCCACATGAACTTTCAGGTGGACAACTTCAGCGTGCTTCTATTCTAAGAGCTATGCTAATGCAACCATCATTACTGTTACTAGATGAACCAACATCAGCTTTGGACAATGTTATACAGTTAGAAGTGATGAATATGCTAATGAACTCTCTTGGTGAAATGGGGATGTTGCTTATCACACATGACTTAGAACTTGCTTCTTGGTGTGCTGATGAGATTATTATGATATAACTATGTTACACACTAAAGCTACGAAAAATTTATTTTCGAGATTTACAATGTAATTATTTTAAAAAATATTTCACAAGATAGAATCCACCACCTGCCATAAATATACTGCCAAAAGCATTTAGTGAAACATTTGCTAATGCTAAAAGAATATGTCCGCCTTCAAGTAGTAAAAAACTCTCTATTGCAAATGTTGAGTAAGTTGTTAAAGCTCCAAGTACTCCTGTTGAAAGAAATGACTTAGCTGGCATAGAAAATATAGAAGTGTACATAAAGTAAGCAATCAGTAAACCCATGAAAAAACTACCTATAAGATTTACTCCAAGTGTTCCAAATGGAATATCATGTGGTAGCTTATGTGAAATTAAACCATTAAAGTAAGCTCTTAAGATTGCACCTATAAAGCCTCCACTACCTATGGCTAGGATTGTTTGCCAACTCATCGTCATACACCTTTTGCATTTGAATTCTTAAATCATTTAACCAATTTTTATTACTCTTATCGGCATAAAAAGAGTCAAGAAAAATTACCTTTATTTTTCCTGGCTTATAATACAATCTTTTTATATCATAATATTTAGCAGTTTGCATTAATACAATTGGTTGAACTTTTAGTTTATATTTATCAGCGATTAGCTTTGCTCCTGATTTAAATGGAAGCATTTTACCTTTCGTTGAGCGTGTTCCTTCTGGAGCCATTGTTATAACTCTACCTTTATCTATTCTATCTTTAGCTGCTCTAAGTAGTTTGACAAGTGAAGTTTTACTCTCTCTCTCGACAGGTATGTCTTCATTAAACTTAAGAACTAATCCAAATAAAGGAACATTAAAAAGTGATTTTTTGGCTACCCAAGATATATCACTTCTGGTACTTGTTTCTATTACACCTATATCTAAATCACTTTGATGATTAAACAAAAACATTTGAGCTTCTAAGTCTTCTTTTCCAACAATTTCAGTTGAGAAAAAAATACTTAGTCTCATAAACCATGAAGAAAGTTTTCTTGTGTATGGGCGTGGTAAAAAATAGTAAAATACTATCTGTATAAATAAGGATATAAAAACTATAATTGTGGCATATAGCCAACTAATTTGAGCAAATATCTTCATTTTTAACCCATCCTATTTTTTCATTATGTAGTTTTACTTTTATAAAGTTCTTTACATTTCCTTCTTTTTGTAAGCGGTACTCTCTATTGGTTATCTCAAAAATAGTTCCATTTTGTACAGGGAGCAGATATATTTTTGCACCTACTTTTATACATATTTCTTTAGAGGGAATAGCTAGATATCCTATATATGTTAAAGGAATAATAATGAAGACTAAATAGATGTATCTTCTTCTAATAAGTATAAAGATTGTTGCAAGAAGAGCAATCGCTCCTGCTATTTTCATCTTTAAAATTTCTTTTGATTGGTCTCTTGGTTTTAAGTCAGTTTGCGTTGTTACGCTATCATCACTTACTATAATGGGAATAGTTATTAATGAAAAACCATTACGCTTAAGATTAAAAAAAGAAAAAGAAAGATATTCTAATTTTTTATCAATGATTGCATAGTAAAGTATCTTAGAGTCAAAATATGATTTTGTTATAGATTCAACACCCTGTTTATAAACATTTTGAAGTTTAAAAGCAGATATATCGCAGTTCGTTGCAGTAGCATTGAAAATTACAATATTATGTTTATTGTCATAAGTAGAGGTTTTGTAGTTTAAAAGTTCAAAAGAGGTTGCAACTATATTTGCAAAATTCTTTTTTGGATTTAATGTAACTACATCTAGTGTATGAGTTTTAAGGGTGGTTTTTTTATATATTGTTTTGTCATCATCATGTAGAGTTGCTGTAAACTCAGGAAGTGAAGCAGTGCTAGATGTAACTAAAAAATAAAATGTATCATGAATATATTTCGAGTCTTTGTCTCTGTATGGAATAGAATTTAGGACTTGTAACCCTTCGTGATTTGTAAGTTCATAGGTAATATTTGTAAAATCTTTTACAGTAGAGAGTGTTTTTAAAGTTATAGAGAATATCTGCCCTTTAATAACTCTTTGAGGTGCTTCTTCTATACTTAAGTATATGACTTTTTGTAAATTAATTTGATTTGTTGTTTCATTTGATTCACTAATATTATGAGAAGATACTATATCTTGTATAACATTTGTATTTTCATTAGAGCTTAGAGTTGTTAAAAAAAACAACCCCAAAAATAGTAAACGTATCACGCTTGAGTAAACCCTTGAAGCATCTTGATTCCATCATCGCTTCCAAGAAGTAGTTCCATCGCTCGTTCAGGATGTGGCATTAGACCAAATACATTTTTTTGCTTGTTACAAATTCCAGCAATTGATTCAACACTTCCGTTAGGATTTTTGATCTCTCCATTTGAATCTGTATATTTTAATAAAATCTGATTATTCTCTTCTAAATCTTTTAAACCATCAGAGTTTATAAAATAATTACCATCATGATGAGCTATAGGAATATTTACAACATCATTATTATTGAGCTTATTTAGAAAAGTATTATCATTATTTATAACTTTTAAATTATGATATTTTGATATAAAATGAAGATGTTTATTTCTCTTAAGTGCTCCAGGAAGAAGTCCTGCTTCAGTTAAAACTTGAAAACCATTACAAATACCAAGAACTTTACCACCTTTATTTGCATAATCTTCAACTGCCCGCATAACTGGGCTAAATCTTGCAATTGCCCCACTTCTAAGATAGTCACCATAAGAAAAACCTCCTGCAATAACAAGAAGATCTGTATCACTAGGGATTGTTTGGGATTTGTGCCATATTAACTCAGTTTTGGCACCTAAATCATTAAAAGCATGCTTAGTGTCATATTCGCAGTTTGTTCCTGGAAATTGAAGAATAGAAACTTTTATCATTTCTCTCTCCTTTACACTAGTTCGATTTCGTAATCTTCAATCACTGTGTTTGCCAAAAGGTCTTCGCACATTTGAGTTACATCTTCTTTAGCTGTTTCTTTGTTGTCAGTATCTAATTTCAAGATAATTTGTTTTCCAACACGGACATCATTAATGCCTTTAAAATGAAGTGAGTCAAGAGCGTGGTGAACTGCTTTACCTTGAGAGTCTAAAACTCCTGCTTTTAAGCTGACATTTATTATTGCTTTAATCATGATTTATTTTCCTAATATTCTATTTAATACTTCTTCATATGCTACAGCTAAGCCACCTAAACCTTGACGAAATCTATCTTTATCCATCTTCTCACCACTCTTTATATCCCAAAAGCGACAATTATCTGGAGATATTTCATCAACTAATATGATATTACCTTGAGAGTCTTTTCCAAACTCTAATTTAAAGTCAACTAGGTTAAGACCAATTTCTGCAAAATAAGGTTTAAGTATGTCATTTACTTGACGAGCCATTCTTCTAAGCTTATCTAATTCATCTTGATGTTCAACTAATTCTAATATAAGAGCATGCTGATCATTTAGTTTAGGGTCACCTAAATCATCATCTTTATAATCAAATTCTACAAGAGTAAATGGAAGTACTTTGCCATCTTCTATACCAAGATTACGAGTAAGGCTTCCTGTAGCAATATTTCTAACAATGACCTCTATTAGGATTACATCAACTTTGGTATGAAGCATGTGATTGTCGTCAAGCATTTTTACAAAGTGAGTTTTTATTCCATTTTTTTCAAGAAGTTTAAAAAGTTCAGTTGAGATCTTATTGTTAAGAGCACCTTTACCAGCCTCACTAGATTTTTTCTCACCATTAAAAGCTGTTAAATCATCTTTAAACTCTGAAATTACTAAGTTTTCATCATCTGTTAGAAAAAGTCTTTTTGCTTTTCCTTCGTAGAGTAGTTTTCTTTTTTGCATTCGTTTTTATCCTTTTACAATCATTAGTGCTTTTATAATGTCAACTGATTCTTTTAACTGAATATCTTTATATAACATTTCTTTTGTAATTATATCTTTTTTAGCTTTAGCTTTAGTTTTCTCTTTCTCGCCATCTACTTTAGTAAGTTCTTTTTCTAAATGTTTTTTTAAATCAGCTTCTTTTATCGAAAAAGTGCTCTCTTGAGTTTTGACTTCACCTGCAAATACTTCTATATCTGGAGTAACACCAACTGCTTGAATTGTTCTACCACTTGGAAGATAATACCTTGCAATAGTAAGTTTAATAGCTTCTTTATCTGTGATTGGCAGAACAACTTGAACACTACCTTTTCCAAAAGTTTTCTCACCAATAATTACTGCTCGCTTATGGTCTTGAAGCGCTCCACTAACGATTTCAGAAGCACTAGCACTACCTCCATTAACTAAAACCACTAAAGGCACTTTTGTTAAAGTTTTACTTGTAGATGCTTTATACTCTTGTTTATTGGATTCTTTACGACCTTTTTGTGAAACTATTTTACCATTATCAACAAAAATATCTACAAGTCCAACAGCTTGGTCAAGAAGTCCTCCTGGATTGTTTCTTAAATCAAGAATTATTCCTTTTGTAGTGTTTTTCTTTTTATTTATGGCTTTTTGTACATCTTCAACAACTTTTTTATCAAAGCTCGTTACACGAATATACTGAATTTTTTTATCTATTATTTTAGTATATACGGACTGAATAGTTATAATACCTCTGACAATATGAATAGGGAGTGGTCTAAGTTCACCTTTTCTAACGATTGTGATGTCAATAGGGTCACCAACTTTTCCTCTCATAATGGAGACAGCTTCATCTATTGTCATATTTAGAGTTGACTCTTTATTTATTTTTAAAATAATATCACCAGCTTTAAGTCCTGCTTTATCTGCAGGAGTCCCTTCAATTGGCGCAATAACAGTTAATGCTCCATCTTTTATACCAACGGTTATACCAAGTCCTCCAAATTCACCACTTGTTTGTACTTTTAGCTTTTTATAATCTTTTTGAGTTAAAAAGTTTGAATGTGCGTCAAGATTATTAAGCATTCCTTGAAGTGCTTTATCCATTAGTTCTTCAATAGTTATATCATCTACATTATATTGTTCAACAATGCTTATTACTTTTGTAAATTTAGCCAAAGCTTGAAGTCTTGAAGTTTCTTTTTTAGCAACTTTTGTCTGTTTTGCAAATAAATTTGCGGAAAAAAGTAGTGAGAAGACAACAACAACTGTTGCAAATCCAAAAGTTATATATTTTTTATTTTTAAGATGCGGCATTTAGTGCCTCCTTGTGACTTATAGTTCTTAATCATTTTTATTCCTACTATGTATTTGAAAGATAGATATTATAGTAAAAAGCTGTTTAAATAACAAATCTAATTATTTCATTTAATATGCTAAAGTGTTGATATTGTTACAATAATAGTAACTTAATATAATTAACAAGGGGTCAAATCATGGAATCATTATCATTTCTTATATTAGTTGGAGTTGTACTTTCTCTTGGTGCTTTTTTATTTTTTGAAAATAGAGCAATACAAGCTCATAAATCAAAAGATGCACAAAGTGATAGTTTAAGTGATAGTTTTAAGCAATACAATACATCTAAAAATGTAGTATATTTTTTCATATCTAGTTTTTTTATAACACTTATATTAGCAACTGTTGGACATAGCTCAGATTATGGTCTTATGCATGCACTTTTATATATTTTTACTACAACATTTGCAGGTTCAACGCTTATCTTTGTATTAAAATTACAAAAAAAATTATTAATAAAAGTTTTTGCTACTTTTCTTTATGGAGTTCCGCATATTGGAGCATCCGCATTAGCATTTTTAGTAAAATATTTAACAGTCTAAAAATTTAGATTGATATACAATAATTAAATATTAAATTTTTTTTAATATAATACAAAATAATTTAATATTAGGCATATATAATGAGTACAATAAAAGAGTATTTAACAACAGACCATACCAAATGTGATGAGCTTTTTGCTGCTATGGAAGATAGTGCAAATAAGTCTATTAAAGATGCTAAAGCAGCTTATGAAGCATTTACAGCTTCAAGTGAAAGACACTTTCAAATGGAAGAAAGAGTTATGTTTTTGGAGTTTGAAACAAAAACAGGAATGACTCAAGGTCCAACAGCAATGATGCGCCACGAACATGAGCAGATGCGAACTCTTATTGCGCAGATGGGTGAAGCAATAGTAGATGAAAATAAAGATAGATTTTTTGGACTCTCTGAAACACTCATGATTTTAATGCAACAACATAATATGAAAGAAGAGCAGATGCTTTATACTATGGCTCAACAACATTTAAGTGCTGATTCTGACAGAATAGTAGATATGATGGAGTCAATGATTGCAGAGTAAAGTTGTAGGAAGTATTTATGGAGCTTAATGGCTTATCGATTGACCAAGCACCTCCTATATCAGCACCAGTAAGGTTTTATTTAACTGCACCACTTTTTGCAATTTTGGCTGGTTTTTTTATTTTTTTTAGTGATGCTTCTATTTTAAGTAGCAGATATTCAATTGATTCTATTATAATAACTCACACATTAACTATAGGCTTTTTATCTTTTATAATGCTAGGTTCGCTAACACAGATGCTTCCTGTTTTAGCTGGTGTTGTTATTCCTAAAGTAGATAAAGTTTCTAAAATTGCACATATATTTTTAGTCATAGGTCTGATATCTATGATATTTGGCTTACTAAGAGAAAATGCAAGTGCAAATATTTTAGCAATGATACTTTTAGGAAGTGGCTTTACAATGATGATAACAGTTATAGCTATGGCAGTTACTAAAGTTAAAAATTTTAACGCAACTGTAAAAGCTATGAGTGTTAGTCTTGTTTTTGCAACTTTAACTATTCTCATGGGTGTCTTTTTACTTTTCACTTATGTAAATAATGATGTAGCTCAATATAGAAATATGATAGCAAATGTACACAGTGTTTGGGGTGTTTTTGGTTTTGGGGGTATCTTAATCATTGGTGTGACTTTTCAAGTTCTTCCAATGTTTTATGTTGCTCCAAAATTTAAACAGTTTTGTAAAAAAAAAGTTGTTTGGCTTATTAGTTTTGGTCTCACTCTTTGGCTACTTACTAGTATATTTTATGAACCATTAACAATACTTGGCAAAACATGGATTTCTATATTTTTTTGGGCATTTGCTACAACAGTTTGGCTAAAACTTACTCGTCGTAAACGACCTATTGTTGATGTGACGGTTTGGTATTGGAGAAGTGCTAGCATTTTACTAACGATTGGTGCATTTATTTGGATTTTTGATGAATACTTTAGGCATGAGTATATTGTTATGGTGGCTATCATACTTGGGGGTTTTATACTTTCCATAATGATGGGAATGCTTTATAAGATACTTCCATTTTTAGTTTGGTTTCATTTAAATGCTATGGGCTATATGACTATACCGACAATGAATGAGATGATAAATAAAAAGTTAGCAAAAATACAGTTTATTCTTTATATAGGTTCTTTAGTTGGTTTTATTTTTGCTTTTTATATGCCAGAATTACTAAAAATAGCCGCACTAAGTTTTATAGTAAGTATGATGATTTTACAATATAATGTCATTGCACCGATGTTAATATATAGAAAAATTAAAAAAACAAAACCAGATTTTGATATGAGTGCGTTTAACACATAAAGGATATAGGTGATAAGAACTCAAAGTGGAAAGTGCAAATGCTTAGCACTTCAAAAAGTTCAATGCAGGGAGGCACTAAATGCTGAGTCTTAAAAACATTATTTTGATTGGCTTCATGGGAGTAGGAAAGGGCAGTGTGGCTAGAGAAGTCATAAAACATTCTAACTACATGACTATGGATACGGATGATTTAATTGAGAGTATAGAAAATAAGAAAATAAAAAAAATCTTTATTGAAGATGGTGAAACGCACTTTAGAAATCTTGAAAAAGATGTGGCTACTTGGCTTGAGTATAGTGTCAAAAATACTCTTATCTCAACAGGTGGTGGCTTTTACAAACAAAAAAATCTTAAAAAAATAGGAACAGTTGTTCTACTTGACTCGCCTTTTGATAAAATCATTAAACGAATAAAAAATCATCCAAATGCATTTAAAAAGCTTAAAAAAAGACCATTACTGCAAAACTTAGAAGAGGCAAAAAAACTTTATGATGAGCGTCGTCCAGAATATTTGGCTTTGGCAGACATTATTATTGATGTTACAAAAAAAAGTGTGCTAGAATGTTCAAAAGAACTTCTTAAAAAGGTAAAAAATAATGCGTAAAATATTATTATATATAATAATTACATTTGCTTCAACACTTATAGCGAGTGAAGTGAACTGGGCAAAAGATTTTAAAGCTGGGATAAAAGAAGCGTCAAGATTTAATAAGCCTGTTTTATTTATATCTTCAAGACATACTTGTAGATACTGTGTGATATTAGATAATACAACTTTAAAGAATAAAAAAGTTATAGATGCTTTAAACAAAGACTTTGTTTCGATTATCTCATATAGCGATGAAAATGATTATATACCAAGAGAACTTTACCAACCTGGTACTCCGGCGATTTGGTTTTTACTACCATCAAGTGAACCAATGTATCAGCCAATTATGGGGGCTATTAGAGCAAAAGATTTTTTAGAAGCTTTGAGTGTTGTAAAAAAAGAGTTTGATAGTTCTAAAAAAAGAGGAAAATAAAAATGATGTTTATAAATACAAAAGATGAAAATTTTACAAGTAGCTTTGATGAACTTCTGTTAAGAGGACAAATGGATATAGCTGAAGTTAGTTCTATTGTTGGTACACTTCTTAATGAGATAAAAATAGATAAAAATAAAGCTTTAAAAGAACATATAGCTAAGTTTGATAAGTGGACTCCTTTAAGTGATGATGATTTAAAAATATCACAAAAGTCAATGAGTGAAGCCTATAATAATATAGATGCTAAACTAAAAAGTGCTTTGCATTTGGCATATGATAGAATTAAAATATATCATGAAAAACAAAAACCAAAATCTTGGTTTGACACAGAAGAAAATGGAACTATCTTAGGACAAAAAGTAACTCCTGTTGATAGTGCAGGTTTATATATACCTGGGGGGAAAGCAGCCTATCCATCTTCTCTTTTAATGAATGTCATACCAGCTCAAGTAGCTGGAGTTGAAAATATTATAGTTTGTACTCCTACTCCAAATAACGAAGTAAATGAGCTTTTACTTGCAGCTTGTCATTTATGTGGTGTAAGTGAGGTTTATAAGGTTGGAGGTGCAAGTGCTGTTGGTGCAATGGCTTATGGGACAGAGACTATTCCAAAAGTTGATGTTATAACAGGACCTGGAAATATTTTTGTAGCAACTGCAAAAAAAATGGTTTTTGGTGATGTAAATATCGATATGATTGCAGGACCTAGTGAAATAGGTATTTTAGCAAATGACAGTGCAAATCCTTCACATTTAGCGGTTGATTTATTATCTCAGGCAGAACATGATGAGATGGCAAGCTCTATTCTCATAACTCCATCACAAAAATTAGCTGATGAGGTAAGTATAGAGATAGAAAACTGGCTTAAAAAACTTCCTCGTGAAGAGATTGCTAGAAAATCTATTGAAGAAAGAGGTGCTATTATAGTGACTCAAGATATGGATGAAGCGATAAAACTTATGAATGAAATTGCTCCAGAGCATCTAGAAATAGCTACTGATAATTCTTTTGAATTTTTACCATTTATAAAACATGCAGGGGCAATCTTTTTGGGACATAATACTCCTGAAGCAATTGGTGATTATGTTGCTGGGCCAAATCATACTCTTCCAACTGGAGGAACAGCAAAATTTTTCTCTCCACTCGGAGTTGAAAATTTTATGAAAAAAACTTCAATAATCTCTTTTTCAAAAAAAGGCATAAATGAGATAGGTGAAGCATGTGCACTTATCGCAAAGACTGAGGGTTTAACAGCTCATGAACAATCAGTTAGAGTTCGTTTAAGTAATTAATACTATAGTAGATAAAAATTAAAAAAAAAGGAATATTATGTTACATCCTGCAACAACTCATTTCGCAATAGTTCTTCCTCTTATCTCTTTATTGATAGGTTTAATCTATCTGATTAAACCTAGTGAACCTATGTCTAAGTTGTCTACACGCTTTATTTTATTTTCTGCTCTTTTTATGATTGTTGCCTTTTTTACGGGTAAAAGTGATGGTAGTGAAGTTTATATGTTTATCTCAGGAGAAGGTCAAAAAGTATTACTAGAACACAAGCAGTTTGGACTATATTTAACAATTGTAATGGTATTTAGTGCAATTATAAAATTTTATGGTTATGCTACACAAACTCTAAAAGTAGAACTCTTTGCAATTATTTTAGTTGCTATTGTAAGCGGTGGAGTTCTATATCAAGGCAAGATTGGAGGAGAGTTGACTTATACTTATGGCGCTCATGTGTTAAAGCACTCCGAGGGAATGGATTGTCTTGATGACCCTGAAGAATTTTTAGAAGAAGATGATGAGTAGTTACCAAAATTACCCAAAAAAAAGATTTTATCAAAATTTTATCACTTTATAAGAATAGATTTAAGGTTTGTTTAGCTATTATTTTTACGAGTGAGAAGCCTATTTATTGATGATAAAGGCTTCTTTTAATATATATAATATAAAGTTATAAATCTTAAAGTTGTCACATTTATTGACAAAAGGAGAATATATGCAATTAGGTTTCCTCGTTGACCTACATCTTTGTATGGGATGTAAAGGCTGTGAAATCGCATGTAAAGTGGAAAATGAAGTTCCGCTTAGTACATGGAGGCTTCGTGTTAAATATGTAGATGTGGGAACTTTCCCTGATACAAGAAGAACATTTACCCCATTGAGATGTAATCACTGTGAAAATGCTCCATGTGAGAGAATTTGTCCAGTGTCAGCACTTCACTATTTAGATAATGGAATTGTAAACATTGACAAAGAACGCTGTATCGGCTGTGCAGGTTGTGTTATGGCTTGTCCTTATGGAGCAATCTATATAGACCCACAAACGCAAACTGCCGATAAGTGTACTTATTGCGCTCATCGTGTTGCTTCATCAATGATGCCAGCATGTGTTGTCGCATGTCCTGTTCAAGCAAATATTTTTGGTGACTTAGATGATCCAGCTTCAAATATATCTAAATATATTCAAGTTAATCAGAGTAATGTTCAAGTTCGTAAGCCAGAAAAAGGGACAAACCCTCATCACTTCTATACAAATGCAGGTAATGTAAATCTTAATCCTCTCGCATCTAGGAGAGAAGAAGGTTATTCACTCTTTGGCAAAATAACAACACTTCCAGTAGGAGGACACCACTAATGGCAACACATGAAATATTAGCAGCAACAAATGCTGTGGTAACTTTAGATGTAGCAATCCCAGGTATAGTATGGCCTTGGCTTGTAACAGTTAATATGTGGGCAAAAAGTATCGGTACGGGTGTGATTTTTATGCTATTTATGCTTATTAAAAAGTATCCAAATCAAGCTGTTGGACTAAAATTTCCAACTACTGTGGTTTCAATAATTTTTATTCATATCTTTTTACTTTTCACATTGGCAGATTTACATCAGCCATTTAGAATGTGGCATATCTTTTTCTATCCTAGTTGGAGTTCAGCTATTACAGTTGGTGCATGGATGGCGACTGCTTTTGTAGGCTTGTTATTCTTATTAGCATATGTAAGTTATGTACAAAAAAATGATGCAAGATTTGATAAAGTTTTAACTTGGGTTGTATTACTTGCAATTCCTGTAACACTTTATACAGCGGGACTGATGTCTCAATGTACAGCAAGAGAATTATGGCAGATGCCAACAGAATCAGCTCAAATGATTTTTGCAGCGTTACTTTCTGGGTCAGCATTTATGATTTTACTAGGTGGGAGCAAACTAAACTATGAAGCAAAAAGTTCTTTAGCGGTTGTTCTTGCATTAAGTGCAATGATGTCTTTCATAATGTACATGTCAGAATATATTTTTGGACCAATGAAAGCAGAAGAAGTAGCAGCAGTTTTAGAGTATATAAAAGGCGATGGCCCTTATACGGTAATGTTTTGGTTAGGTCAATGGATGGCTTATCTACTACCAATGATATTGGTTATGTTAAGTAGAACTTCAAAAAGCGAAAATATTTTAAAACTTGCGGCAATATTTGCGCTGATAGGTCTATGGTTAGTTAAACATGTTTGGCTAACAATTCCACAATTATTACCAATGAGTTAGGGGGTTAAAAATGAAATTTTTATTCTTGCCAATAGGCGAAGCTTTAGTGAGAGGAATTTTTCAAGAGATTCACTCTTTTGAAAAAGGAGAAATATAATATGTATTTACAAAGTAGAAGAACATTTTTAAAAGGTGCTGCATTTAGTGTTGCTGGTGCTGCTATTGCTAAAGGTGTGTTTACGACAGATGCTCTTGCAGAGTCTATAACTGATAGCAAATTTACAAATACTCCAGACTCATTATCTTTTTATCCTCCGATGGAAGAGTGGGCTGACTTTAAAGAGTTAGATGGAGATGATTGGAAAAGAGGTGGAATAGATCGTAAGGGTGTAAGAAGCGAATCTAACCCAGACGGTATAGAAGTAAATGATTATATGATTATTCCAACAGCATGTTCAAACTGTGAGGCTTCTTGTGGTCTTACTGCTTGGATTGATAAGAAAACATTTACTGTTAAAAAGTATATGGGTAATCCTCTTCATCCAGCATCTCGTGGACGAAACTGTGCAAAAGGTTATGCAACTCAGAGTCAAATGTATGATCCTGATAGAATAGCATTTCCTCTTAAGCGTGCAGCTGGTTCTGCTCGTGGTGAAGGTAAGTGGGTTCGTACTACTTGGGATGAAGCAATGACTACTATCGGTAAAAAGATGGGTGACACATTAGCTAAAGGTGATGAGTTATCTAAAAAAACTGTAATGTTTCATGTTGGTCGTCCAAATGAAAATGGATTTACTGGGAAAGTTTGGCATACACTTGGCTGTGATGCTTTTAACTCGCATACAAATATCTGTTCTTCTGGTGGTCGTGCACCAACTATTCAATGGGCAAATGATGATAGAAGTTCTCCAGATTGGGCAAATGCTAAGTTAGTCTTTCTTAACTCATCACACGCCGCAGATGCTGGACACTACTTTCAACAATCAGCTTCATTTATTGCAGATGCTAGAAAAAAGGGTGCTAAACTTGTAGTTATGGATCCTAGAATGTCTAACTCTGCTGGTATGGCTGATTTATGGATTGCTGCATGGCCTGGTACTGAGCCTTTAATTTATCTTTACTTAACTCAAAGAATATTGAATGAAGGTAAAGTAGATAGAGATTTTGTAAGAAAATGGATGAACTGGGAAGTATTTTTAAGTAATAAAAAATATTTAGACTTTATGGTTGAAAAAGGCTACATAGCTAAAGCTCCAGAAAAAGAAGATTTTGACACATTTTTAGATACTTTACAAGAACTTTATACTCCATATACTCTTGATTTAGTATCAAAAGAAACTAGGGTTCCTGCGCACAAACTTGAAGAACTGTACGATATGTTTATTTGGGCTGGAACTGCTGTTTCTTCATACTTCTGGAGAGCAACTGCTGCTGGTAATCGTGGTGGTTGGATGAGTGGAAGAACAGGATTCTTACCTATCGCTCTTCGTGGTGCTATTGGTCCTGAGGGTGGAACATTCTTCCATCATTTCCATGTAATTTCTGTTGCAGGAAAAGGTGGTAGTTCTACAGTTGGTCAAGGAAAACGAGGTTCAAATATCCCTAAAGTTGATGTTTATAATGAGCTTAGTTTCCCACCTGAATGGCCTCTTTCAGCTTATGAAATGTCATTTTTACTACCTCATTTATTATCAGATATTGAATGGCAAGAAAAATGGAAAGCAAAAGGATTAAATGTTCCTACGAAACTTTCAGTTTGGATTCCTCGTATGTATAATCCTGTGTGGATTAATCCAGATGGATTTAGATGGATTGAAACTATAAAAGATGAGAAAAAAATGGAGTTAACATTTAACTTGTCTCCTACTTGGTCAGAAACAAATTGGTATGTTGATTATATATTACCTGTTGGTTTAGCTGGAGAGCGACATGACCAACACTCCGAGGCAACGATGCCTGCAAGGTGGACATCATTCCGTCAGCCAGTTATGAGAGTTGCTCTTGAGAAGTCTGGGTGGAAACCTAAGAATCCAGCCAGAGCTACACTTGAAGCACACATAAAAGCTGGTCTTGGTGAAGTTTGGGAAGAAAATGAGTTCTGGTTTGATATGTGTGTTAATTATATTGACCCAGATGGAAAAATCTTTATCGATGATGCTAAAACAAAATCAATCAGATCAATGTGGGAATCTAAAAAAACACCAGGAACTCCAGTAACTATTGCTGAGTGGTATGATGCCGCATTTGGTGATAACTTACCAAATCTTAAAGCGACAGCTACCTCAGACTCAAGATATAAAAATGCAGAATTTCCAGTATATGAATATATGAGAGATCATGGTGCTTGGATGGAAGAGAACAATATCTACTCTGCACAAGAAAAGCCTGTTAAGTATGATGGAAGAACATTGACTGCTCATGGTCATGAATATGATAAGAGAGAATTGAGTATTGATAGAAAAACTGGTGTCGTGTATGCAGATGACCATAAAAGTAATACAAGATATAAAAATGCCAAAAAGCCTGTTGCTATTGAAATTGATGGAAAGATGGTTGAAGGTTTTGCAACTTTAGATAAAAAACTTGATTTCTTCTGTGAATGGTTAGCAGATGATTGGAAATGGCCAGAATATGCTATTCCATTTTATCCAAGAACTCCAAAAGAGAAAAAACAGATGGTTCATATCGTATCTCATGTTGATCACTCTTACATGACAGAGAAAAATTCGTATGCTTTAAATACAGTTTTCCGTTTGCCGTATAATATTCATACGCGTTCTGCAAACTCTAAGCATCTAATGGAAATTTCACAAAATCATGACCCGATTTGGATTTCAACTCCAGATGCTGCTCGTCAAGGTTTTAAACGAGGAGATGCTATCCGTGTAAACATTACAGATAGTGTAACAGGTTTAGATTCTGGATACTTTGTAGCTATGGCTGTTCCTACTGAAGGTGTTTTACCTGGCACATTAGCTTGTTCACATCATGGTGGTAGATGGAAACTTATAAACTCTGTTAGTATTCCTAATGGTGTTACAGATGGAAGAGTTGATTCGCAACCAGTTAAAAGAAATATGAATGACCCTAAATTTATAGCTCACACACCAAACAATGTTGGTAAAGAGGGTTCCCAAATAAAAATTGAAGACTATACAGGTAGTTCAGGCATAAATAGTTTTGGTGTTCCAACTGCTGAACTTCAAATGGATGGTAAAGAGGGCAAACTTAAATATGTTGAAGGAATCAAACCTTTTGCATCTGAGAGATTTGCTGAATATAATAAAGATAGTGGAAATATTTGGTGGGATGGACTAAGTGGTTCATGGCAAAATGCTGTTGCTGCTGCTCATCCAGACCCAATTTCTGGTATGCATTGTTGGCATCAAAAAGTTATTTTAGAACCTGCACAAGATGGTGATAAGATAGGTGATATCTATGTAAATTATGAAAATAACTTTAAAATTTACCAAGGCTGGAGAGATGAGTTAACTCGTGGTTTGGATGAAAACTCAGTTAAACGCCGTCCTCAACATATTAAGCGTCCGTGGGTGCCTTTATCAGATAAGGCTTACGCTGTAAATATTTCAAAATAATATTTGTAAGCAACCTTGTTCCATCTCTCCCGAGATGGAAATTGTTCATTTATAAATTAGTAACCAGCCCACAACATTCTAAGCCATAATCCCCAAGTAGATGTGTAACCAACTTCACTAAAAACTAGGTTTTTATTTTTATCATATATAAAAGTAGTTGGATAAGCTGCTATTTTAAACTCTTTTGCAAAAAAACCATCCTTATCATTTAAAACTTTATAGTCTAAGCCATTATCATACATATATTTTCTCAAATCATTGTTATCGCCAGAATTAACAGCAATACTAAGAACTTCAAAATTTTGAGATATCGTTTGTATATTTCCTGCTTCAACTTTACAAGTTGGACACCAAGTAGCCCAAAAATGAATTAAAATTGGTTTGTCTTTAGGAAAGTAATAGGTTTTAGAATCTATAAGAGTAACATTTATATTTTGCAAGGCTTCTTTATTCAAATCGCTACTTTTATATAAACTAATAGCGTTCATCAAAACTATCATAAATATAGAAAAGGTAAGTATCTCTTTCGCATAGTGTTTTAGTTTATCTCTCATAATATTTTCCATATTTTTTTTGTATTTTAACACTTTAGTAACTCTTTATAGATAATATAAATAAAAATAGGAGAATAAATGTTTAAAATTTATATGTTAGCTGTAATAGCTTTAATTTTCGTAGCTTGTGGTGTTGAAAGAGAACCCATGGTTAAGTCAGGTATGTTTCAATCAGTAAACTCTCAAGATGCAACTTTGGTTCAAAGTGGCAAAGAAAAAACTTCATGCAGTAGATGTGGCATGAACCTAGTTATGTTTTATAAAACATCGCATAAGGCGCTACATAATAACAAGCCTATTCAATACTGCTCTATTCATTGTTTAGAAGAGCATTTGGGTGAAGAAACTACTCTCAAAAATCCACAAGTAGTTGATGTAGCTTCTTTAAAATTTATTAATGTTGGAGATGCTTATTATGTTGTTGGTAGTAAAAAAAGAGGAACAATGAGTCAAGTAAGTAAGTATGCTTTTTTAGATAAAAAAATGGCTAAAAAGTTTCAAGATAAATATGGCGGTAATATTATGCATTTTAATGAGGCTTTAAATGTAGCTAAGAAAGATTTTAGATAGAGAGGGAAATCCCTACTCTATCTCGGCGTCTATAACATCTTCATCTTTTTTCTTTTTAGCATCAGCTTCTGGATTTTGCTCTGTACCTTGCTCTTTATCTTTATACATTTGCTCAGCCATTTTATGAGAAGCTTCTGTAAGTGTTTTTACTTTTTCTTCAATTTGCTCTTTAGTAGCAGACTCATCTTTTAAAACTTCTTTTAAATCAGTTACTGCAGTTTCGATTTTAATTTTTTCTTCTGCGTCTAATTTATCACCCATTTCTGTAACAGATTTTTCAGTTTGAACAATAAGTGCATCTGCTTGATTTTTCAAATCAACCATTGCTTTTCTTTCTTCATCAGCAGCTTTATTCTCTTCAGCATCTTGAACCATTTTATTAATCTCTTCTTCGCTAAGTCCTGAACTACCAGAAATCGTGATTGACTGAGACTTTCCAGTTCCTTTATCAGTTGAACTAACTGTTAAAATACCATTAGCATCTATATCAAAAGTTACTTCGATTTGAGGAACACCTCTTGGAGCCGCTGGAATATCACCAAGCTCAAAAAGACCAAGTGATTTATTATCTTTAGCAAATTCTCTTTCACCTTGACCAACAGATATAGAAACAGCTGGTTGATTATCTTCTGCAGTTGAGAAAACTTGAGATTTTTTAACAGGAATTGTAGTTCCTTTTTCAATAATCTTAGTCATAACTCCACCAAGAGTCTCAATTCCAAGAGATAAAGGAGTAACATCTAAAAGAAGAACATCTTTAACATCTCCTCTTAAAACACCACCTTGAATAGCAGCACCAGCGGCAACAACTTCATCAGGGTTAACACCTTTATTTACATCTTTACCGCCAAAATATTTACTAACAGCTTCACTAGCAATTGGTACACGAGTTGAACCACCAACCATGATGATTTCTTTTATGTCACTATTTTCTAAATCTGACTCTTCCATCGCGACTTTAATGTGATCAATAGTTTCTTCAACTAAATCAGAAATCATACCCTCAAATTTAGCACGAGTAAGTTTTACAACTAAATGTTGTGGTCCAGCTTCTGTCATTGTGATAAATGGCAAGTTTATTTCAGTTTCTGTAGCTGAACTTAACTCTTTTTTAGCATTTTCTGCTGCATCTTTAAGTCTTTGAAGAGCCATTTTATCATTTTTAAGTTCAATTCCATGAGAAGCTTTAAACTCATCATTTAACATATCAACAATTTTATTATCAAAATCATCTCCACCTAAAAATGCATTACCATCAGTTGCTAAAACTTCAAAAGTACCATCAGATATCTCTAAAACAGTAACATCAAATGTTCCACCACCAAGGTCATAAACAAGTACATTTTCTTCTTTTTTACTATCTAAACCATAAGCTAAAGCAGAAGCAGTTGGCTCATTGATGATTCTAAGAACATTTAAACCAGCGATAGTACCAGCATCTTTAGTTGCTTTTCTTTGTGCATCATTAAAGTATGCTGGAACTGTAATAACAGCGTCAGTAACAGTAGAACCTAGATAAGTTTCTGCATCATCTTTTAATTTGCTAAGGATTTTAGCTGAGATTTCTTGAGGAGTGTAAATCTTTCCTGCTACATCAACAGCTGCTGAACCATCTTTATCTACGATATTGTAAGTTACTTTATCGTGTGCTTCTTTAGCGTGCTCCTCATTCATCATAAGTCCCATAATCCTTTTAATAGAAGAGATTGTTTTCTCAGGGTTTGTGATTGCTTGACGCTTTGCTGGATCCCCAACTAAAACATCACCTTTATCTGTGAAAGCAACTACTGAAGGAGTTGTATTTTTACCTTCTGCATTTGGGATAATTTTCGCTTCACCACCCTCATAAACTGCTACACACGAATTTGTTGTTCCTAAATCTATACCAATAACTTTACTCATTATAATTTCCTTAATTTATTTATATTTATATTTATATTTTTAATTTGCTACGATTACCATTGCTTCACGCAGTGGTCTGTTTTTATATTTATAACCTGTTTGAAAAGTTTGAACGATTTGTCCAGACTCTACCTCTTCACTATCTACTGTTTGAACAGCGTTGTGAATATTTGGGTCAAATGGCTCATCATGTGAAACCATAGTTACTCCATGTTTTTCTAAAGAAGTAGTAAATTGCTTAAGTGTAAGCTCCATACCTTCTTTTAGCTTTTCAAAATGCTCAACAGGGTCAGTTACACTTTCACTAGAGGTAATCGCCATATTTAGTGCATCTAACACAGGAATCATATCTTTAGCAAACTTCTCATTTGAGTATTCTACCGCTGTATATTTCTCGCGTTCAAGTCTTTTTTTGATGTTATCAAAGTCAGCATGAACTCGTGCATATTTGTCTTTTAGGGCTATCAACTCTTCTTGTAGAAAGTCAAACTCATTTTCAACAGCTTCTGCTTCAGCTTCAGCCTCTGCTTCATCTCTTGTTATTTCTTCTTCTTGAGTTACTTCCAGTTCGTCTTGTAATTCTTCTTCGGATTCTTTTGACATAGTTGTTAAATCACTCCTTATTTTAAAAAGATATTACCATTATACACATTGAGTGTAACAATGTCAAGTGTATCTTAAATATATTCACTAAAGAAAGTTTAGTCTATCTCTATCAAGTATAAGAAATGACTCTTTAAAGTGAATTATTGTAAAATAATATATTAAAAATTTGGAGCATTATATGAAGTACTTAGCATGGATTGGTGGGCTTTTAGCAAGTGTTATTATAGGAGTTTATATTTTAGCTTTTACCTCTATTGGAAACTCAACATTTCAACCGATTATAGAGTCAAAGATAAAACAAAAAACAAAATTAGATACAAAATTAACTAAATTTTTTCTTTCAATGAGTGAATTTTCCATTATTTTAGAACTTGATAGAGATAATATAATATATGTAAATGGAACTTATTCACTCTTCTCAAAAGCGTTTAATATACTATATAAAATAGAGATGGATAAACTATCTAGTTTAAAGCCACTAACAAATGCACCATTAAAAGGAAAGTTTCATACAGATGGAAATGTTAAGGGCGATGTGACATACTTTGTGGTAGATGGAAAAAGTGATGTAGCATTTAGTGCTACAACTTATCATGTAGAACTTACAGACTTTAACCCAACTTCAATAATTGCAAATATAAAAGAGTTAAAACTAGCGGCCTTGCTTGAGATGATAGGAAAAAAACAGTATGTAAGTGCTGATGTAAATTTAGATGTAAATTTTAAAAACATTACACCTCATGCTTTAGATGGAGATATAAAACTAGCAACAAAAGATGGGAAAATCAATACTAAAGTTATGAAAAAAGATTTTCATCTTGTAGTCCCTCCAACTAACTTTATTATGAGATTGGATGCAAAACTAAAGGGTGATGATGTTAAGTATACATATAAACTACTATCAAACCTTTTAAAAGTCAGTAGTTCTGGAAAACTTAGACCTACTCCGTTAAATGTAGATATAAAGTATGACCTTGATATAAAAGAGTTAGCCTTACTAAAACCTATGAGTGGTGTAGATGCTCGAGGTACTTTTAAACTTGATGGTAAAGTTCGTGGTTCAAAAAATAATCTTATAGTAGATGGTAAAAGTAATTTTGCATCTTCGGATACAAATTTTGAAGCAGTATTAAAAGAGTTTGTATTATCAAAAGTAAAATTCAGTGTAAAAAATCTTAAACTCTCTCGTGTTTTATATATGCTTAAACAGCCTACTTATGCTGAAGGCATTTTTTCTTTAGATGTGGATATTAAAGATGCAAAAAGTGGAAAATTAGATGGAAGAATTTTAACAAGAATAAAAAGTGGACGAGTCAATTCTGCATATATGACAAAAGCTTATGAGTTTAAAACTCCGATGCCTAGGACTACCTTCACTATGAAAACAGACACTAAACTACAAGCTAATCTAATAAATACTAAGGTAGATTTGAAGTCTAACCTTGCAAACCTTAAGATTAAAAAAGCTAGTTTTAATCTAGATGCTAAATCATTAGTGAGTGATTATGCAATGCAGATTCCAAACCTTGATAAGTTGTTTTTTACTACAAATCAGCATATGAAAGGAAGCATGCTTATAAATGGTGAACTTAAAAAAGCTAAAGACTTGGACTTAAGTATATATACAAAAGTAGCAGGTGGAAAAATAGATGCATTATTACATAACGACGATTTTCATGCAGATGTAAAAGGTGTGCAAACTCTAGATGCTTTACACATGCTTATATATCCAGAGATATTTAAAGCGTCTTTAGATGCTAAAATTGATTATAATTTATTGACTAAGAGGGGCAATTTTAAAGGATATTTAAAAGATGGCACATTTACTGAAAATCAAGTTTTAACACTTGTAAAACAGTACGCTCATGTTGATATGTATGCTCAAAAGTTTAAAGGAGATGTTGGTGCAAAAATTAATAAAGAGAAAATCTTAGCATCTATGCATCTAAAGTCAAATACTTCCTCTATAAAGGCAAAAGATACAAAGTTAAATACTAAAAGAAAAACTATAAATTCTAAGATAGAAATAGTTGCTAATTCTAGTCCTATAACAGTAGAACTAAATGGTAATATATCAAAACCAAAGGTTAAGATAGATGCCAATAAGTTAATAAAAAAAGAAGTTGAAAAAGCTGTTACCAAGGAAATAGGTAACTTAATTAAGGGATTATTTTAAATTTGCATCAGCCAAAGTAAGACAAAAGAGAACATCTTTTTGACTCTTTTGTATTACTTGTATGGCTTGAGTTAGTGTTGAGCCTGTAGTTATTATGTCATCTACCAAGATTATGCCGTTAGTTGTTTCATTTTTGAAGCTAAAGTTTCTTGGATGTAATAGTCTAAACTCTTTACTTTTGCCAGAGTAAGATATATCATTTTTTGCTCTAAGTTTGTTATATTGTGGATTGATGTATTTGCTATTAAGCGCTTTATTTAAGATTGCAGTATGAGAGTAGCCATTTCTTACACTATCATCAACTGCTATGGAAGTTATGGCATCTGCATATTGAAACTCTTTAGCAAACTTGACAAATGAGTTTAAAGCTAAAATATTATAAATATAATATCCTAGGTCTGTATGCTTTGTATGTAGTAAGTCTTTAATATCTTTGTATTTATAAAAAGAGATAACTTCTATGGTGTTTAAAATTTTTCGTTTATAGATGCTAGGGGTTAAAAATATTTTTTGGCAGGAGGTACAAATATGTGCAAAAGACAATCTTTCGCACAATAAGCATTTCATCTTAGTCCATTTTAAGAACTGACATAAACGCTTCTTGAGGAAGTTGAACCCTTCCTATAGACTTCATACGCTTTTTACCAGCTTTTTGTTTTTCAAGTAGTTTTCTTTTACGAGTAATATCACCACCATAACACTTAGCGGTAACATTTTTACCCATAGACTTTACAGTTTCTCTAGCAATGATTTGAGAACCTAAAGATGCTTGAACTGCAACCTCAAAAAGTTGTCTAGGAATTTGCTCTTTCATATTTTTAACTAAAATACGACCACGAGAAAGAGCTTGATTGCGAGGTACCACGATACTTAGTGCATCTACAGCTTCTCCAGCTACTTTTATATCTAATTTAACTAGATCCCCAACTTTAAATTCAATAGGCTCATAATCAAACGATGCATAACCTTTTGAGATAGACTTTAAGGTATCATAAAAATCCATAACTATCTCATTCATAGGTACTTCATACTCAAGCATAACTCTATCTTCATTTAAGTATGTCATCTTAGTTTGAGTCCCTCGTTTGTTTATCAAAAGTGTTATGATATTTCCTAGATACTCAGCAGGAGTTATTACAGTAGCTCTAACATAAGGCTCTTCAATTCTATCTATACGATTAACTTCTGGTAATTGTGAAGGATTTTGAACATTTATAAAGTCCCCATTACTTAGATAAACATTATAGATTACAGATGGGGCAGAAGCGATTAGGTCCAGATTAAACTCTCTTTCAAGACGCTCTTTGATAACTTCCATATGTAACATTCCAAGGAAACCAACACGGAAACCAAAACCAAGCGCTACTGAAGTTTCAGGTTCGAACGAGAGAGAACTGTCATTTAGTTTGAGTTTATCTAGTGCATCCCGAAGATCTTCAAATTTATCAGTATCTATAGGAAAAATCCCTGCAAATACAAATGGTTTTGCAGGTTCATATTTTCCAACAGGCTCGGTAGTTGGGTTTCTAACATCAGTAATAGTATCACCAACATTGATAACACTTACTTCTTTAAGTCCAAGAATAACTATACCAATCTCACCACACTCAATAGTTTTAGTTTTGATTTTTTTCATAGGATGTGGGTACATTAAGTCAAGAATATGGTGCTCTTCACCATTACTCATAAGCTTAATATTTTGCCCTTTTTTTACTTGACCATCAAAAACACGAACAAGTGCAAGTGCTCCTAAATACTGGTCAAACCAAGAGTCATAAATGATGGCTTTTGTAGTTGCATCAGGGTCACCAACAGGAGCAGGGATTCTATCTACAATAGCATCAATTAACTCACGAATCCCAACACCAGTTTTTGCAGATACTAAACAAGCATCAGTTGCATCAATTCCGATAGAAGTCTCTATCTCTTCAGCAACTTTATCAGGATCAGCGGCAGGAAGGTCTATTTTGTTAATGACAGGAATAAGTTCTAAATCATTATCTAAGGCTAAGTAAACATTTGCAATTGTTTGAGCTTCAACACCTTGCGCTGCATCAACAATAAGTAAAGCGCCATCAGAAGAAGCAAGTGATTTTGCTACTTCATAAGAGAAGTCAACATGCCCTGGAGTGTCTATGAGATTTAAAATATAATGTTTACCATCTTTAACATAGTTAAGTCTAACACTTTGTGCTTTAATGGTTATACCGCGTTCTTGTTCGATGTCCATTGTGTCCATCATTTGTGTACCCATTTCTCGTTCACTAACGCTTCCACACTCTTGAATGATTCTATCAGCAAGGGTACTTTTTCCATGGTCTATATGAGCGATAATAGAGAAGTTTCTAATGTTTTTCAAATAAATACCTTATTGTCTTTCTAATTTTATTGTTTATTCAAAAAGTCCGTTTACACTTTCGTTATGATAGACTCTACGAATTACCTCTGCAAAGAGTGGCGCAACTGTTAATACTTTTATATTTTTATGGGGTTTTGTTTCTAGCGTATTTGTAATAATAAGTTCGTCAAGTTCTCCATGCTCTAGATTCTCATAAGCTTTTCCACTAAGTACACCATGAGTAGCACATGCCATTACAGAAGTAGCACCTTTGTTCTTAAGTGCTGTTGCTGCTTTTACCATAGTTCCAGCAGTATCAACCATATCATCTATTATAATAATGTCTTTGCCTTGGACATCACCAATAATATTCATAACTTCACTTTCATTTGCTTTCTCACGACGCTTATCTACGATAACCATCTCTAAACCCATTCGTTTTGCGAAGTATCTAGCTCTTGTAACTCCGCCAATATCTGGAGATGCAATAATAGGATTTTTAAGATTTTTACTTTTTATATAGTGTTCAAAAGTGATAGAGCCATAAAGATTATCCACAGGGATATCAAAGAAACCTTGAATCTGTCCAGCGTGAAGATCTATCGTTATAACTCTGTCAATCCCAGCAGTTTCATAAAGGTTAGCAACAAGTTTAGCTGTAATTGGTACACGAGGAGCAGCTTTGCGGTCTTGTCTTGCGTATCCATAGTAAGGAACAACAGCAGTTATACTTGAAGCAGAAGAACGCTTTAGTGCATCTGTCATAATTAAAAGCTCCATTAAATTGTCATTTGATGGGCAGCCAGTAGATTGCACTATGAAAACATCTCGTCCACGAACACTTTCTGCAATTTGGACAGAAATTTCACCATCACTAAATTTCTTAATATTAGCACCGGCTAAGGGTACATCTAGAACTTGACAAATTTCTTTTGCAAAATCAACACTAGCACTTCCAGCAAAAATTTTATAACCACGCATGGGATTCCTTATCTATAAAAATTAATAGCGGATTATATAACAATAGTGCTGAGTAGTTTTTAAAATTTAAAAAATTATTGACACTTTTTACAAATTCCAGATAATACTAAATTTGATTTTGATATCTTAAAATCACTTTGTGCTTGTGCTTCATTTAAAATAGTTTGTAATTCTAAATTTATATCTAAAATTTTATTACATTTTTGACAAACTAAATGAGAATGTACTTCTTTTGTTAGTTCATAAACTGATTTATTTTGAGGAAGTTTAACTTCTTGAATAAATGAATTTTCTAACATTAGATTTATATTTTTGTATATGGTAGCAAGTGAGATAGAGTTAAATTTTTTTAACATGATGGTATATAGGGCATCTATATTTATATGTCCATGAGTTTGCATAGCATCTGAGATAGCTAGTCTTTGTGGTGTTGCTTTTAAGTTATGTATTCTTAATTCATTTGTAAAGTCAATCATGTTGAAATTATACACTATCCTTGTTTAAAGGATAAAAATTATGTTTTAAGTTTAATAATTGTATAATATTACAAAGGATAATAATTATCCTTTAGAATAAATATTGGAGATAAAAATGAAACAGTATCAATCATATAGCTGTAATAAATGTGGTAACGAAGTAGAAGTACAAAATGTTGGTGGAGGTGAACTTTACTGTTGCGGTGAAGCTATGGAGATGATTACTCCTAATTTGACTCTTGTGAACTTAATGAAATCTTTTGCAGGTGAATCACAGGCAAGAAATAAGTATGAGTATTTTGCAAAAATTGCCCAAAAAGAAGGTTATCGGGATATTGCAGAGCACTTTCAAAGAGCTGCAAATAATGAAAAACAACATGCTAAGATGGAACTTGCGTTAGCAAATAGAATGACAAATGGGACTGATGATAATTTTGGAAATACAAAAGAAAACCTACAAGTAGCAATAGACGGTGAGTCTTATGAAAATGTAACTATGTATCCTGATTTCGCAGCTATTGCAAAAGAAGAGGGTCATAAAGAAGCAGCAAAATTATTTACTGGTATCGGTAAAATCGAAGTAGAACATGAAAATATGTTCCAGATGCTTTTAGACAGACTTGAAACAGATGCAGAATTTACAAGTGAAAATGAAGAAGAATCTTGGATATGTGAAATTTGTGGTCATGTTCATTATGGGAAAAAAGCTTTAAAAGTTTGTCCTGTTTGTAAACATCCCCAAGAGTATCAGTCAAGATTAAATTCTAAAAAGTAAATTTTTAAAACTATTAATCAATACTAAAGTTCTTGTTTTATATGATACACCATATAAAACAAGGAATCCCTTTATGAAAATCGTAACACTATCTCTTCTTTTCGCTGTTAGTATGTTATCTGCAAATGAGTCAAAAATAAATCTTGAATGTTATCCATATCAATTTATGGTTGGTGGAAAAGTTACAAGAGAATTAACGAAAGAAAATGCACAAGCATCAGGTCTTACAAATACAATTTCTTACAATAGCAAGGATATGAAACTACAAAATGCTAGCACTATTATTAACTTAGCACATGTTGATACACAGAAGGAAGGAGATATACCTGTAGAGATTTATAAAGATGTAAACAGTAATATTATGTGTAAAATAAATCCAAAAGATATAAGCTCTTTAGCAATGGACTGGGGGAATAGAGTTATTATAAACTATAAATGTGAAGTGAAATAATCACTTCTCTCTAAGTTTGTCTTTTTTACTCTTTTTTTTTCCTTTTACTGGGGCTGAACCTTTCTCTTTTTTTGGTGCTTCTCCCGTAAGTTCAAATCCTTCTATTTGCTCTCTTTGTATTTTCACCTTACATTTTTTTTCTATGATTTTAAAATGTGCTTGGTCTTCGTGTGATACAAATGAAATGCCAAGACCTTCTTTACCTGCTCTAGCAGTTCGTCCAATACGATGAATATAGTCTGTCGGAGAACGAGGTAAATCAAAGTTTATAACACAATCAATATTTTGGATATCTAAACCTCTTGCCGCTATGTCTGTCGCAAAAAGAATATTTATCTTTTTATCTTTGAATTCACGCAGTGTGTAAGTTCTATCTTCTTGACATAAATCACCATGAAATGACTCAGCTAAATAACCATACTTTCTAAACTTATATGCTATGTTGTCAGTTGCTCTTTTGTTAGCCATAAAGACAAGTACATTTTTTAATTTTTCAGTTTTAATGAGATGTCTTAGTAGAGGACCACGATTTACTTGATCTACCTCTATTACTCTTTGGGTTATAGTATCTACCGTTGGAACAACTTCATCTATGCTAACTTCAACAGCATTTTTTGTTATCTTAGATGCTATGTTTAAAATTTTATCTGGATAGGTTGCTGAGAAAAGAAGGTTTTGTCTTTTGGTAGGAATGGCATCTAGAACTAGGTTTAATTCTTCAGAAAATCCAAGAGTTAGCATCTTATCCGCTTCATCAAGAACAAAATACTCTAGATGCGAAAGGTTCATCTGTTTTTTACTAAGAACATCTAAAAATCTACCTGAAGTAGCGACTAGTATTTCACATCCTTGCTGAATATCGTAAAGTTGATTGCCAATACCTTCTCCACCTATAAGACTAATAATCTTAGGAGCTTTTGTCATAAACTCACAAAAATTTTCAAATGTTTGTGAAATCTGAAGAGTTAGTTCTCTAGTTGGAGTTAATACAAGAACTTTGATTTTCATTTTGCCTTGAGGGCGATTTTTTTGTAGTTTTTCTAAAATAGGAAGAACATAACTAGCACTTTTACCGCTACCTGTTTTTGCTCTTGCCATAATATCTTTGTTATCAAGAATAAGAGGAATAACCTTTTCTTGGATAGGAGTAGGTATTTTAAAGTTATATTTGTTAAGTGCTTGCAGTATATTTGAAGAGAGTGTAAGTGAAGAAAAAGTCATTTATTGTGTCCTATTTTATTTATGAAGTAAATTAAAAAGTTGTGTATTTATAAAATAAATATCACGACCAACTTTCTATCTCTTTTTTTAAAGGTAAATTATTTAGTATATATTTTTGACTCATTTTTACACCTACCTATGTAACATGGATAATTTTATAATATTTTACTCATACATTTATTGTTTTTGACTTAAATATTTATGATTTAATTTTTATTTTAATTTATAATCCTTGTAAAATTTTCAAAAAGTTCACTGAAAATACTATTAATAACTATTTTATGATAAAATAAGTAGTTAATAGTTAATAATTAACATTTTAAGTTATTATTAAAAAAAAAGGATAATATGATGAGTTTAAGAACAGGAATATTCATGATAGCAATGGTTTCTGCTGTCATTGTTGCGTTTTGCGTAGGTGCTTTGTATTTTTATGGTATAGCTAATGATAAACAACATTATTTATCTGAACAGCAATATAAATCATATGTGATAGCTAAAGAAGTAGCTGCAGTTTCAGCTAATTTGACAAATATGGCAAGAACTTATGCTCAGACAGGGAATTCAAAATATTTAGATAAATATAATGCCTTTTTAGCATGGCGTAGTGCAAAAATTTCTCGCCCTAACGATGGAGTTGATATATATAAAGGTAAAACTATTTCACAAAATGACATTATGAAAAAATTACAATTTACACAAGAAGAATTTTCACTATTGGCTGAAGCAGGTAAGCTCTCTACTGCTTTGGTTAATATAGAAGTACAAGCAATGGCTACAATTACAAAGGGAGACTTTGTTAAAGGACCAGCTACTCCTCTTACAAATGAAACTTATGATGCTTTTGCTGTGCGTTTATTGTTCGATGATAATTACCACAATGAGTTAGTTAAAATAGGTACACCGATTAAAAAGTTCTTTACAAAATTAGAAAAAAGAACAACAGCTCAACTTAAAAAGGCGAAAGATAACGCAAATTTTTGGTTAGTAAATATTTATATAGCAATGGTTCTTATTATTTGTTTCATATTTGTAATCGGTGTATTCATAATGGTAGGAGTTATTAAACCAATTAATAAACTTGAAGCTACTATGGTGCAAGTTACTAAAAATAATGACTTAACAATAAGAGCAGATACAAATGCTCCACAAGAGCTTTCTCATATGGCAACAGTATTCAATGAATTATTAGATCAAGTATTAAGCTTAATAGACAATTCTAAAAATTTATCTAATGAAAATGCTTCTATATCTCATGAGCTATCAACAACAGCAGTTCAAGTAGGAAAAAATGTTGAAAATTCTGTAGTATTAGTAGAAGATTCAAATAAGCAAGTAATTAAAGTACAAGAAGAGATATCAAGTGTTATGGAAGATGCAAAAGAAAGTAAAAAAGAAATAGACCAAGCAAACAAGAAACTACAATCTGCAAGAGAAGATATAATAATTCTAGCTACAAATATACAAAGTAGTGCAGAGTTGGAAGATGAGTTAGCAAATAAAATGGAAGAGTTATCTAGTAGTGCAGAAGAAGTTAAAAATGTCTTAGGAGTTATCGAAGATATAGCAGAACAAACAAATTTACTAGCTTTAAATGCTGCTATAGAAGCTGCAAGAGCTGGAGAACACGGGAGAGGATTTGCAGTTGTTGCAGATGAAGTTAGAAAACTAGCAGAGAGAACGCAAAAAAGTTTAACAGAGATTAATACTACAATAAGCTTAATAGTTCAATCAATAGTAGATGCTAGTACACAAATGAGTAGTAATTCTACAGGGATACAAAAGTTATCAACTATAGCTATAAAAGTTGAGATAGAGATAAATAGTTCTGTAGATATAGTGGATAAAGCATCTGAAACAAATGATAGAGCAGTTATTAAGTTTGAAGAGACAAATAAAAGTATAAATTTAATAGTAGCTCAAATGAAAGAGATAAATGAGTTCTCATCAAATAATGCTAGAAATGTTGAAGAGATATCAAGTGCGTCTAGTCATCTAAATTCATTAACAGATAAGCTTAAATATCAGCTTGATATATTTAATACTTAATCGGGAGAGCATTTGAAATTATTTTAAAGTTTTGCAATTTAGGGATTTGTGAGGGGTTGAGTGAGAAATAAATGGTGGAGCTGTGGAGAATCGAACTCCAGTCCGAAACCACGCTACTCCTGACATCTACATGCTTAGAAAAGCCGTTAAAGTTTAATCCTGCTTCACACAACTTGCAAAGCTACACAGAACGAGCCTCAAGGTTCATTTTAAGCTGAGACAGACTTAAAATATATCTACATAGGGGTTATACTTCGAATCCGACTTATCTAGAGTCCATCGGTGAAGCAGCCCGTCCTCTAAGAGGGGGTAAAACTTAAGCTACTGCTAAAGCTGGGCGATAATTTGTATTGTTTGCGTTTAAGCAATTTTAAGCCGTATAACGGAAATGCTCAGTCCGACATGCAGTCAAAAGCTACTTGATCCCGTCGAAACCAGGTCAGCCCCATATATTCGAAGTATAACATATAGTTTGTAAAAATATGACTATTATTTTTTGAATTTGTCCTAGTCCTCTAGTAGAGGCACTAGTTAGGACAATCTTTTAAGTACGAAATGTTTCAAGTTTTGAATTAAGCTCATTTGTCAGTGTATTTAAATGTTCAGCTGCCGAAGCAATTTCTTCAACACTTCTAGCATTTGTAGATGAGAGTACGTTTATTTTTTCTACTTTACCTACAATTACTTTTACATTCTTACCAGTATTTTCAAAGTCTTTTACAGTTCTATCACTTGCATCAACTGCTTCATTCACTATAACAACTGTTGAGTTGATTCTATCTTCAACTGTTTGTGCGATATTTGCAAGTTTTTGTATCTCATTTGAATTTGCACTCATTTGAGTAGAAGCGTCACTGATAGATTGAACAACAACATTTATAGTTGCATTTATCTCTGCTAATGTTTTTTGAGTTCTCTCAGCCAGTTTTCTAACTTCATCTGCAACAACTGCAAAACCTCTTCCGTGTTCTCCCGCCCTTGCAGCTTCTATAGCAGCATTTAAAGCAAGTAAATTAGTTTGATCTGCTATATCTCCTATGATAACTAACACATTTTTGACTTCTTCTGCATCTTTTGAAAGAGTTTCCATATTTTGGGAGAGTTCCGCCTCTGTTTGTGCAGTGATTTGAACTTTTGATGTTAAAGATATGATGTCATTTCTTGCAGTTCCTAGATTTTCATTCGCTTCAACAATATCATTTTTAGATTTTTGAGCATCAGAAATGGCATTTGTTATTTCATCTTGAACTGATTTTGCTTGGACTGTTGCTTCTTCTACTATGGTAACAGAATTTTCAACATTATTTCCAACACTTACGGCAGTAGTTGAAAGCTCATGAGATATGGAAGAATTTTCAGTAGAAGAATTTTTAGCAGTAGCTATTAGTTCTTGTAATGAGTTAAGTAAAGTATTGAGGCTTTTACCCATATCCATAATCTCTTGTGGAGCGTTTATGTCTACTCTTTGCTTTAAATCATGATTAGAAGAGATTTCAAGTATCTTTATTTTAAATGCATCTAATGGTTTAATAATACTTATTGAGATAACAAAAAATGCAATAGCAATAACAATGAGTAAAATAATGGAAGCACCTATAATAAGAGTATTCCTAATATTATTTGGAGTTATTAAAACTTCTGCTTCATCTATTTCACTTAATATTGCCCAATTTAAATCTTGGCCTACTTTAATTGGAGCATAAGAAGATAACACAGGATTACCATTATAGTCCATAATTACTTTTGTGTCTTTTTGACCACTTAAGGCATTTCTACTTGCTTGTGTATCACAACTACCTGTAGTTGGATTGGCGAATGAAGCTTGTAAAGAGTGAGCTTTAGGGTCTAAGAAGCTATCGCTTCTCATAAGCTTATCTTGACCGACTAAATAATCTTCTTGAGAGTATCCGTAACCACTTCTAAATTGCATGATTTTATTTATCGCAGCATCTGAGATTTGAAATACTAAAATTCCTTCTAATTGTCCATCTTTATCAAGTACAGGAGCACCTAAAAACATAGCTGGAGCACCATTGCTTGGGGCATAAGGTTTCATGTCTACAAATACAGCTCTTTTTAGCTCTTTTACTTTTTTAAATATTTCTGCAAGTCCACTATTTTTTAAACTTCCTGTTATAAGATTTTTACCATAATCAGATTCTTTTGCTACTGTATAGATAACATGACCATCTTCTGGATCAATCAAAAATAAATCATAATAACCATATTCTTTTATATATTTATTAAAGAACTTTTCATGTGGAGCTGTTGCTTTTTTAACTTCTGGGTTAGTTATAGGAAAGGCACCTTGTGGATCTATAAATAGCTTATTATCTAAGCTAGTTAAACTATTCACTAAAGCTTTTACATTATCGCTCTGTACAATTATATTTATATCACCAATTCTTTCTCTAAAGAAGTTTTGAATCTGTTCAGCTTTAGAATCCCTTGCTGAGGTTAAGCTACTGTAACTTTTTTCCATTAAAGCGTCTTTGCTTTTAGCAATTGAAACAAAGGTCAGGATTGTAGATAAAGTAATTAAAGAAATAATTACGAGGGTCAAAACTTGTGTTCTTATAGATAGGTTCTTCATATTGTAGTCTCCAAATTAAAATATATTTTATTATAGCGAAGAATTTCTTTAAACTTAAATCATTTATAGTGTAAACTTGTTCTAAACAATACTAGGAATATATATGAGAGTCATAATCGTTGGTGGTGGCATCGTTGCTGTGTATTTAGCAAATAACTTAAAACGACTTAGTTCGCATTTAGAAATTACTATCTTAAGTGATGAAAAGTATTTGCCTTATGACAGGATTCATCTTTGTCGTTTAATAGATGGCTCACAAATAACTTCGGATATTTCTTTAACTCTTGACCCTATGGTAAAAGTAGAGTTAAATCAAAAGATAATTAAGATAGATAAAAAAGCTAAACGAGTATTTTCTCATAATTCAATGTTTACTTATGACAAACTTATCATGGCAACAGGCTCACTTCCTATCTCATTATTTAATAATGAGGGTATTTCAAATGTAGCCATTTTTAGAAGTGCAGATGATTGTACTCTCATAAAAGATGGCATAAAGAGTAGGGAAGTTGTTATAGTTGGTAGTGGTCCGATTTCTCTTGAGCTTTTAGAAACTCTAAGCAAGATGCCAAATGTCTTAAAAATCACATTACTCATACGAGCTAAGCATCTATACTCTAAACATCTAAGCATAGATGCTATAAAAATCATACAAGACTGTTATATAAGTAGTGGAAAAATCAACATATCTTATGAAGATGAGATAGTTGATAAAGTTATAACAAATGGTGAAGTCACACTTCTTAAAACTAAAAAACTAAATATACGAAACCCTTTTATTATATTTGGTATTGGGATTAAACCAAATATACAAGAGTTTAGAGATGAGCTTAGGTGTAACAGAGGTATCTTAACAAACAGGTATATGCAAAGTGAAGATGAAAATATATATGCTGTTGGTGAATGTGCTGAGGTAGAAAAGTTTGGCTTTGTTGCTGGACATGTTAAAGAGTGTACTTCTCAAGCTGATTGTGCGATTTCACATATTTTACAAAGAGAAGTCAAAGAGTTTGAACTTGAAGTTAGCATAGATATGTTAAAAGTTGGAGAGTTTGATTTGGTAGAAGTTAACTCTGCTAAGTTTACAAATGAGTATGAAAAGATACTGATAAGTTCTAAAAAAGACAATAGAATTGATGAATATTTTGTAAATGATGATAAATTAACAAGGTTTATAGGAATAAACTCAAATGTAGATATTGCATATATACAAACTCTCATAGATAGTGGTGAAAAAGTTGATATTAACTATCTTTATGAGAACAGACTAATTGGTGAGAGGGGAAGACTTGTTTGTAGTTGTGAGCATGTATATGTCCTAGATTTAGTAGATATAGTAAAACAAACAGGAATCACTTCCTTTGGAGAGCTTTCAGACTTTAGTGAGGCTGGACGAGTTTGTGGTAGATGTAAAATAATGGTTCAAGATATTATAAAAGAATCTCAACATTTAATAGACCCAAATATGCTACGAAAAACTCCAGAGGATTTAAAAAGAGAAAAAGAGATAGCTAAAGTTCAAAAACGACTAGATAAGTTTAATGCACTAAATCCCATAAATAAATTGACTACAAAAAATTTAGAAGCAGCCATTAGTTCTATTGATATTGCAAAGTCAGAAGTAAATAGTTGGGTGTCAATGGTAACAGCAAATATGCAACTGCATCCAAATTTTGAACAGGTTGTAGATGCTGGAGTGACAATGCTTAATAAGATTCCTATTATTTGGTTAGAGTTAAGTGATTGTAGTGGAAATTCAGAAGCATTTATAAAATCAGCAAACCCAAGCATAGAAGAGCTGATATTTGATTATATCTCACTTGATTATCATGAACTTTTGATGAGTGCAAGTGGTGAGCAGAGTGAAACAATTTTACAAGATATAGTTAAAAATCAAAAGGGTGAGTATATTTTAATAGTAGAAGGTGCTGTTCCTTTAGCAATGGATGGAAAGTTTTTAAGAATAGGTCCAGATGCTAAAACAGGCATAGAACTTTTACGAGAGTGTGCTAAAGATGCTGCGTTAGTGTTAGCTGTTGGAAGTTGTGCTTTAGATGGAGGCATCGTAGCTGCCGCGCCAAACCCAACAGGAGCAGTCGGAGTAAGTGAAGCTCTAAAAAGAGATGACATCATAAACCTTCCTGGATGTCCTGTAAACCCAACAAATATAGTGGGAACATTATTATCCTACATAATGTTTGAAGAGTTGCCAGTTTTAGATAAGTTTAACCGACCTTTATGGGTTTATGAAGGTAGAGTTCATGACAACTGTGAGAGAAGAGGTCACTATGAACTAGGAGAGTTTGTAGAGGAGTGGGGAGATGAAGGTGCAAAAAAAGGTTACTGTCTTTTTGAGATGGGATGTAAAGGCCCTTATGCAAATGTAAACTGCCCAACTATGAAGTTTAACCAAGGTACGAGTTGGTCTGTTCAAGCAGGTCACGGCTGTATGGCATGTACAGAGATGGGCTTTGTCGATAAGTTTGCAAATGAGCGAGTTTACAAAGAGGATGAAGAGTAATGAAAAAAATTGTAATAGACCCCATAACAAGAATAGAAGGGCATCTAAGAGTTGAAGTAGAAGTTGATGAAGATGGCGTAGTTCAAGACGCATTTGTAAGTGGACAACTTTTTCGTGGAATAGAGATGATTTTAAAAAATCGTGACCCTAGAGATGCGGGACTATTAGCTGGAAGAATTTGTGGTGTTTGTACAAACTCTCATTTTCGTGCAGCTGTTAGTAGTGTTGAAGATGCTTACTCTCTAAAACTTCCTAAAAATGCCGAAATTATTCGTGACTTGATGGCGATGGCTCTTTTCATTCAAGACCATGTTGTTCATTTTTATCATCTTCATTCATTGGACTTTGTGGATATTACATCCGCTTTAAGTGCAGATGCAAAACTAACCTCAAAAGAAGCACTCAAGTATCACGATAAGCCATTTAGAAATTCTCACTCACATTATGATGCTGTTTTAGATAAGTTGACTAAGTTTGTAGATGCTGGAAAACTTGGACCATTTGCAAATGCTTACTGGGGACATAGTTCATATAAATTAACACCAGAGCAAAATCTTATTATGATTTCACATTATTTTGAAGCTTTAAAATTTCAAACAAAAATCAGTAAGGCAGTAGCTATTTTTGGTGGTAAAACTCCACATCCACAAAGTATAGTTGTTGGAGGAATTACAAGTGTAGCTGACATGTTAAATCCACAAAGACTTAATGATTATCTATTTATAATTAAAGAAGCTAAGGAGTTTATAGATAGAGCGTATTTACCAGATGCTAAACTTTTAACTATCGCTTATAGAGATGAGATAAAAGCAGCAGACGGTAGAGCAAATGGTAACTTTTTATCTGTAGGTGGTTATGAGTTTGACGATAAAAGTTTGTTTAGTTCTGGTGTGATTTATAATCATGATTTTGAAAATATTTCAGAGTTTAATGAAAGTAAAATTACCGAAGAAATAGACCGAGCTTGGTATAAAAATAAACCGCTTGATAATGAAGTAGAATATACAGACTTAAATCCAGATGCTACTTTAAAAACGGCAAAAAATGATGATAAATACTCATGGATAAAAGCTCCTAGATATGACGGTAAAGTTATGGAAACAGGACCATTGGCTAGAGTAATTATAAGTTATAAAAAAGACAACACTCTTATAAAATCTTTTGTAGATGAGTTTTTAGCATCTACAGACTTGGAACTTATGGACTTATCTTCTAGTGTTGGACGAAATGCAGCAAGAGCGATTGAAACCACTTATATTTGTGAATATATTTTTAAATTGGTTTCAAACTTGATACAAAATATAAAATATTATGACACAGAAACTTGGGTAAAATTTGATTTTGATTCTATGAAAAAAGAGACAAAAGGTAGAGCATTTTTTGAAGTACCAAGAGGTACTCTGTCTCATTTTGTAAATATCAAAGATGCTAAGATTGAAAACTTCTCAGTAATTGCTCCAACAACATGGAATGCAACTCCTAAAAACTTTGATGGAGTTAGAGGAGCTTATGAGGAAGCTTTGGTTGGCTTAAAGATACAAGACACTTCCAAACCACTAGAGGTTTTAAGAGTTCTTCATTCATTTGACCCATGTTTAGCATGTGCAGTGCATGTTATGGACTTTGGTAGTGCAAATTTAAATAAGTTTAAGGTTTAGAATTGGTAAGAAAAAATGATTAATATATATGTAGATGGTGATGCTTTCCCAAATCTTCTAAAGCCGATTTTATATCGAGCCATTAAAAGACTAAAAATATATACTTTTGTTATAGCCAATAAAAAAATAAATATTGGTAAAAGTGATTTTATAAGTTACCTGATAGTAGATGCAGGAGCTGATGAGGCAGATGATAAAATAGTAGAAATGCTTAAAAAAGGTGATTTAGTAATTACTGCGGATATTCCACTTGCAGATAGAGTTATCACAAAAAATGCTCATGCAATAGACCATAGAGGTGAACTATATAGTGTAGACAATATAAAGCAATACCTTGCCATGAGAGATTTGATGGCACAGATAAGGGATAGTGGAGAGCTTACAAAAGGACCAAAACCATTTAACACAAAAGATGCACAACAGTTTGCAAATCAATTAAACTCTTTTTTAAGCAAATTAAATAAGGTTAAGCATTCTCCCAGTTTTTAGTTACAATCTCTTACTTTTATTTCCCCTCCCCAATCAAATGTATCTTTAGCCCATTTGATGGTACTTTCATTATCATCCCAAGTGAAAACAGTATCAGAGTTAAAAAAAATAATGTCCCCCTTATTTTCAAAACTGCATCTTTTTAATGTAGCTTTAAAAAAGCTCTTTTCATCTACAAGATATATTTGATGAGTACAACTGTTAGCTAAACAGCTCTCTTGAGTAAAAAATAACAATTTTCCTGAAGGTGATTTTGAAAATTCTTGCGCATTTGAACCAAATACCATAAAAATAAATAAAATAAAATGAGTGGCTAATACCAATATAAAAATAAGTATAATTCCACTCTTCTTCCAAATATTTTTTTTAATTTTTATAGTGAGTTGTTTCATTCTTTTTATTTGATAAAAGCGAAGCAATAAAGGAAAAAATAGATTAAAAGGAAGCAATAGTATGACAAGTTCAGTAAAAATATAAGATTGCATCACAAAAGGCATTAAACCGACAAAAAAACTTATTATTATACTAAGAATAAGTCCTAAAAAAAGACTTCTCAATAGTCGTCGTGTTAAATTAAAACTTATATACCAAAACAAGAAACTTACTATAAAAGAAAAAATACCTATTGAGGTCAAATCCACTTTGGGTTCTATTTCCCAAAAGACCCAACAAATATATATAAAGTAAATACTTGAAAATTGTAAAGCATTCTTAAAGCGAAGAGTCAAAGCATGTCCTTCTAGTTTTTTTTTAATATAGCCAATTCAAGTTTAAAATGCAACATTCTTAATAAACAGATTGTATTAAGAGTAAACAGTTACAATCATTAAAACTATTTATTTTAAAAACTAGAGGGACTAAAATGGCAGGAGCTAGTATTGTAATTGAAGATGGTGTAATATTGTGTGCACATGGTGGAAAGGTTGTTTTAAAATCTAGTGTAGCTAACCATGTTATAGCTGGAAAAAAACCTCTTCATAATATAGACATTATCGGTGCAGCAATCTCAGGATGTCCTCATAGAGTCTCAAAAGGTGGACAGTGTACTAAAGTTGCTTCTATCAGTTCTGCTACTACAGAGTCAAATGTAACCTCACAGGGAAAAAACTACCTACTACGAGTAGATGGATGTAAAACTGACAAAGGAGCCGCTCTTGTCTTAGCT